>JBDSIV010000043.1:0-58066 GCA_039917755.1 Knoellia sp. | reverse complement strand
CGGATTTGGCGCTCGCGCCACCGTCGCGTAACCTAGGGGATACCGAGAGGCCGCAAGGCCACTCACCCGACGCGGGGTGGAGCAGCTCGGTAGCTCGCCGGGCTCATAACCCGGAGGTCGCAGGTTCAAATCCTGCCCCCGCTACTCAATTCAGGCTCGGAGATCACTGATCTCCGAGCCTGAAGGCATTTCCAGACCTGAACAGTCAGTGAAGAATCCGGTCCACCTTCCTCCGTCGCATTCTGAGAGCGCGGCGGCTCCGGCTATGCGGACTGTCGAGTTCCTCGTCGACTGCTCGCGGCTACCACTGGCCGGAATGGGAATCATTCTGGACAGCTTGGTCCTCGGCGGTCTCGCGCCCGTGACGCAGGGCCGGCTGCTCGTCTGGATCGTCCTGGGGACTGGGGACTTCTCCGTGCTCAAGGGAGCGCTGGGGAGCTGAGGCACTGCCGCGCCGCCATGGAGATCTGCCTCGCGGTTCTTACTGGTTCTCGGAGTCTGAGAGGGGGACCAGCCACGTGAAGGTGGTGGGGTCCCTCCTGCCCAGCACGAGGCGACCTCCACAGGCTTCGGCGAGTTCGCGGGCGACGGGCAGCCCGATGCCGTGGCCATTTGCGCTGAACCCTCCGCGCTCGAAGAGTTCGCGTTCTGGCTGGGTCACGTGACCCTCGTCAATGACGTCGAAGGCAAGACTGTCACCCAACTCTCGGGCGGCAATCCGAACAGTCCCGACGCCGTGGAGCAGGGCGTTGTCTATAAGGACGTCGAGCACCTGTTTTGCCACAGCGAACGGCACCGGGAAGTCGCTCAGATCGTCGGGGATGGAGAGGCTCAGGCGTCGACCGCTGCGGGCGAACGCCGCACCCCAGGAGTGGGTGGAGGCGGCGGCTACCGATCCGAGCGGGGCGTCTGCCGAACGGAACCAGGCGCGTTGGGGCCCCCGGGCAAGGTGCAACACGTCGGTGACGATGGTCGTCAGAATGGCTGCCTCGGCCACGGCTTCATCCAGGTTCGTGCTCGCCGCAGGTGTTGTCTCCCGGCGCGCTGCCTCAAGCGTGAGTTCGAGGCGCGCCAAGGGCGTCCTCAGTTGGTGCGACACATCCGTGGTGAACCGGCGCTCGCGTTCGAGGAGTTCGGCGATTGCCGCAACCGTGTCGTTCTGTGCCTGCGCAAGAAGGTCGAGCTCGGGTATGCCGCTCGGAGACGCCCGAGCCGTCAAGTCGCCGGCCGCGACGCGTTGGGACACCTCGGCCAAGTTCTCGATGGGGAGACTGAGCGTGGCCGACCGCCGGTTGGCCACGATGAGGGCGGCACCGAGAGCGAGGGTCGCGGCGCCGGCGAGTGCGGTCCACAACTCGATGGTGCGACTCCAGGTATTGGAGGTCGGGGCGGCAACGGCCACCACCCCCACGATGCGTTCCTGCGACGCGATGGGCACCGCGACGATGGTCCAGCCGTTCACCCGCGAGTCCGTCACTGCGCCAGCGGCTGCGCGCCGCGCGGTGGTCGCGGCAGCAGGCGGACCGTCACCCGATGTAAGGGTGCCGGTGGTGTCATATAGACCGATCAGGGTTCCGGACTCTGTCTCCGGGAACTCGATCGGGTCCTTCGGCGAGGTGTCCGTACCCACCCGGGCGGTGGCTGATGTAGCAAGAGTGGTCAGTTCGAGGCGTTCCTCGGTGAGGACCACGGTGCGCACCGCGACCGCAAGGGGTAGCCCGAGGAGGACCACGGCGACGAGAGCGACCGTGATCGCGACGCGTCTGACAGCTGTGCGCACTTGGCCAGTCTCCACCCAAGGGGACGGACACAGCGCCGTCGGAGTGTATCGCCCACAAGTTTTGCCGTCCTGTAACCCCGCCCAACCCAAGGCTTTGCCCACCTCTGCCTAGCGTCATGGACACGGCATCAACCGAGGGAGCAGCTCATGAAGACGTATCCACGAATGCAGGTCCGTACTGCGATTGCACCCGCGGCAGCGCTGACGCTGTTCCTGTCCGGTTGTTCGGGGGGGAGCCAGACCGCAGCGCCGGCCGCCCCCGCGGCATCGACCACATCTTCGTCAGGATCGACTGCCCCGCGCGCCGCCACGACCAGTTCGTCGTCGACAGCACCCAAGGCGGCGAATCCTGTTGCCACCGAATCAAATCCGCCTGGCGACATCCCTGACAATCAACTTTTTGTGGGCTTCACGCCCCCCGGCACCCATGTCACTGTGAAGACTCCCGAGGGCTGGGGACGATCCACCACGTCCGGAGACATCGTCTTCACCGACAAGCTCAATTCCATCACGATCCATGTCGCGCCGGCCGGTTCGGCGCCGAGCCCAGCCTCGGTCAGGACGGCCGACGTTGCCGCGTTGCGGTCATCGGTCCCCAAGTTCTCCGTGGGCCAGGTGAGCACCGTGCAACGGGCAGGTGGCTCCGCGATCCTGCTGACCTATCAGGGGGATTCGGCTCCCAACGAGGTCACGGGGAAAGTCGTCCGAGATGCGTTCGAACGATATGTCTACTTCCACGCCGGGCAGCGATTGGACCTCACCCTCTCGGGACCGGTGAACGCTGACAACGTGGACCCGTGGAAGACCGTGTCCGAGTCCGTGCGGTGGTCCTGATGGACAAGGTTGCCGCCCTCGAGGCCCAAGACCTGTATCGCTTCTATCGAGCGGGAGGGGAAGAGACTCTCGCGCTGCGGGGAGTCTCCCTGACCGTGGCCCCCGGCGAGGTACTTGCGGTGGTGGGACCGTCCGGATCTGGCAAATCCACACTGCTGTCCTGCCTCGCAGGACTTGACGAACCTGCCGGCGGTCGAGTCCTGGTCGGCGGGGAGCAGCTCACCCACCGGCCAGAGGCGGACAGGGCGAGAATCCGGGCCCGGCGCATCGGCGTTCTCATGCAGACGCGCAACCTTGTGGCGCACCTGACGGTGGCGCAGAACATTCGCCTTGCTCAGCAGCTCAACCTCGAGAGTGGCGTCTTGGGGAGGGAGGAACTCCTTGAGGGGGTTGGGCTCCGCGACCGTGCGAACGCGTACGCCAGCGAGCTGTCGGGTGGAGAGCTCGCTCGCGCCGGTCTGGCGGTGGCACTGGCGAACACTCCCGACGTGCTCCTGGCCGATGAACCCACCGGTGAACTGGACGGCGCCGTCGAGACTTCCATCTTGGAGCTTCTTCGCGCCAGAGCCACTGCGGGCACCGGACTGCTCATCGTGACCCACAGCCCGGCCGTGGTGCGGGTGGCTGACAGCGTCATCCACTTGCGTGACGGGCAGGTTGCAGCATGACTGTCAGTGAGCCTCTGGCGGTGTGCCACAACGTCGCTCGCACGTTCGGGACAGGGCCGTCTGCTCTGGTAGCCGTGCACGGATCCAGTTGCTCGGTGTCGCCCGACGACCTTGTGGCACTGGTCGGACCTTCGGGCTCCGGGAAGTCGACTCTGCTGCACCTGCTGGCCGGGCTTGAACTGCCGACCGCGGGGACGGTTACGTGGCCCGCGCTGTCGCAGGATCCCGCGCAGCGAGTTCATGAGATCGGCGTGGTCTTCCAGAGCCCGAGCCTGATCCCGACGCTGGATGTCCGCGAGAACGTTGCACTGCCGCTGGTCCTTCAAGGGCTGGATCCCCAGGAATGCTCGGAGCGGGCCCAAGAGGCTTTGTCCCTCCTCGGCCTGACCACGCTGGCGCCGCTCTTGCCAGAAGAGATCTCCGGTGGACAGGCCCAGCGGGTAGCTGCGGCGCGCGTTCTGGCCCAGCGTCCGCGGTTGGTGCTGGCTGACGAACCCACCGGTCAACTCGACCACGCCACAGGTCAAAGCCTGGTCACCACGCTTGTCGACACGGTCACCCACATCGGCGCCGCCCTCGTCATCAGCACCCACGACGAAAGCGTGCTGACCCACCTCACCACCCGCTGGGTCATGGCCGACGGGCGCCTCACCCTTCCGGCTGACAGGGAGTACGCATCATGAACCGTCTATGGCTGGCCGGACTTCTGCGCCGACGAGGCGGGCGGCTGGCGGCAACGGCCGCGGGCGTCGCGTTGTCGGTGGCCATGATCGCGGCTCTCGGCTCGTTCCTCTCCACGTCCAGAGCCACCATGACCGCCCGCGCCACGACCTCGGTTGCAACCGACTGGCAGGTAGAGGTCCAGCCCGGCGCCGACCCGCAGGCGGCGTTGTCCGCGGTTTCCACCTTCCCGGGGGTCTCCACGGCGCTTCCCGTCGACTTTGCGCGAATCCCGGCGCTGTCTGCTGCATCTTCTGGATCGACTCAGACGACAGGTGCGGCGGTCGTGATTGGGCTGCCGCCGGGCTACCAGAAGGCTTTCCCGCAGCAGATCCGCGGTCTGACCGGAGCGAGCGACGGTGTGCTTCTCGCTCAGCAGACGGCCTCGAACCTGCGGCTGCAACCCGGCGGAACAGTCACGATCGAGCGAACTGGTGCCCCAGCGGTGTCGGTTCACGTCGACGGGGTGGTCGATCTGCCCCAGGCTGACACGCTCTTCCAAAAGGTCGGCGCGCCGCCCCTGTCGCAACCCACGGCCCCTCCCGACAACGTGGTCCTTGTCCCGGCCGCCACGTTCGCCACGCTCTTCGGTGCGCATGACGGGGCGTCTGCTGCCGCGGCCACGACCGTCCAGATTCACGTAGCCCGCGATGCGCACGTGTCCACGGATCCAGCCGCGGCCTATGAACAGGTCATTGCTGCAGGTCACAATCTCGAAGCGCGTCAGTCGGGTGCGATTCTGGTGGGCAACAACCTTGGTGCCGCCCTGGACGCAGCCCGCAGCGACGCGGCATACGCCCAAATGCTCTTCCTTTTCCTGGGCATCCCAGGGTCCCTCATCGCAGCCCTGCTCACGTCGGCGCTGACCGCGACCGGCGCGACGCGTCGCCGCGGTGAGCAGGCGCTGCTGCGCCTTCGTGGCTTCTCGCCCTCGCAGGTCTTGCGACTCGCGGGTCTCGAAGCTGCCGTCGTGGGCATCGGGGGTGGAGTCCTCGGTTTGGGCCTCGCGGTCGTGGCGAGCCGACTCGCCTTCGGCCCCAAGGCGTTCCTCTCAGGGCCAACGACGACTTGGTGGTTTGCGGTCGCTCTGCTTGCCGGGCTGTGCGTGGCATTGGCCACGGTGCTGGTTCCTGCGGCACGAGACCTTCGTCGCGGCAGCGTTTCGGCAGCCAGACGGTCGGTCGGTCGCGAGGGGTCGCCATGGTGGATGAGATACGGCGTGGATGTGCTCCTTCTCGCCGGGGCCGCAGTCGTGTTCTGGGCCTCGGGCGCCAACAACTACGCCCTTGTCCTCGCCCCTGAAGGAGTCGCGACCATCTCGGTGTCCTCTTGGGCCTTCCTCGGCCCAACGCTGCTCTGGGTGGGCGGAGCCCTCATGCTCTGGCGACTCACGACCCTCGTGCTGGTGCGTGGTCGGGGCTTCGTGACCCGGCTCATTTCACCGCTCGCCGGTCGCTTGGCCGGTGTCGGCGCGGCAGGAATGCAACGCCAACACCGTGTCACCGCCCGGTCGATCGTCCTGCTGGCCCTTGCCCTGTCCTTCGCGGCCTCCACGGCCACCTTCAACGCGACCTACGCTCAACAGGCCGAGGCTGACGCCCAGCTCACGAACGGCGCCGACGTCACGGTCACAGAACCCTCCGGGGCCGGAGTGGGGCCGGCTCAGGCCGCCGATCTGGCGAGAGTCCCGGGAGTGCGGGGCGTCGAACCGCTGCAGCACCGTTTCGCCTATGTCGGCGCGGACCTGCAGGACCTCTACGGGGTCCAGCCGCAGTCCATCCGCAACGTCACGGCGCTGCAGGATTCGTACTTCACAGGCGGCACGGCGCAGCAGTTCATGTCGACCCTGGCAGCCCACCCGGACTCGATCCTGGTCAGCTCCGAGACCGTCAAGGACTTCCAACTGAGCCCCGGCGACACTCTGCGGCTGCGGCTCCAGGACGAGCGGACCAAGGCTCTCAAGACCGTCCCCTTCCACTTTGTCGGTGTGGTCAAGGAGTTCCCGACCGCCCCCAAGGACAGCTTCTTCGTTGCCAACGCCAGCTATGTCGCGAGCGCAACGGGATCACCTGCGGTCGGCTCTTTCCTCGTGGACACCGGCGGCAGCGGACAAGCGCAGGTTGCCGCGGCCCTGCGCACGAAACTGGGTGGTGGTCCGGTGGTCACCGACCTCAGCCAGACCAGGGCTCAGGTCGGGTCGAGTCTGACCTCCGTCAACCTGCGTGGACTCACTCGTCTCGAGCTGAGCTTCGCCATCCTGCTGGCTGCTGGTGCCGGCGCCATCATCCTGGGCGTGGGCCAAGCCGAGAGGCGCCGCGGGACGGCGATTCTGGCGGTGCTCGGAGCGGGCCAACGGGATCGAAAGCGACTCTTGCTCAGCGAAGCCACCGTGACCCTGCTGGGCGGCCTCATCGGCGGAGCCCTCATCGGCTGGTCCCTGTCCCTCGTTCTGGTCAAGGTGCTCACCGGGGTTTTCGACCCGCCACCCTCCTCCATGGCGATACCCGTGGGATACCTGACGACCAGCGTCCTTGCGGTCGTCGGTGCACTCGGTGCGGCAGCGTTGTTCGGAGCCAGGGCCTCGTCCCGCCCTCCTGTGGAAGAGCTCCGCGACCTGTGACGTCACATGTCGCGCCGCGCCTACCATCGGGTGCGTGAGAGCACCCATGGTCGGCGCGGACAAGGTGAAGGTTTTGCTCGTCGAGGACGACGACAGGATCGGCACGCGCCTGGTCGACGGCCTTCGGGCCACGTCGCAGTACTCGGTGAGGTGGTCCAGGACGGGAGGATCGGCGCTGCTCGATGCCGAGTCCGTCAGGCCCGACGTGGTGCTTTTGGATCTGGGGCTGCCCGACCTGGATGGTCTCGAGGTTGCCCGCACCCTGCGAGCTCGCCAGCCAGACCTTCTCATCATGGTGCTCACGGCGCGGGACGAAGACATCGACGTCATCGCTGGACTCGATGCTGGCGCCGACGACTACTTGACCAAACCCTTCGGTGTAACCGTTCTCCTGGCCCGCCTGCGTGCCCACCTTCGACGGCGTCCCGCGGCCCAGGAGGACGCGCCCGCCGTGCAGATCGCGGACCTCACCGTCGACCCGGCATCCCGACGCTGTCACATGGGCGCCATCGAGATTCCGTTGCGGGTCAAGGAGTTTGACCTGCTGCTCGCCCTCGCGCTGCGGTCCGGGCAGGCGGTCACCAGGGAGCAGCTCATGGCCGAGGTGTGGGACGAGAACTGGCACGGGTCGACCAAGACTTTGGATGTCACGTTGGCTTCGCTTCGCCGCCGGCTGGGCGAGGCCCGCCTGTTGGCCCCGACGGCTCGGCTGCCGACGATCAGCACCCTGCGTGGACACGGGTACCGGCTCGACGCTCCGTGAGCGGTGGCGGTGGCGGTTTTTGTGGGGTCAGCGGGTGTTGCCGGTGTGGCCCAAACTGAAGCGCCCCGGCTGGGGCCACACACTCAGACCGTGGGGGCCGGAGTCGACCGCGATCTTGTGCAGCACCCTGCCGGTGCGTGTGTCGAAGACGTAGACCACAGAGTCGTAGCGCCCGGCCACCCACAGCTGCGACCCGTCGGCAGTGACGCCCCCCATGTCGGGCGACCCTCCGCCGGGAATCTTCCAGAGCGCGGTCAGTGTGAGCGAAGCAGCGTCGAGCACGCTGACCGTGCCCGCATCCCGGTTGGAGACATAGATCTGAGCGCCGTCCCGCGATGGCCACACGCCGTGAGCGCCGAGACCGGTGGGGACGAAGCGGGCGACCTCGAGGGTTCGGGCGTCGATCACCCAGACCCCGTTGCGCAGCATGTCGGCCACCAGGAAGCTCCGACCGTCCGGGGTCAGGCGCACGTCCTGAGGCATGGAGCTGGCACCCGGGTGCAGTCCGTTCTTGGGGCTCCCGCGCATCGCCATCGCGTCGTGAGCAGAAGTGGCCCCGGGGGTCTTCACGGTGTTGAGGTCGATCACCTTGCGGACCGTGGTTGCCCCCTTGTCGATGACCAAGAGCTTGCCCGTGAACTCACAGCTCGCGACGAGGAACGACAGGTCGGCCGCAAAGTCTGCGTGGTTGATCCCGGCACACGGCACCGCCAGAGAGTGCTGAAGCTTCATCGTGTGGGCGTCACGCACATCGATGCGACGCAACCGTTCGGCCATGACCAGCGCATGCTTGCCGTCCGGAGTGAAATACAGGTTGTAGGGGTCATCCACCGGCACTGGGCGTCCTGCTTTGCCGGTCACCGGGTTGATGGGGGTCAGGCTGTTGCCCTGATCGGCATTGACCCACAGCGTCTTCATGTCCCACGACGGCACCACGTGCTGGGGTTCCGCGGGCAAGCGATACCGAGCGACGACCCGATAGGTGTGCGGGTCGATCAGCTGAACCGTGTTGCTCATCGTGTTGGGCACGTAAACCATCGGCCGCGCAGCCCGGGCGACCGCTCCGAGCGCGCCAGCACCGGCCGCGGCATACACGTTCACTGGCGTTGGGGTGGGCGTCGCACTGGTGGCCGGTCGGGTGGTGTCTGCCACTTCGTGAGCCGTTGTTGCCACCCCTGAAGGCTGGGTATGCCGTGTGGCTGGCTGGTCGGCGCACCCCGCCAGACCTGCAGCCAGGACCAGGGCCAACATCAGGCTGGACCTGAGCGTCAGCGCGCTGCGGCCCCGGGTCTGTTGTGCGCAAGCCCCCGGATGCACTACATGTCCCGCACGAGGGTTGAGAGATTGACGGCTGTGAGGCCGTCTCTGCGGAGGTCAGCCAGAATTGCTGGCAGCGCCTCCACTGTGCCTCGGTGACCACAGTGCAGGCTGACAATCGATCCGGGGCGGGCAAACTTCATGGTGCGTGAGTGGACCGCTGCTGCCCCCGGGTCGCGAAAGTCCTCGGGGTCGACGTCGTAGGACACGCACCGATGGTAGCCAGCCGCCGTGGCAGCCGCCCGGATCACCGGGGTGCTGTGCTGGGTGCCGGAGGGGCGGAACCACCACCCGGCCGTCCCCACTGCCTTCTCGAGCGCATGGGCGCCACGGATGGCCTCCTCGGTGGCTTGGGCCGACGTCAGCTGCTTCATCTGCTGGTGGCTCCACGTGTGGTTGCCGAGTTCGTGGCCGCCAGCGAGGATCTCGGAGCCAATGCGTGGATTCTGTTCCAGCCAGGTGCCCACAGCGAACACGGTGATCGTGGCCCCTCCTCGGGCGCAGATGTCGAGGATGCTGTGGGCCATGTCCATCGGCCCCTGTCCGTGGAACGTCAAAGCGACCTGGTGCCCAGTCGTGGGGCCATGGGTGAGGTCCGGGCCAGCCGTCGTGGCAACGCGCGGAGGCCCGTCCAGGTGGGGTGTCGCGCTGGGCGTGGAACGAGTGGACGCGGAGCGAGTGGACGCGGGGGAGTGCGGGGTGTTGCGAGACGGTGCTTGTGAGTTCGGGGTTGGATCACTGCACCCTGTCAGGGCCACACCCGAGATGCCCGTCAGGCCAGCAGCCAAGATGGTGCGTCGGGGAGGACCGGGCGATGTGGTGCGCGTCCCTGCTGTCTCTGAGGGTGGATCCACAACCCTGACGCTAGAGGTTGGGACCTGAGAAGTTCCTGAGCGACACAGGCTTCTCTCAGCGGCCGAGATCCACACTCGAGGGGTGATGGACATGGATCTCCGCCTCGGGCGGCACAGCGTGAGTGGCGCTCGTTTCGCGACCGCCCTCCGACGGCCGCATCTGGGGCTGGTCCTGGTGATGCTGTGGTGGGCGGCTTGGTTTCTCGGGCAGGCGCTGCACGGCGGGGCGTCCTGGCACTTTTTCGTCACCGGGGCCACGGTGTTGTCCGATCTCGATGATGGCTCACAGGGCGGCCTGCACGTGTATGCGGAGCACCCGGTGCTCCAGATCGGCCCGTTGGCTCTGGGAATCGCCTGGGCTCTGGCACGACTGTCTGCGGGACATGGTCAACAGGCAGCCGAGCTCCTGGGAAGTGGGTTGGGGGTGGTGGTGGTTCTCCTGGTGCGTCGGATCGCCCAACAGGCGTTGGGCGTGCGTGACAATGCTGCGGCGCACGCTCTCGATCGCCGGGTCCTGCTGGCCAGCGTGGTCTTCGCACCGATCTGGTTGTACGCCGCAGTTGGCTTGACGCACCTCGACGACGTTCTGGCGTTGGCCTTCGGCATCGCGGCACTCGCGTTGGTCCAGTCGCGGCACACGGTCTGGGCTGGACTGGCGGTGGCGGTGGCGGTGGACTCCAAGCCTTGGGCGCTTCCCTTCGCCATGGTGCTCCTGGCGCTGCCGTCGATCCGCATGCGCGCTGTCGCTCTCACGGTTGCTGGAATGGGAGTGCTGGTCGCGTGGCTGCCGTTCTTTCTCGTGGACCCGCAGACAGTTCAGGCGATGCACTTCACCATCGCCAACAGTCCTCGCTCGGGGCTGCGTTTTCTCGGGGTCTCATCCCCCCGCACCCCGCCCTGGGACCGACCGCTGCAGACCATCCTGGGCCTCGGTCTTGCAGCGGCTGCCGTCTGGCGGGGGCGCGCCGCCGGGATTCCCCTGGTCGTGATGGCAAGCCGACTGGCCCTTGACCCGAGCACCAACCGGTACTACACAGCCGGACTGGTCGCAGGAGCCCTGCTGTGGGACCTCGTGGGGTCGCGCAGGAAGTGGCCGTGGTGGAGCCTCACCGTGCTGTTCGCTCTGCACATCCCTCGCTGGGTGCCTGCGCTGGACCGAGTGCATGGCCTCGCCCTCGTCTCCTTCGCTCTGGTGGCGGCGGCGTGTGTGATCGTGGGCAAGGTGCGCCCGGTCGACATCCCGCCTCTTGTCGGCGGTGGGGTTCGCTGAAGGTGGGGAACGTCATGTCCGAGGCGGCTGCTGCCGTCACCGACATCCGATAGAATGGGAATCAGCGATCAGTTCTACGTGGTTGCCCTCACACCACAACGGCGTGTCGTCACCCGACGACTCGCCGTTTTTTTGATTCCCCATCGCGTCACGCCACGCGGTGGTGCCCAGGAGGTACAGCATGGCCCCGCATCGTGTCGTCGTCATCGGCTCTGGTTTCGGTGGGCTTTTCGGAACCCAGGCGCTCAAGCGCCGTGACGACGTCGAGATCACCTTGGTGGCCAAGACGACCCACCACCTCTTCCAGCCGTTGCTGTATCAGGTGGCAACGGGCATCCTCTCCGAGGGCGGGATCGCGCCGAGCACGAGAGAGATCCTGCACAAGCAGAAGAATGCTCGGGTCATCCTCGGGACGGTCACCACCATCGACCTCGAGGCCAAGACGGTCACCAGTGACGTTCTCGGCCGCCAGACGGTGACGCCGTTTGACACGCTTCTCGTCGCTGCCGGGGCCGGGCAGTCCTACTTCGGGAACGACCAGTTCGCCGAGTACGCACCGGGTATGAAGAGCATCGACGACGCCCTCGAACTGCGGGGCCGCATTTTTGGTGCGTTCGAATGGGCTGAGCTGGCCACTGCCCCAGCAGAACGGGACCGATACCTCACCTTCGTCGTCGTCGGTGCCGGCCCCACCGGGGTCGAGATGGCTGGTCAGATCGCCGAGCTCGCACAGCGCACGCTCAAGCGTGACTTCCGCACCATCGACACGCGTCAGGCGCGAATCCTGCTGCTCGACGCTGCGCCACAGGTTCTGCAGGCGTTCGGTGATCGACTCGGTGATGCGGCCAAACGTCGCCTCACCAAGATGGGGGTCGAGGTTGAGCTCGGGACCAAGGTCGTGGGCGTCGACGCGACGGGTATCGATATCGAGAAGGCCGACGGGACGCACGCCCGCATCGAGGCCGCCACCAAGGTGTGGGCTGCGGGCGTCCAGGGCTCCGAGCTCGGTGCCATGCTCGCCGAGCAGTCCGATGCCGAGCTGGACCGCGCCGGGCGCGTCAGGGTCAACCCTGACCTCACCCTTCCGGGTCGTCCTGACGTCTATGTCGTCGGTGACATGGCTTCGCTCGACCAACTACCCGGTGTCGCCCAGGTCGCCATCCAGGGCGCTCGCTACGCGGCCAAGCACCTCAAGGCGCGCCTCGACGGCAAGCCAGCGTTGGAGCCCTTCTCCTACTTCGACAAGGGTTCGATGGCGACGATCTCGCGCTTCAGCGCCGTCGCCAGTGTCGGCAAGCTGCGCTTTTCTGGATTCCTCGCCTGGCTGCTCTGGCTCGGGATCCACATCGTCTATCTCATCGGCTTCAAGCAGCGCATCACCACTTTGCTGCACTGGATGGTCAGTTTCATCGGCCGGGGCCGCTCGGAGCGCACCGTCACCACCCAGCAGATCTTGGCGCGCAACATCATCCGCAAGATGGCTCGTGAGGACCTGCCGAAGCTTCCGCTGGTGGAGTCCGATTACGTCGACGCGGTCGGGTTGTCGGAGCCGAACGCACAGGTCGCATCGGCCGAAGAGGGCGTCCACAGCGCGACGTAGGGTGGCGGCATGCCGCTTGACTACCCGGTCCACGAGCACACGCTGACCAACGGTTTGCGTGTCGTCGTCTCCCCGGATCCCAGCGTTCCCAATGTCACCGTCAACATTTGGGTGGGAGTGGGGTCGCGACACGAGACCGTGGGCCGCACGGGGTTTGCGCACCTCTTCGAGCACCTCATGTTCCAGGGTTCGCGCAGCGTTGCCAGTGGCGAGCACTTCGAGGCGCTGATGGCTCAGGGCGGCCGACTCAACGCGACCACGTGGTTCGACCGCACCAACTATTTCGAGACGGTGCCCAAGGGCGCCCTCGAGCTTGCCCTCTGGCTCGAGGCGGATCGGCACGGACACCTGCTCGACGCTGTCAACCAGGCCAACCTCGACAACCAGCGGGATGTCGTCAAGGAGGAGAAGCGCCAGCGCTACGACAACCAGCCCTATGGCAATGCGCTCATCGACGTCTACGCCGCGGTCTTCCCCGACGGCCATCCCTACCACCACTCCACGATTGGCTCGATGGAGGATCTTGACGCCGCCAGCGTCGACGACGTCCACGCCTTCTTCCGGCGTCACTACGCACCCGACAACACGGTCCTCACTCTGTGTGGCGACGTCACCCCGGATGACGGATTCGCCCTTGTGGAAAGCTATTTCGGTGCTATCGAGCCCCACCCCGAACCTCGTCGTGGACCGGTGGACACCCTTGCTCCACTCTCCGAACCCGTGCGGGTCGAGCGTCGCGAGTCCGTGCCCAACGACCGCCTTCACATCGCCTTCCGACTCCCGGTCGACGAAACCGCGGACTTCAACGCGGTGAGCCTGGCCCTCGACGCTCTGGGCGGGCTGGCTTCCTCACGGCTCGTGCGACGGCTCGTGCGCAAGGAGCAGACTGCTCTGGGCGCGCACGCCACGTCGTGGGGGTTCGTCGACGGCGTCTCGCTCGGGTTCATCGTCGTTGATGTGGACACAGAAGCCGACACCGATGCCGTGGAGGCCGCAGTTCTCGAAGAACTCGAGAGGTTCGCCCTGGAGGGTCCGACGGTGGCCGAGATGGAAGCCGCTCTTGCTCAGGCAGAGCGGGGGTGGTTGTCGATGCTGGCCAGCCAGGAGGAACGCGCGGACACCCTCTCGCACTACACCCTTCTTCATGGGGACCCCACGTTCATCAACACCCACCTCGATCGTCTGCGTGCCGTGACGCCCGCACAGGTGCAGGCGGCCGCTGCAACGTGGTTGCGGCCCGAGAGTCGAGCAGTGGTCACCTACCGTGCTGACAACGAGAGCGAGGAGGTCGCATGAGCACCGTCGCTGTCCCGAGGCCAGAGGTCACACCTCCCGGGCCGTGGGCGTTCCCCCTGCCCAACGAATCGGTGACGGACAACGGCATACGCCTTCTTTCGTATGCCGTCCCCGGCCAATACGTCCTTTCCGTGCGTCTGGTCGTGCCGCTGGCGTTGTCGGACGAGCCGGCTGACCGTGAGGGCGTGGCAGCGATGACGGCGCGGCTGCTCGATGAGGGCACGGCACGTCATTCGAGCGATGAGTTC
This sequence comes from Knoellia sp., assembly GCA_039917755.1. GTDB lineage: Bacteria > Actinomycetota > Actinomycetes > Actinomycetales > Dermatophilaceae > Knoellia. The sequence goes on along the minus strand of JBDSIV010000043.1, from coordinate 44,096 downwards.
GCCGAGTTGATGGAGCGCACCGGGATGGTGCTCGGAGCCTCGGTGACCGACGGAGCTCTCAGCGTTGACCTCGACGTTCCCCAACGGTTCCTACCAACGGCGCTCGACCTGTTGCGACAGGCCGTGGCGGAGCCGATCTTCCCCGAGGCTGAAGTTCGGCGCATCCTGCGCAGTCGCCTCGCGGAGATCGAGCAGGAGCGCGCGTCCGCGCCGCACCGAGGAGCCCGCGAGGTGACTGCGAACTTGTGGGCTCCCACCGAGAGGGCGTCCCGGCCGACAGCCGGAACGCCGGCGTCGATTGCTGCCATCACGCGTGACGACATCGTCGCCTTCCACCGCGCCCACGTCGGGCCGTTGGGCGCGACTCTCGTGGTCGCTGGTGACCTCGCGGAGGTGGATGTTGCCGGCGTCGTTGCGGACAGTCTCGGTGGGTGGCTCAACTCAGAGCACGTGGTCGCAAAGCCAGTTCACCCACCCGTCGCCGCCGGGGGAGCGACACGGATCGTCCTCGTGGACCGCCCCGGCTCGGTCCAGAGCGAGCTGTCCGTCGCGGCGCCCGGTCCCGACCGGTCGGTTGACACCGGCTGGGAGCCCTACCCGGTGCTGTCGTTCATCGTGGGTGGCTCACCCAGTGCACGCGTGGATGCAGTGCTTCGGGAGGACAAGGGTTACACCTACGGTATCCGAGCAGGCTTTCGGCCCCGTGCTCGCGGAGGCTCGTTCATCACGGCCGGATCCGTGCGAGCCGATGCCACTGTCGACGCGCTGAGGTTGCTCGTCGAGATTCTTGACGACGCGCGAAAGGGGTTCTCCGCAAAGGAGATTCGGGCCGGAGTTGACTTCGTTGTGCAGACGGCACCGGGGCGCTACGCGACCGCCGACGCGGTCGCCGACGAAGCGTCTGCGCTGGCCATCGAGGGGCTCCCACTCGACTTCCAGACAACCACTCTGGCCCGGATGGGTGCACTTGACGACGCACGTCTCACCACGGCATACAGCAATGTCGTCACGGGGGAGTGGGTCATCATCGTCGTCGGTGATGCAGCAGAGCTCCGCGAGGGGATTGAGGGACTGGAGCTCGGCCCGGTGTCCGTGGTGCCCAACTGAGCGATGGGTGTCCCGGAGCTCCCGTCACAGGCCGATGCGTGAGAGAACCTCGTCGTGAAGCAGGCCGTTGGTCGCCACCGCGTTGCCACCAAAGGGCCCGTCCTCGCCCTTCAACGAGGTGAAGCGTCCTCCGGCCTCGGCGACGATCGGGGCCAGCGCCACCATGTCGTGGAGGTTGAGCTCGGGTTCGGCGGCGATGTCGACCGCACCTTCGGCCAGCAACATGTAGGACCAGAAATCACCATAGGCGCGCTCTCTCCAGCAGTCCCGAGCAAGGTCGAGGACGGCCTCCTGGCGCCCGACCGCCTCCCAGGACGTCGCCGAACTGTAGGAGAGCGAGGCATCGCTGATGTTCGAGATCTTGGAGACGGTGATGTGTTTGGCCGAGGTGAGGCTGCGACCGGCCCAGGCGCCGCTGCCCACAGCGGCCCACCATCGGCGTTGCAGGGCAGGCGCCGCGACCAGCCCGAGCACCGGTCGACCGTCGTCGATGAGCCCGATGAGGGTGGCCCAGACCGGGACTCCGCGGACGAAGTTGTGGGTGCCATCGATGGGGTCGATGACCCACTGTCGGGGGCCGTGTCCCGTGGGCTCCATCTCCTCACCGATCACCGCGTCGCGCGGCCGGGTGCGCTTGAGCTGCATGCGCACGAGCTCTTCAGCGCTCCGATCAGCGTCGCTGACGAGGGTGAGATCGGGCTTGGACTCGATGTGCAGGTCCTCGGCACGAAAGCGCGACATCGTCACTCGTTCAACGGCGTCCGCGAGGACATGGGCAAGTCGCAGGTCGTCGTCGTAGGTCGGCACGTCCGTCACCGTAGCCGCTCGCAACGGTCACAATCGGGTCTCGGGTCGGTCACGCCTCTCCCGAACGTCCTCTTTGTGGTCTTTCATGGGACCGCGTCCCCCTTCCGGGGGCATGCGGGGGCCACCCGACCGGGATCGGCCCTCACTGATGTCGTCCACTTTCCCTGGGACGGCTCTACACGTAGGAGGACATCCATGCGAGGAACCACTCGCACGGTGGCCGTTGCTGGCATTTCGGCGGCAGCCCTGCTTCTCGCAGGCTGCGGCGGCGGCGGCGGCGGCGACAAGACGACTGACACGGCTTCCAAGACTGGTGGATCCATCACTGTTCGTGGTGGCAACCCCGAGAATCCCCTCATCGCGGGCAACACGTCCGAGACAAATGGTGGCAACGTCCTTGACGTCATCACCGCCAAGCTCGTCAAGTACAACGACGAGACGGCCGCTCCGGAGAACGACATCGCGGAGTCGATCGAGACCACGGACAACCAGAACTTCACGGTCAAGCTCAAGAAGGACTACAAGTTCCAGGACGGCACTGTCGTCAAGGCCAAGAACTTCGTTGACGCGTGGAACTACACCGCCTACGGTCCCAACGCTCAGCTCGGTTCCTACTTCTTCGAGCCGATCGAGGGCTACGCAGACCTCCAGTCCGAGGACCCGGACGGCGACGGACCGCAGAAGGCCCCCACGCCCAAGGCCAAGGAGATGAGCGGCCTCAAGATCGTCGATGACAACACCTTCACGATCAAGACGGGCGCCAAGGTTTCGAACCTGCCCGTTCGCCTCGGCTACACGGCCTTCGCGCCCCAGCCCGACGCGTTCTTCGCAGACCCCAAGGCCTTCGGTGACAAGCCGATCGCGGCTGGCCCCTACAAGCTCGACGTCTGGACCAAGAACGCCGAGATCAAGCTCTCGAAGTTCGCGGACTACAGCGGTGACAAGAAGGCCAACGCCGACAACATCACGTTCAAGATCTACCAAGACAGCGGTGCTGCCTACGCCGACGTCCTGGCGAACCAGCTCGACGTGACGGACGAGGTCCCGGCCAGCGCGCAGATCGACGCCAAGTACAAGACCGACCTTCCGGACCGCAACCTCCAGAAGCCGACCGGTGTCATCCAGACGATCACCACGGCTCCGGCATCGGTGGATCCCAACTACGGTCCCGAGATCAAGAAGGCCATCTCCATGGCGATCGACCGTGAAGGCATCATCAAGGCCATCTTCAACGGCACGCGTCAGCCCGCCACCGGTTTTGTCTCCCCCGTCGTTGATGGCTACAAGCCCGATGTCTGTGGTGAGCTCTGCAAGTTCGACCCGGCCAAGGCCAAGGCGCAGCTTGAGAAGGCCGGCGGCTTCAAGGGCGGCAAGATGACGCTCTCCTACAACGCCGACGCGTCGCACAAGGAGTGGACCGAGGCAACCTGCAACAGCATCAAGAACGCTCTTGGTGTGGATTGTGTTGCGACGGGTGTCGTGGACTTCTCCACCTTCCGCAAGCAGATTCATGACCACAAGATGAAGGGCATGTTCCGCACCGGTTGGCAGATGGACTACCCGTCGATCGAGAACTTCCTCACGCCGATCTACGGCAAGGGCGCCTCCTCCAACGATGGCGAATACAACAACCCGGCGTTCGACGCCAAGCTCGCGGAGGCCGCTGCGGCCACCGACCCTGCCGCCTCGAACAAGGCCTACCAAGAGGCTGAGGCCATGCTCGTTCAGGACATGGCGTCCATCCCCCTCTGGTACGGCACCACCACCATGGGCTGGTCCGACAAGGTCACCAACGTCAAGGTCACGCCCTTCGGTGTGCCTGACTACGGCAGCATCATGATGAAGTGACCCATGCGTGTCGGGTGAGTACCTGACCTGACACTCAGCAGGCTGACGGCCTGCCGGCACTTCGCCGGCAGGCCGACAGCATGCCGGGGCATCAACCCCGGCACGGGGCGCCTTCGCCCCCTCAGATGTGTGACCCGCCTCACGGCTGAAGTGCCGTCAGGTATGTTGCAGGTCTGGCTGGCCCACGAGGCCATTAGCAGACTTCAGGAGACGCGCGAACGCCGTCTCGCCGTGCCCATCCGTCACCACGGATCGGGCCGCAAGCGACCCAGGAGGTGACATGGGCAAGTACATCGTCCGGCGACTGCTGCAGATGATCCCGGTGGTTCTGGGAGCAACCTTCATCATTTTCGCCATGGTCTTCGCCCTGCCCGGAGACCCGACCTCCGGCAAGTGTGGAGAGCGTCCGTGCTCGGTGGAGTACGTCGCGAAGTTCCGCGAGGAGCACAACCTCAACGACCCGCTGCCGATCCAGTACGGCAAGTACCTTGGCAAGTTCGTCCAGGGGGATCTGGGCACGAACTACTACGGGATTCCCGTCAAAGAGGATCTGGCCAAGCGCTATGGGATCACCGGTCGACTCGCCCTCATGGCAATCGCCTTCGAGACCGTCATCGGCGTTCTTGCCGGCGTTCTCGCCGGAGTGCGAAAAGGCAGGTTCATCGACAACCTCGTCACCGTGAGCACGCTCTTCGTCATCTCCATCCCGGTCTTCGTCATCGGCGTGTTCTTGCAGTACCTCTTCGGGATCAAATGGGGAATCTTCCCGGCCACGGTGCCGAGTTTGCAGGCGTCGAACTACTCGCTCATCCTCCCAGCCTTCGTGCTGGGGTCTCTGTCTGTCGCCTACGTCGCACGTCTCACGAGGACGAACCTCGTGGAGAACCTTCGCGCCGACTACGTGCGCACGGCAGTGGCCAAGGGGCTGACCAAGAGGCGGGCAGTGGGGGTTCACACTCTGCGCAACTCCCTCATCCCGGTCGTCACCTTCATCGGTGCTGACTTCGGCGGCCTCCTCGGCGGTGCCATCGTGACTGAGCGCATCTTCAACATCCAAGGAGTGGGTGGCTACATCTGGAAGGGCATCAACTCTCGAGACGGTATTGCTGTCGTCTCCACGGTGACCGTGCTCGTCATCGTCTATCTGCTCGTCAACCTGCTCGTCGACCTGCTCTATGGCGTGCTCGACCCGAGGATCAGCCATGAGTGACACCATTGCCGCAACGGTGCAGCCCAACACGACCGACGACGTGGGCGAGGCCCGTTCACTCGGTCAGGACGCGTGGCGCTCGCTGCGCTCGAACAAGATGTTCTGGAGTTCGATGATCCTCATCGGGCTCTTCGTGCTCATGTCCATCTGGCCGTCCCTGTTCACCAAGACCGACCCCACGTTCGGCAACATCAGCAACGTGCGTGCCACGCCCAGTGGCGAGCACTGGTTCGGCACCGACACCCAAGGCTACGACATCTATGCCCGCACGATCTACGGTGCGCGCGCCTCCATCATCGTGGGGATTCTGGCCTCCCTCTTCACCCTGCTTCTGGGTGGATTCCTCGGGGTCCTCTCGGGCTTCTATGGCGGGTGGATCGATGCGCTTTTGTCCCGCATCACCGACATCTTCTATGCCATCCCGCTCATCCTCGGCGGCATCCTGTTCATGGCGAGCTTCCCGAACGGCCCGAACTCGAACTACTTCATCGTGGTCGGCAAGGTCGTCTTGGTCCTGTCGGTCTTCGGCTGGCCCACGATCGCCCGCCTCATGCGCTCGAGCGTGCTTCAGGTCAAACCCAACGAATACGTCCTTGCGGCACGGGCGCTCGGCGCGAGTCCATGGCGGATCATCCGGTCGCACATTCTCCCCAACGCTCTCGCCCCGGCGATTGTCGTCGCGACAATCAACCTCGGGGTGTTCATCGTGGTGGAAGCCACCCTGTCGTTCCTGGGTATCGGCCTGACTCCGCCGGCAATCTCCTGGGGTGTCGCCATCAGCGACGCGCTCAGCGCGATCCGCACCTACCCGCACGTTCTCTTCTTCCCCAGTCTGTTCCTCAGCCTCGCGGTGCTGGCGTTCATCCTTCTCGGCGATGCCGTGCGGGACGCCTTCGACCCGAAGTCCCGATGAGCAGGAGGAGCCACCAGTGACCACCACCGCAAAGTCCGCAATTCCAGAGTCCACATTCAAGGCCGGCGCAGACGGACTCCTGCTCGAGGTCGAGGACCTTTTCGTCGAGTTCCACACCCCGGAAGGAGTCGCCAAAGCGATCAACGGCGTCTCGTTCGACTTGCGTCAGGGTGAGACCCTCGCGATTCTCGGTGAGTCCGGCTCGGGCAAGTCCGTCACCGCCCAGGCGATCATGGGCATCCTCGACATGCCGCCGGCTGTCATCCCGTCGGGAGCCATCCGCTACTGCGGCGAGGACCTCCTGACGATGCCCGCAGAGCAGCGTCGCAAGTCGCGCGGCCCGGAGATCTCGATGATCTTCCAGGACGCCCTGAGCTCGCTCAACCCGACCTTCCCGGTCGGGTGGCAGATCGGCGAGATGTTCCGCCAGCACCGAGGCATGAACCGGTCCGACGCCTACGCCCAGGCCGTCCGCCTCATGGAACGCGTTGCCATCCCGGCGGCCAAGGAGCGGGTCAAGAACTACCCACACCAGTTCTCGGGCGGGATGCGCCAGCGCATCATGATCGCGATGGCCATTGCCCTCGACCCAGCGGTGCTCATCGCCGACGAGCCGACAACCGCTCTCGACGTGACCGTCCAAGCACAGATCATGGGCTTGCTCGCTGAGCTCCAGGAAGAGCGCCAGATGGGCCTCATCCTCATCACGCACGACCTCGGTGTCGTCGCGGACGTCGCCGACCGCGCTGCGATCATGTATGCCGGTCGCATCCTCGCGCGCGCGGGGATCGAGGATCTCTATGCGCATCCTGCGCACCCCTACACCCGGGGGCTGCTGGCATCGATCCCGCGTCTGGACCAGAAGGGGCAGACGCTGGCTGCGATTGGTGGGCTGCCACCCAACCTCACCCGCATCCCTGCGGGTTGCACCTTCAACCCGCGCTGCTCGATGGCTCAGGACATCTGCCGCACCGACGAGCCCGCCCTGCGCCCTATCGCCAACCAGGAGTCCGCTTGCCACTTCGCCGAGGAGGTCCTCAATGGCTGACGTCATCCTGAAGGCTGATGACCTGTACAAGCACTACCCGATCAAGGGAGGTGTCCTGCGCACGACGACTGGACACGTGAGGGCGGTCGACGGTGTCTCCTTCGAGCTCCACCGTGGCGAGACCCTCGGCATTGTCGGTGAGTCCGGCTGTGGCAAGTCGACCCTGGGCCGCGTGCTCATGCGTCTCGAGGAGCCGACCTCCGGCACGGTGAACTTCGACGGCATCGACATGTATTCACAGGGTGGCTCGGCGATGCGCAAGTTGCGTCGCGACATCCAGATCGTGTTCCAGGACCCCTACACGTCACTGAACCCACGCAAGACGGTCGGTGACATCATCGCTGAGCCGTTCGAGATCCACCCGGACGTCCTGCCCAAGGGCGGTCGCAAGGCAGCGGTCAAGGAACTGCTCGACATGGTCGGGCTCAACCCGGAACACATCAACCGCTACCCGCACCAGTTCTCTGGTGGTCAGCGTCAACGCATCGGCATCGCCCGAGGTATCGCGTTGCGGCCCAAGGTGCTCATCTGCGACGAGCCGGTGTCGGCCCTTGACGTGTCGGTGCAGGCACAGGTCATCAACCTCATGGAGAAGTTGCAGGACGAGCTGGGCCTGTCCTACATCTTCATCGCGCACGACCTCTCCGTCGTCCGGCACATCTCCGACCGTGTCGGTGTCATGTATCTCGGGCGCATGGTCGAGCTCGGAACAGAGGAAGAGATCTATCAGCGGCCGACGCACCCCTACACGCAGGCCCTGCTCTCGGCGGTTCCCGTCCCGGACCCGACGATGCGTGGCAAGCGTGAGCAGATCGTGCTCACCGGCGACGTCCCGTCACCGGCGAACCCGCCCTCGGGATGCCGCTTCCACACGCGGTGCTTCAGGCCGCAGGAGCGGTGCAAGATTGACGACCCAGAGCTGATCAACCGCCCGGATGGTGTGGCGGAGCACCGCTGCGCCTGCCTCTTCGCCGAGCCGCGTGTCATGCTCGAGACGGTCGACGTCTCAAAGGTGAGGCCTGATACTCGATTTGCCTCAACGGACACGGTCGATCGGGACGAGTTCGCGGACAACGGCGGGGCGGTCCCGTCCGACGCCGCGTCCATGGCCGAGCGCTCGCATGCCATGGGGAAGTCGGAAGGCCCACTGGATCGTCCCCACGACATCCACACGATGATCGACAACGATCCGGCCGAGAAGCGCGACCCGAACGTCTGACTCGACTCAAGCACGTCAACGTGAAGGTGCCTTGCACGCTCAGTTGGGATTCCGTCCCCAACGCGCACAAGGCACCTTTCACGTTGACCGAGTTCGATCAGCCGGTAATTGCCCACCGGCCAGCAGCCTGTGGATCAGTCTCCCGTTTGGGGGTGGCGGGTCCGCAGGAGGCGACGCAGTGACTCCAGCCGGGAGGGGCCGGAGGGCCCCGCGTGACCCTCGGCGACCCAGGCATCCAGGGCGCACTCCTCCTCGTCGTGCGTGCAGCCGCGAGGGCACTGGTCTGTGCCGGCCTCGAGCTCGGGGAAGTGGGTGACGATGCGTTCGGGGTCGACGTGTGCGAGGCCGAACGACCGTATCCCGGGGGTGTCGATGACCCAGCCGTCCCCGTCGGGCAGCCGCAGGGCCACGGCTGACGTCGACGTGTGCCGCCCGCGACCGGTCACGTCGTTGACGACACCGACTGCTCGGTAGGCGCCCGGTACCAGGGCATTGACGAGCGTGGACTTGCCCACGCCAGAGTGGCCAACGAGGACACTGACGTGTCCACGCAAGGCAGCGCGCACGGCGTCGAGCCCATCGGTCCCGTCGGCGTCCGTCGTTGCCGTGATGACCGCCGGCACCTCGAGGGGTGCGTAGTTCTCGAGAAAGGGCGCCGGGTCAGCGAGATCGGCCTTGGTCAGTGCGAGCAGGGGGGACATCCCTGCGTCGTAGGCCGCGACGAGACAGCGGTCGATCAACCTCGGCCTCGGTTCGGGGTTGGCCAGGGCACAGACGACGACGAGTTGGTCAGCATTCGCAACGATGACCCGCTCGACGGGGTCGGTGTCGTCAGCGGTGCGCCGCAGCAGGGTGCGCCGCTTCTCGACTCGAACAATGCGCCCCAGGGCGTCCGGACTGCCGGAGGTGTCTCCGACGACAAACACGTTGTCTCCGACCACGATCCCTTTGCGTCCGAGTTCGCGGGCCCGCATCGTGTGCGCGACGCGCTCGCTGTCGGACCCGGGCTCCATGAGGACGGTATAGCGGCCGCGGTCGACCCCGATCACCATGCCCGCCACGGCATCGAGGTGGGCCGGTCGGTCCTTGGAGCGGGGCCGGCTGCCCCGCTTGTTGGGACGAATCCGGGCGTCGGACTCGTCGTAGTCGCTCGTGGCTCGAGCCATCAGGCGGTGCGTTCCCGGGTCGTGGGCTGCCCGAGCATGGCGGCCCACAGGTCAGTGAAGGTCGGCAAGGTCTTGGCCACGGTTGCGACGTCCTCGATGACCAGACCGGCGACAGCAAGGCTGATGACAGCCCCGGCCATGACCATCCGATGGTCGGAGTAGGTGTGGAACGTCGTGGGGGAGAGGGTCGAGCGCGGGGACGGCTTGATGTGCAGGCCGTCCTCGGTCTCGGTGACCTGTGTCCCAAGTGCGCTGAGTTCGCGGGCCAGGGCTGCCAGACGATCTGTCTCGTGACCGCGGATGTGGGCCACTCCCCGGATGAGGGTGGGGCCGTGAGCGAGGGCTGCCAGGGCTGCCACCACGGGTGTCAACTCGCTGGCGTCGTGGAGGTCGACGTCCACGCCGCTGAAGCCGTCGACGGCGCTCACGGTGAGGCCATCTCGCGCCAGGGTGACGTCGGCACCCATCTCGTCGAGGATGTCGCGGATCTCGTCTCCGGCCTGGGTCGTGTGTTGGGGCCAGCCCGGCATGTGCACCCGACCGCCGGTCACGAGGGCAGCGGCCAGGAAGGGAGCGGCATTGGAGAGGTCTGGCTCAATCTGGACGTCGAGCGGGTTGAGCGGACCGGGCTCGACCCTCCACCGGTTGGGCTCGCTGTCATCGACATCGGCCCCCGCGTCACGCAGAGCCTCGATGGTCATGTCGATGTGGGGCTGGCTCGGCACCGGCTTGCCTTCGTGGCGGATCGTCACGCCGTTGTCGTAGTGCGGTCCGGAGAGCAGCAGCGCGGAAATGAACTGTGACGAAGCCGATGCGTCGAGGGTGACGGCACCTCCTCGGACCGATCCGGAGCCGCGGACCGTGAAGGGGAGCGCGCCACGCCCGTCGTCCTCGATCCTCGCTCCGAGGGTGCGCAGGGCATTCAGCGCGGGACCCATGGGGCGGGTGCGGGCCTGCGGGTCTCCATCGAAGCGCACCGCCCCCCGCGCCATCGCGGCCAAGGGGGGAACGAACCTCATGACGGTGCCCGCGAGACCGCAATCGACTGACGCATCGCCGACGGTGTCGCCGGGCGTGATCAGCCAGTCCTCGCCGTCGGCATCCTCGATCCCGACACCCAAGGTACGCAAGGCTTCGCTCATGAGCAGGGTGTCCCTGGACCGGAGCGGAGACCTCAGGCGGGAGATGCCCCCGCCGCGGGCAGCGAGGATGAGGAAGCGATTGGTCAGGGACTTGCTGCCGGGGAGGTCGACGGTCGCGTCAACCGGCCGCTCGGCGGCTGGGCTGCTCCAGTCAGGTGAGGGCATTCTGTGCCTGGACCGCCTTGAGTCGGGCCTCGCGACGAGCGGCCTTGGCGACGTGCCGGGCCTCGCGCTTGGTCGTGCGGGCAGTGCGTTGCGCACTTTCACCGGCGAGCCGGGCGCGATAGGACAGGCTCGGCTTGCCGGCGGTGTCGACTGCAGCGAGCAAGAGGCCACCGAGCAGACCTAGGTTCTTGAGGAACTGGACCTTCTGTTGGGCGCGTTTTTGTGGGTCGGACTCGTTCCAGAAGGCATGAGCCGCAAGGGTTGTGGGCACAAGTGATCCGGCAAGAAGCGTGGAAGCGATGCGCGGGACGTGTCCCGTGGCCAAGAGCGCCCCACCGCCGACCATGGCTACGCCGTTGGCGCGCACCAGGAGTTCGGGGTCGTCGGGCAGGCCGATCTTGGCAGCCTGGTCGAGCACGGGCTGAGCGGCCTTGGCCTTGGCACCGGGGTGCTTGAGCTGATCGAGGCCTCCCATGACGAACATGGCGGCGAGCATCGGACGGGCAACGCGACGCACAAGCGACATGCGTCCTCCTCAGGGTCGGAACGGATCGTGGACCTCCTCCTACCGTAGTTGGTTGACCCTGACCCGTGTCCTCAAGGGTCAGAGGCTGTCGATGCGTCCTGTCCGGGGACATGCGTAGATTTGGCGTCATGTGCGGGCGATATGCGGCCACGGCCAACCCTGACGAGCTGACACTCGAGTTCGAGGTCGACGAAGATCGCACGAGCGAGCCCACGCGCAGCGTGCTGGTCAACCCGCAGTCGCCACCTCCCGGGGCGCCGGACACCAACATGGCACCGACCAAACAAGCGCCCGCCGTCCTCACCCGGACTCCCCGCGGCCAGAACGGCGCCGCGCCCAGTCGTCAGCTCCGGTTGCTCACCTGGGGGCTTGTCCCCAGTTGGTCCAAGGACCCCAAGTCCGGCGTGCGCATGATCAACGCGCGCGCCGAATCGGTGCTGGAGAAGCCGGCCTACGCCAAGGCTGCGGCACGCAGGCGATGCCTGATCCCAGCGCGAGGCTGGTACGAATGGCAGGTTTCGCCGACCGCGACGGACGCCAAGGGCAAGCCGATCAAGCAGCCGTTCTTCACCTCCCGCGAGGACGGTGCGAGCTGTGCCTTCGCGGGCCTCTATGAATTCTGGCGCGATCCGGCGGTGTCGGACAACGAGGACCCCTCGGCCTGGCTCACGACGTTCACGATCATCACCAGCCAAGCCGAACCGGGTCTGGACCGCATTCATGACCGCCAGCCGCTCGTCCTCGACCGCGCTGACTGGGAGCAATGGCTTGATCCCGAGCTCACCGACCCGGGCCGCGTCGCCGACCTGGTGACGCCCCGCCCCCCCGGCCGCTTCACGGCATACCCCGTTTCTCGGGCGGTGAGCAGCAACCGGTCCAACGGGCCCCAGCTCCTCGAACCGCTTCCCGAATCCGCGCTGCACGGTGTTGTCGATCCGATGACCGGCGAGATCATCGGTGCCACGAAGTGACGACCCGCCGACTGGTCGAGGTCGAGACGCCGCTCGGGCCAGCGCACGCCCATGTCGTCCGACCGCCTCGCGCTCGCGGCACGGTGGTCCTCACTCACGGCGCCAGCGGCCGACTGGGGGGAGTGGACCTCATCGCGGTTCGTGATGGACTCGCCGAGTGCGGCTGGGCCGTCGCCTTCGTCCAGCAGGCATGGGGGGTTGCCGGACGGCGTATGCCGCCGCGCCCCGTCCCACAGGACGAAGCCTGGCTTCCCGTGGTGCGCGCCTTGCGAAGTGGGCGCCGGCGGCTTCCCGGCCCGCTCGTCCTCTCGGGCAAGAGCAATGGGGCCCGGGTCAGCTGCCGCACGGCGGCCGTTCTTGGCGCAGACGCGGTTCTCTGCCTGTCGTTTCCCTTGCACCCGCCGGGCAAACCGGGGGTCTCGCGCGCCCAGGAGTTGCTTGCCCCGCTGATGGCCGGTATTCCGTTGCACGTGGTGCAGGGGGAGCGGGACCCATTTGGCACCCCAACCGAGGTGCGCGCGGAGCTCGAGGATCCGGCATACGTCACTGCAGTCACGGGCGAGCACACGATCAAGGTGACGGGCCCGCTCGTCGAGGCAGCGAGGGACTTCCTCGCGTCGATCGGTTGACGACCGGTCAGAGGATCCCGCTGGCGGCGACGGCCGCGGAACTGTCCTCGGCCTCCGTCTGGTTCTCGTGGGCGAGTGCACCTCGATCTGGCACCAGTCCTTGCCAGCCCGCTCGGTGCTCGTGAGCCCTGTTGCAGCACGAAATCTCTCGACCTGCTCGTGGGAAGTTGCAGCGACCGGCTCGACCGCGCGGTTGAAGGTGTTGTGAACCGCATCGCTGCGCACGCTGCATGCGGGAATGGCACCCCCTTGGCTTCTGTTGTCACCCATGTCCCACGCATCGCGACTGCGGTGTGCCGCCGTGATCGAGAGGTTTGCCCGTGCTCGTACTGCACACGACGTCACCCGCTGAGACGGGTCTAGGGTGGAGCGCGATGACGACACCACAGACGACCAGCGACGAGCCCACCGTGGACGTCGCGACCGAGACGCCCGAGGAGCGGCAGGCTCGCTTCGAAGCGGAGGCGCTGCCTCTGCTCGATCAGTTGTATGCCGCTGCGATGCGCACGACGCGCAACCCGGCGGACGCCGAGGACCTCCTGCAAGAGACCTACGCCAAGGCGTTTGCCGCCTTCCACCAGTACAGGCCGGGGACCAACCTGCGCGCCTGGATGTATCGCATCCTCACCAACACCTATATCAACACCTACCGCAAGAAGCAGCGCCAGCCGCTTCAGTCCGATGCAGCCGAGGTGGAGGACTACCAGCTCGCCCGGGCCGAGTCGCACACGAGCACCGGGCTGAAGTCTGCCGAGGCCCAGGCGCTGGACCACCTGCCCGATTCCGAGATCAAGCGGGCCCTGCAGGACCTGCCTGAGGACTTCCGGATGGCGGTCTACCTCGCCGACGTGGAGGGATTCGCCTACAAGGAGATCGCTGAGATCATGGGAACGCCCATCGGCACCGTGATGTCGCGGCTGCACCGCGGTCGGCGCCAGTTGCGCGAAATGCTGACGGATTATGCGGCGGAGCGCGGCTTCGGCAAGGAGGTCTCGTCGTGAACGAGAACCAAGACGAGCAGGCAGAGACGCATTCGCAGTCGCATGCAGACTGTTCCGAGGTCCTTCACCGGATCTACGAGTACCTCGATGGTGAGATGCAGCCAGCCGATGTGGCGCGTGTGGCCGAGCACCTCGAGGCCTGCGGGCCGTGTCTGCACGAGCATGACCTCGACCGGGCCGTGAAGGCTGCCGTGCGCCGCTCCACCGGGCCGGAGGCCTGCCCCGATCAGCTCAGGGTCCAGGTCCTCCAGCGGATCACGATGGTGCGACTCGAGCTCGACGGTTGAGCTTCGCCCGGGAAGGCCCGGCGGGACGCGACGAAGGGGCGACCACCTTGCGGTGGTCGCCCTTTCGTCGTCTGCTGCGCAGTGCTCAGGCGTTGGGCTTGCGGCCGTGGTTGGCCTTGTTGCCCTTGCGCGAGCGGCGCTTGCGGGCGCGCTTGCTCATGGGAACTCCTCGAGTATCGGGATATGCGGGCGACCAAGAGCCCTGACGGATGCCTGGGGCCCCACGGATCACTCGTTCGTGGCTAACAGTGTCGCACATCCACAAGGCATGGGAGGATGTGCGGATTCAGTCTCGGCTTTCCTGGCCGGACATGCGAAAGGTCTCATTATGCGCGCCCTCCGTCTCACCGCCGCCGCCCTCGTGCTGGCCGCCCTCTCCACGTTCGGCGCCTCGGCAGCCCAAGCCGACATCGCAACTTCTGCCCCCAGGACTGTCATTCAGCTCGGCAACTGGCAGTGGTAGGCCCGTCCCGCCTCGTGTCCTAGTGGCGCGACGGTCGGAGGCTGCCACCCGCGACCTCTGGACGCAAGGCTACATCGGCATCGTCTGCCTGCTTGCGCTGGGCCTGGGCTGGGTGACCTACGAGAAGTTCGGCCTTCCGTCGTCATGGTGGGCTTTTGTCGTTCTGGCAGGGTTGGGCATCGGGGCATGGTGGCTACCGGCACCGACGTCCGATGGGCGGAGCCACTTCACTGCTGACAACGTCGTGGTTCTCGCGGCAGTGCCCATCCTGGGGCCGCCCGGGGCGGGGCTCGTGGGGCTGGCCATCGGAGTCATGGCGCGACGTCGCATCCCCCTGGAACGTCGCGTCTTCAACGCAGCCATGACAGCCTCAGCTGCGATGACTGCCGGAATCGTCTACTCGATCGTCGGTGGTTCCTTCGATCTCGAGCAGGCTCGCGGCTCCGGCTATCTCCTGGCCCACGTGGGCGGCCCAATCGTGATCGCCGACCTGTTCAATCTGGGCCTCAATGCCGTGCTCATTTCCGGTGTGCTGCGCGTTTCAGCGGGGGTTCCTGTCCAGTCGCAGTTGCGAGACATGTTCACGAGTTCAGGACCCACACAGTTCGCCTACGGGATCATTGCGTCGCTCTTGGTGGTGTTGTGGGTGCCTGCCGGGTTGGGTGCGGTGGCAGTGCTGGTCGTGATGGCTCCCATGCTGGGGGCGCGTTGGGCGCTTCTGCTCTATGGAGAGGAGCGCAACGCACGTGAGAGAGCACTCGGCGCGCTCGTGACCGCGATAGAGACACGAGCCCCCGCGTTGGAGGGTCACGGTGCCAGAGTTTCAGACTTGGCTGCCCGCACCGCGCAGGAGCTCGGGCTGGGACCCCAAGCGATAGCGGATGTGCGCACGGCCGGACTGTTGCACGACCTCGGACGGGTGGTTGTCGCACCAGGCCACGAGGGGATCGATGCGCAGGATGGTGCTGCAGTGCGGGGGGCCAGCATGTTGCAGGATCTCCCGTTCCTGGCGGGGGCCTCAGCAGTGATGGAGGAGGTTGCCCGCAATGGTTCCGGGACGACCACACCCTCGATCGCTGCTGACGTCGTCCGAACCGCAGACGACTATGACCTGATGATGCATGGCGAGGGGGCTGTCGGCTCCTCTGAGGCCATGACCCTGCTCAAAGTGAACGGTTCAGGTCCTCAACACGAGAGGGTCGTCGCCGCCTTGGCGCGCGCGGCTGATGCACAGGACGAGAGGCGTGGCATGGTCGGTGTGTCCCCATGAGCCGGCGTCCGCTGGTGGAGCGACTCATCCTTGCGCTGTGCGGCGTCACCCTCACGTGGTCACTCCTCACTGAGCATCGTGCTGTCCTCCCGACCGTGGGCGAGCACGGGGTGGTTCTGGGTGCGTTCGTCGTGGCGATCGTGGTGGGTGAACTCTTCCCGGTGCGTATGCCGTCGGGGCACGTTGCGGCTCCGGTCGCCACCGCCTCAGCCATCGCGCTTGCCGTCCTGGGGCCCGTCAACGGACATTCGACGCTCGATGTGCCAGCTGGCGTGATCACACTCGTGGTCGCGGTGGCCCTCGTCGTGGGCTTGATCATCCGCAGGCTGGGGGGACGCACCGCGGCGTGGTACGTCGTGGCCTCGCGCACGATTGCCGTCGCAACCACAGCCTCCCTCCTGCGAGCCGTGTCCATCGATGGGAAGGGAGTCTGGGATTGGCAGCTGGATCCGCATCGCACGACGTGGCTCGCTGCTGTCGTCATGATGGCGGCTGCGGCCGCTGGCCTCTACGTCGACCTGATTCTCACGGGTTTGGTGAGGGCGCATCGGCACTCCCTTCCCGTGATGAGCACTCTCCGTGAAGAACTGGGGGCAGCTCAAACGCTCACTCTCGGACTCCTTGCAGCTGGTCCACTCGTGGCGCTCCTCGCACCGGTCGCAGGCCTGGCTGCGCTGCCGCTCGGGCTGGTGCCGATGGTCCTGACCTACGTCGCCGTGCGTCGTTACACCACCAACCGAGAGACATATCGCCAGACGATTGCGACCCTTTCACGGCTCACGGAGGTGGCTGGCTACACGCCGGAGGGACACGCTTCGCGCGTCGCGACCCGATCGGTCACCATCGCGCGTTCGATGGGCCTGCGCGCAGAGGACCTGCAGGACCTTGAGTACGCAGCCCTGCTCCACGACCTCGGCCAGGTCGGGCTGAAGTCACCCATCCCAGATGGTGCAACCGTGCTCGCTGCACCGGATGACCAGCGGCGGATCGCCTCCGAGGGGGCCCGCATCGTGCGCCGCACTGAGGTTCTCGACCGCGTGGCCGACCTCATGGAGCGGCAAACGACCCCGTTTCGTCACGTGCGCGAGTGGGGCGAGAAGGTGCCGCTCGAGAGCCGGATCATCAAGGTCGCCAACGCCTTCGACGACTACTCCCACGGTCGCGCGGACACGGCTTCGGTCGAAGCGGCCCTGGAGCGGATCCACCTGGGTCTCGGCTATGAGTACGACCCCGAAGTGGTTGAGGCCCTCATCCGGTCCGTCAACGTGCCAGCGTCCGGCAATGCCGCCTTGTGACGCAGACAGCACTGGAAGGCCCCGACACAGGGTGATGTGTCGGGGCCCTCTTGTGGCTGTTGAGCGGTGAAGGGGCCGCTCAGGCCTTCTTGGTCTCCTTGAAGATCCTGTCGATCTCGTCAATCTTTGCGAGGAGCTCTTCGGCCTTGGCGGCGTCGAACTCACCCTTGGTGCCTGACGCGCCAGCGAGCTTGGTGGCGTCGTTGATGAGGGTGTGCAGCTCTGGGTACTTCTCGAAGTGCGGCGCCTTGAAGTAGTCGGTCCAGAGCACCCACAGGTGTTCTTTGACGAGCTGCGAACGCTGCTCCTTGATGAGCACAGCACGCGTGCGGAAGTCAGGGTCGTCGTTGTCGGCGACCTTGGCGATGATCCCCTTGATCGACTCCGCCTCGATGCGGGCCTGGGCGGGGTCGTAGACGCCGCACGGGAGGTCGCAGTGGGCGCTGACATCGGTGATGCTGAACAAAGCGGGGAGGCGCATGAACGTCCCTTTCGTTGGGCTGATTGGTCGGCCACTTCCCAACCTACAACGAGGCCGTCCACAGTGGTCAGCCCGTATGCCGTGGGCTCAACTTGCGTGGTCGCGGCCAGAGGCGTGCCACAGCCATTGCGAGCACGTCCGTGGGTGGGATGGAACCCACGTCGAACGAGGTGAGACCCTCACGCGGGTTGTCGGAGTCGAGCCACCAAAGGCTCGCATCCTCCGGATCACGGCCGGTGACTCTTTTGATCGAGACCGGCCGGGCACTGCCCGCGCTGTCGTTGGGCAACCGCACGACGGCGATGCTTCCGGGACGGGGCGTGGCCCCCCACAAAGCGATCAGAAGGTCGCCCTCGTGCAACGTGGGCTCCATCGATCGTCCACGAACCCGGACGACACGAGGACGGAGGACACGGGGTGGGAACACGTGCCTGATTGTGGCATTGCGCACGCGACGAGCCGGGGACACGCTGCCGGGCCTCGTGCAAAGATGGCGGGGCGCGGCACACCTCCCGCACACGGCTGTCCCGGACCCGGGGTTCGGCCCGTCGCACCACACTCGTCGGTTGCGCACCGTTTGGCGTTGGGAGTTCCTGTCATGTCTGCGTCCCCGTTGTACTCGAGTTTCGACTTCGAGAGTCCGGTCTTCCGGGCCCACGAAGGCGGCAAGCTCGGCGTACACGCGACGCAGCCGCTGCGGGGTCGCGAGGATCTGTCCTTGCTCTACACCCCTGGAGTCGCCGACGTCTGCCGCGCCATCGCCGAGGATCCCAGCCTCTCAGCCCGCTACACCGCTCGCCGCAACACGGTCGCCGTCATCACCGACGGGACCGCTGTCCTCGGTCTTGGCGACATCGGTCCCCTCGCGGCCATGCCGGTGATGGAGGGCAAGGCGATCCTCTTCAAGCACTTCGGTGCCATCGACGCGGTGCCGGTGTGCATGGAGACGGGGACCGTGGACGAGCTCGTCGACGCCATCGCCCGCCTCGCGCCGTCCTACGGCGGGATCAACCTCGAGGACATCTCGGCACCACGCTGTTTCGAGATTGAGGAACAGCTCAAGGAACGCCTCGACATCCCTGTCTTTCACGATGACCAGCACGGCACAGCGATCGTCGTCCTCGCCGGCCTGATCAACGCTGCGAAGGTCGTGGACCGTTCGCTGGCTGACCTGCGTGTCGTCGTGGCCGGAGCCGGGGCGGCAGGGGTGGCAGTGACGGGGTTGCTTCAGCGCGCCGGCGTGCGCGACGTCGTGGTCTGTGACTCGCGCGGCATCATCTCGCCCTCACGCTCAGACCTCACGGGGCACAAGCACCGCCTTGCGGCATCCACCAACCCGCGCGGACTGTCGGGCCAGATCGCGACCGCGCTCGTCGACGCGGATGTCTACATCGGGGTTTCCGGTGGCACCGTGCCCGAGGCTGAGATCGCGCAGATGGCCAAGAGATCGATCATCTTCGCGCTCGCGAACCCCGACCCCGAGGTCCATCCCGATGTGGCGCACCGTCACGCAGCGGTCGTGGCCACGGGGCGATCGGACTTCCCGAACCAGATCAACAACGTACTGGCCTTCCCCGGCATCTTCCGCGGGGCTCTCGACTCTGGGGCCAGTCAGATCACTGAAGCCATGAAGCTGGCGGCCGCCGAGGCGATCGCGGCCATGGTTCCTGAACCCACGGCCGACGAGATTGTGCCCAGCGTCTTCGCTCCCGGGGTCGCGGACACCGTGGCTGCCGCTGTAGCCGGGCTCGCCTGACCAGACCTGCTCATGCGCGGACGGCGCTCGCGATCTCGCGGATGCCGTCCGCGCTGATGCCACAGCACCCGCCGATGAGAGCAGCGCCCATGCCCTGCCAGCGGCGCAGCACCTCGGGGGAGAAGTGCCACGATTCAGCGGACGTGTCGTCGGTCCAGGTCTTGGTTGCGGGGTCGTAGGACGCGCCGGAGTTTGGATAGACGACATAGGGCACGGAGGCGGTCACCGAACCCAGCAACTCTTCGATGTGCTCGGGCGCAGTGCAGTTCACACCCACGGCGACTGCGGATCCTCGCACCACCTCGATGGCCTCGGCAAAGGGTGCGCCGCCGGTGAGGCGCCCGTCCTGGGCCGCCGAGAACGACACCCAGTAGGGCACGTCCGGTGCGATTTCGCCCAAGAGGTCGACGACTACGTCGGCCTCGTCGATCTCGGGGATCGTCTCCACCGCGACGAGGTCGGGGTCGGCGGCGACGAGTCGCTCGAGTCGACGAGCGTGGAAGTCGCGCAGTGTTCTTCGTCCGACGTGGGAGTAGCCGGTGTACTCAGAACCATCCGCCAGGGCCGCCCCGTAGGGCCCGACCGAGGCAGCCACCAAGGCCCGACCATCGGCACCCTCGCGTGCCAGTTGGATGGAGGCGTCGAGGTCGGCGTCGCACTGCTCCTCGGTCAAACCCGCTGAGGCATAGCCGAAGTAACTGGCCTGGTAAGAGGCGGAGATGACCACGTCAGCTCCTGCATCCACGAACCCACGATGCGCGGCGATGATCTCGGACGGGGCCTGCCGCAGGAGTTGCGCCGACCACAGCCGACCCGACAGGTCGTGCCCGCGCTCCTCAAGAGCGGTCGAGAGTCCACCATCGAGGACGACGGTGCCGGTGCTGAGAAGATCATCGATGGCCATTGCCCCAATCGTCCCACCAGGTTTGGCAGGCCTTGAGTAGGGTCGAGCACATGCTCGCTGCCTACGCCGTCTCCCAGTCCGCCGACGACCCGCTGTCGGGTCTGGAAGTCGCTGAGCGACCCGATCCGCGTCCTGGCGACGGGTGGGTCGTGGTCGACCTCAAGGCGTGCGCACTCAACCACCACGACGTGTGGTCCCTGCGTGGAGTCGGACTCGCTCCGGATCGGCTGCCCATGGTCCTGGGGTGCGATGGCGCCGGCATTGACCCTGACGGCAACGAGGTCCTCATCCACGCGGTCGTCCCCTCCGACGGCTGGAAGGGTGACGAGACCCTCGATCCGCGCCGCACGCTCCTCTCCGAGCTGCACGACGGAACGTTGGCCACCAAGGTGGCTGTCCCGCATGCCAACCTGGTGCCGAAGCCCACGGAACTCAGCTGGGAGCAGGCGGCCTGCCTTCCGACAGCCTGGCTCACGGCATACCGGATGTTGTTCACGAACTCAGGGGTGCAGCCGGGTGGCTCCGTCCTCGTCCAGGGAGCGGCCGGCGGAGTTGCGACCGCGCTCGTCCAGCTGGGCGCTGCTGCGGGCATTCGTGTCTGGGTGACGAGTCGTGACGAAGCCAAGGGCGCTCAGGCCGTCTCACTGGGTGCCGACCGCGCGTTTGCGTCGGGCGAGCGCCTCCCCGAGCGCGTCGACGCCGTCATGGAGACCGTGGGTGCCGCAACGTGGTCGCACTCGGTCAACGCCCTACGGCCCGGGGGCACCATCGTCATCTCTGGTGCGACCTCGGGCGATGCCCCGGCCAAGGCCGAACTCACCAAGATCTTCTTCAAGCAGCTGCGTGTCATCGGGTCGACGATGGGGACACGGGACGAGTTGCAGAAGTTGGCCAACTTCGTTGTTGCGCAAGGGATTGAGCCCCTCATCGACTCCGTGATTCCCTTGGAAGACGCGCGGGAGGGCTTCGCCAAGATGGTCGAGGGTCAGGTCGCTGGCAAGGTGGTTTTCACAACCTGAGCAGGGGCCTCAGATCTGGAGCCACTCGTTCCAGCCGTTGTGCAGGACGAGCCACGCGATGAGCCCATAACCGGCCTGGCCCGGGTGGTGTCCGTCGCGGCTTGCCGCCAACTCGGAACGCCACTGGTCGTGCCCGAGCAACGGCCGGAAGCAGTCGACGAAGGGGAGGGACCGTCGCGCGCACACGTCGGCCTGCGCCTCGACGAGCACCGCGAGCTTGTCGTTGAATGCCTCGTCGCTGCTTGGGGGCGGGCTCACGACGAACGCTGAGACGCCGTTGCTCGCCGCCTCGTCCAGAATGTTCGCGAGGTTGAGGCGGTGGCGGGCGAGAGTCACGCCGGCCGCGATGTCGTTGGAACCGACGGAGACCACCAGTCGCCGCTCCCCACGATCCTTCCAGCGCGGTGGGCACTCCACGTGCCATCGAGCGAGCAGGTCGCCGCTCGTCTGACCGCGTACACCGAGGTTGTATGCCGTGAGCTCCAGATCTGGGTGTGCTGTGCGGCCCACGACTCGGGTCACCCAGCCCTGCCCCTTGGGGTCCCCGACGCCGGCGACCATGGAGGCGCCCATGAAGACGAGGGCAACGTCACGCGGCCCCTCGGTCGGCACGGCGAAGGCAGCGCTCGGGCGGAACTCGAGGTCAGCGCCGTCGTCGCCCTCGGTGACGCCATCGGTCAGGGTCAGATCGTTGCTCATCGGTCAGTCGTCCTCATCGTCGAGTCGAGCCAGCCAGGTGGCGAGCCGGTCGACGGGTGTCTCGAAATCGGGGTTGAGATCCACGAAGGTGCGCAGCTGTTCTGCGAGCCAAGCGAGGGTGACCTCTTCGTCGCCTCTGCGAGCCTCCAGCTCCTCGATGCCTCGGTCGGTGAAGTACACCAAGGAACCCTAACGCGACTGGGGCAGGGGTTCGCGTACCCACGCCCATGCTCCCACCGGCCTCTCCTTTTACGGGTGCCCCGTAATAGGGGTCCGGAGCAAGGGAACCGTCCCCTTGCTCCGGACGCGTTTCCCGGGGCACCCGTTAAAGGGGTCCGGGGTCAGCGGGTGAAGGCAGCCGCCATGAGCTCGGCTTGCTCCTCCTGATGCTTCTTGTTGGACCCCGTAGCGGGAGATGCCGACGCCTTGCGCGACAGGACCCTCAAAGGGCGCTCGACGCCGTGCTCGGCGAGGGCGTCGGGGAGGTTGAGGGCGAGGAAGGGCCAAGCGCCCTGATTCTTGGGCTCATCCTGGACGACCACGAGTTCGGCCTCGGGGTACTTCTGGAGTTCCCGCGCCAACTCGGCGCCGGGGAGCGGGTAGTACTGCTCCAGGTGCAGGATCGCGGTGCTCGTGTCTCCACGCTTGGCGCGCTCGGCCTCAAGCTCGTGCACAGCCTTGCCCGCGGCCAGTAGCACGCGGTCCACCGTGCCGCTCGTCGCGCCCTCGCGGTCGGGAAGGACTGGACGGAACGTCCCGGTGGTGAAGTCCTCGGGCATGCTCGTGGCGGCCTTGAGTCGCAGCATCGACTTCGGGGTGAAGACGATCAACGGACGGCGTGGCCGCGCATAGGCCTGACGGCGCAGTAGGTGGAAGTACGAGGCTGGCGTCGTCGGGTAGGCGACGGTCATGTTGTCCTCGGCGCATATCGTCAGGAAGCGCTCGATGCGGGCGGAGGAGTGGTCGGGTCCCTGTCCCTCGTAGCCGTGGGGGAGGAGCAACACGACGGACGAGCGCTGGCCCCACTTCTGCTCCGAGGAGCTGATGAACTCATCGATGATCGTCTGGGCGCCGTTGAGGAAGTCGCCGAACTGCGCCTCCCACAGCACGAGCGCATCGGGCCGCTCCACGGAGTAGCCGTACTCGAAGCCCAGAGCAGCGAACTCCGACAGTAGGGAGTCATAGACCCAGAACCGGCCCTGGCCTTCGCCAAGGTACAGCAGCGGCGTCCACTCCAGCGCCGTCTCCTTGTCGATGAGGACGGCGTGCCGCTGCACGAAGGTGCCACGACGACTGTCCTGACCGGCGAGACGCACAGGGGTGCCGTCCTTGAGCAGGGAGCCGAACGCGAGCAACTCGCCAGTGGCCCAGTCGATGCCACCCTGGCTGATGCTCGCGACGCGCTTCTCAAGCATCTGCTGAAGCTTGGGGTGGACGGTGAAGCCGTGGGGCGGGTTGGCGAACACCTCACCGATGGCCTTGAGCTCCTCGGACGAAATCGCCGTCTCGGTCGAAGAGCCTGTCGTGGCGTCAGTGGTCTGGGCCGTGGGCGGCTCGAGACCGGTGTGGCCCTCGACGTCGGTTCCGGCGTAGTTGTTGTCGGAGGAATGGGCGGCGTCGGCCTCGTTCTGCTTGAGGGCCTCCTTGGTCTCGACGAAGACGCGCTCGAGCTGCTGCTGGTAGTCGCGCAGGGCCGCCTCGGCGTCCTCGACCGTGATGTCGCCGCGGCCGATGAGGGACTCGGTGTAGAGCTTGCGGACGCTGCGCTTCGCCTCAATGAGGCGGTACATGAGGGGCTGTGTCATCGAGGGGTCGTCGCCCTCGTTGTGACCGCGACGGCGGTAGCAAACCATGTCGACGACGACGTCCTTGGCGAACTCCTTGCGGAACTCGTAGGCGAGCTCGGCGACGCGCACACACGCCTCAGGGTCGTCACCGTTGACGTGGAAGATCGGCGCCTGGATCATCCGGGCGACGTCGGTCGAATACGTCGAGGATCGCGACGAGCTCGGCGAGGTCGTGAAGCCGACCTGGTTGTTGACGACGACGTGGACGGTGCCACCGGTGCGGTAGCCGCGCAGCTGCGAGAGGTTGAGGGTCTCGGCGACGACTCCCTGACCGGCGAACGCGGCATCACCGTGCATCAGGACGGGAAGGACGGTGAAGTCCTCACCGGCGAGGTTGAGGCGGTCCTGCTTGGCGCGCACGATGCCTTCGAGCACCGGGTTCACGGCTTCGAGGTGTGACGGGTTGGCCGCGAGGTAGACCTTGGTCGTCGCACCGCCTTCGGCCGTGAACGTGCCCTCGGTGCCGAGGTGGTATTTGACGTCACCCGACCCCTGCACGGATCTAGGGTCCTGCTTGCCCTCGAATTCGCGGAAGATCTGGCTGTAGGACTTGCCCGCGATGTTGGCGAGGACGTTGAGGCGCCCGCGGTGCGGCATACCGATGCAGACCTCCTCGAGGTCGTCCTCGGCGGCAAGCGACAGGACGCGGTCGAGCAGGGCGATGACGGACTCGCCACCCTCGAGGGAGAAGCGCTTCTGGCCGACGAACTTGGTCTGCAGGAACGTCTCGAACGCCTCGGCGGCGTTGAGCCGTCGCACGATGCGCAGCTGCTCCTCGCGGGTGGTCTTGGCGTAGCCGACCTCGATCTTGGACTGGATCCACTTGCGCTGCTCGGGATCCTGGATGTGCATGTACTCGACGCCGATGCTGCGGCAGTAGCTGTCGCGCAGGATGCCGAGGATCTTGCGCAGCTTGAGGAACGGCTGACCGCCGAAGCCACCGGTGGCGAAGGAGCGGTCGAGGTCCCACAGAGTCAGGCCGTGGCTTGTGACGTCGAGGTCCTGGTGGCGACGCTGCTTGTACTCGAGCGGGTCGGTGTCGGCCATGAGGTGGCCGCGCACGCGGTAGGCGTGGATGAGCTCCTGAACGCGCGAGACCTTGTTGATGTCGTCGTCGTGGGAGGCGGAGATGTCCCGAACCCAGCGCACCGGCTCGTAGGGGATGCGCAGGCTCTCGAAGATCTCGTCGTAGAAGCCGTTCTCACCGAGGAGGAGCTGGTGGATGACCCGCAGGAACTCACCGGACACCGCACCCTGGATGATGCGGTGGTCATAGGTGCTCGTCAGCGTCAGGATCTTGGAGACGGCATTGCGGTTGAGCGTCTCTTCGCTCGCGCCCTGCCACTCGGCGGGATAGTCCATCGCACCGACGCCGACGATCGCACCCTGCCCAGCCATGAGGCGGGGGACGGAATGGACAGTGCCAATGCCGCCGGGGTTGGTCAGCGAGATCGAGGTTCCTCGGAAGTCCTCGACCGTGAGGGTGTTGCCGCGAGCCTTCTTGACCATCTCCTCGTAGGCAGTCCAGAAGTGCCCGAAGTCCATGGCCTCGGCAGCCTTGATCGATGGCACGAGCAGCTGGCGCGTCCCGTCGGGCTTCTCGAGGTCGATGGCCAGACCGAAGTTCACGTGGGCCGGCGTGACGAGGACCGGCTTGCCCTTGTCATCGGTGGTGAACCCTGCGTTCATGGACGGGATCACTCCGAGGGCCTTGACCACCGCGTAGCCGATGAGGTGGGTGAAGCTGACCTTGCCGCCACGCGAGCGGGCGAGGTGGTTGTTGATGACGATGCGGTTGTCGACGAGGAGCTTGGCCGGGACCGCGCGCACACTCGTGGCGGTCGGAACCGTCAGCGAGGCCTCCATGTTGGTGACGACGCGGGCGCTGGCACCGCGGATGGGTGAGGTCTCGGGTGCGTTGACGGGGGTCTCGGACTTGGCGGGCGCAGCGTCGCGGGGCTTGGGTGCCTGGGCCGGCGCCACGGTCTTGGAGACTTCAGCCGGAGGTGTCGCAGCCTTGGGTGTCTCGGTTTTGGGTACCTCAGCCTTGGGGGCCTCAGTCTTGGGGGCCTCAGTCTTGGTGGGCGTCGGCGCCGGTGCCGCGGGAACAGCGGCGGCGGGAGCCGGAGGGGTGACACTCTCGGCCGTGCCGTTGCCCGCGCTGGGCGCGCTGCTGCTTTCGGGCGTGTAGTCCGCGAAGAATCCCCACCACGCCTTGTCGACCGAGTTCTTGTCCTTCTGGTACTGCTCGAAAAGGTCGTCCACCAGCCACTCGTTGGGTCCGAATGTGGTCAATGGGTCGCTTGAAGCGGGCTGGTCAGGCACGGCGGTTACGCCTCTTTCTGCGGGTTGGCAATCGACGTTCACGTGTGCGCTCAGCCTATCGCTCCACCCCCGCTCCGTGAGCGTTGGCCCAGCGAGTGGGCGCGCCTGTGCCACGACACGAAACGAGCCGGTATGCCGGGTGGCTCGCACCCGGCATACCGGCTCGGCTTTGTCTGACGTCGCGGTCAGGACGTTCTAGGAGATGTCCTGTCGGACAGTGCGCCACGTCCCGATCGCGCTGAGGACGGCGGCATAGGTGGCCAGAACGAGCGCGGCGGCCCACCAGCTGAGGGGCTGCACAGCGTTGTCCCCGCCCTGGCTGACCCCGCTGACCATCGCGTTGGTTGCCGAGCTCGGCATGTATTGGACGATGTGATCGCGACCGAACCCCCAGAAACTCAGGGCGAACCCGGCCAGCGGCTCGATGATCCAGGCGACACCCACGGCGATGAGCAGGGCGGCCACTTGGTTGGGGATGAGGATGCCGACTCCGAGGCCGATGAGCGCCCACAGGCCCAGGACCAGCAGGCTCAGGGTCAAGGCTCTGAAGATCTCGGAGCTGGGGAACGGGTCCGCGCCACGCGTCTGGAGCACGATGGCCCCGGCGATGACCGAACCCACGAGCGAGATCAGGCCGTAGACGGCGCCGATCCCCATGAGGGCCACGACCTTGGCCAGCATGACCCTGATCCGTCGCGGCGTGCTGAGAAAGGTGCTCGTAACAGTCTTGTGGCGGTATTCGGAGCCGATCTGCATGATCCCGATGACAAGGGTGAGCGTGTAGCCGATCGTCAGGCCGGCCGTATAGACGCTGTTGGCGACCTGGAGTGGGCTGCCAGTGGGCCGCCCCGCGTCGATCGCCTCCTGGGTCGGCGGAATGGTGAGGACGATGCCGAGGATGACGGCGAACAGTGCCCCGCCGATGAACATGGCGATGGCCATGCCCCACCACATACGGGTCGTGAAGAACTTGCGGAACTCGGACTTGATGGCAGCGCCCATCACTCGTTCGCCCCTTCGTGGCCGGTGACGGCATCTCGTTCGATCGGTGTCAGTGGCGCTTCGGACCCGTCGCCGAGGTTGCGGTTGGTGCCCTCGGTGAGCTCGAAGAACAATGCTTCAAGGTCGGCCTTGCGGTCCCTCAGCTCCCAGACGGGCAGTCCGGCCCGCAGAGCCACATCACCGACGAGCTGCTTGTCGGTCGTCTCGGCGATGAGCTCGCCGTCGGTGCCGGGGGAGGACAGGACGTCGGCCACGCGCAGCGCGCCGGCGAGCTGCTCGAGGTCGGAGGTGCGGACGATCGTCGACGGTTTGCCGCGCAGCTCGGACATCGCGCCCTCACGCACCATCTTGCCGTTGGCGATGATGACGACGTCGTCGACCGTCTGCTCGACCTCCTGAAGGAGGTGGCTGGAGACAAGGATCGTCTTGCCCTCGCTGCTGAGGTGGCGCAGGAAGCCGCGAAGCCACCGGATGCCCTCGGGGTCGAGACCGTTCGACGGCTCGTCGAGGATGAGGACGCGCGGGTCACCGAGCAGGGCCGCGGCCAGGCCGAGGCGCTGCCGCATGCCCATCGAGTACTCACCGGCGCGCTTGCGCGCAGCAGCGGGTATGCCGGTCAACTCGAGGAGCTCGTCCACCCGGGTGTCAGGCAGGCCGCCAGCGGCGGCGAGCACCCGCAGGTGGTCCCGTCCACTCCGGCCCGGGTGGAAGTTTGTGGCCTCGAGGGCCGAGCCGACGACGGACTGGGGGTGCTCAAAGTCGTGATACCTCTGCCCGTCGATCGTCGCCGTGCCCGAGGTCTGGTGGATGAGTCCGAGAAGCATGCGCAGGCTCGTCGTCTTGCCGGCGCCGTTGGGGCCGAGAAATCCGGTGATACGACCAGGCTCCACATCGAAGCTGAGCCGGTCGACGGCGGTGAAGGAGCCGAAGGTCTTGGTGAGGTCACGCACCTCGATGCGTGCTCCGGTGGTCGTGGGCGCAGACGTCATCAAGCGCTGCCCCCGGACTGCTGAAGTGTGTCCATGGCCTGAAGTCTTGCAGGCTCACGGTGCGTCAGGGTCAACCGCGCGGTGGAACGCCATCCGCCAGGAGGATGACGTTCTCGGGCTCTGGTGACGTGCCTGTTCCCCGGACTCTCGGTGGCCTCTCTAGGATGGGGCGCACTATGACCGAGTGGTTACTCGTCCTCGCCAGCATCGCGCTGACGCTGGGGACCGCCCTGTTCGTCGCCGCGGAGTTCGCGCTGGTTGCCCTTGACCGGCCCAGTGTCGAGAAGGCCGTGGAGCGCGGCGACACTGGTGCGCGCTCGGTGCTCACCTCACTGCGTGCCCTGTCCACGCAGCTCTCCGCGTCCCAGGTCGGGATCACGCTCACGACTTTGGTGCTCGGCTTCCTGGCCAACCCCTCTATCGGCAAGCTGCTGCTCGGGCCGCTCGCTTCCCTTGGACTGAGGGGGTCCTCGGCCGAGCGGGTGGCCTCGGTGCTGGCCCTGGTCATCGCCACCGTCTTCTCGATGATCATCGGCGAGATGGTTCCCAAGACGCTCGCAATCTCGACGCCCTTGGCCACCGCCAAATGGGTCGCTGGGCCGGTGCGTTGGTTCGCCCTCGCCTTCAAGCCCTTCATTCATGTCCTCAACGGGACCGCGAACTCGGCTTTGCGTGCCATGGGTGTCGAGCCGCAGGAGGAACTCTCGGCCGCTCGCAGCCCTGCCGAACTCGCCTCCCTCGTGCGGACCTCCGCCGAGGCCGGCACCCTCGACCTCGGCACGGCGCGTCTCGTCACAGCCTCCCTGACGTTCGGCGCGCAAACGGCTGCCGACGTCATGACTCCCCGTTCGCGTGCCACCGCCATCGACCGCTCCGCCTCGGCCAACGATTGCGTCGAACTGGCACGGCAGACTGGCCACTCACGCTTCCCGGTCATCGACGACGACTGGGATGACGTCGACGGCGTCGTGCACGTCAAGAAGGCCATCGCTGTGCCCCACGAACGCCGAGACGACGTTCCGGTATCTGCGCTCATGACCCCACCGCTGGTCGTGCCCGAGACGATCCGCCTCGATCCACTCCTCATCCACCTGCGTGACAGCGGGCAGCAGTTCGCCATCGTCGTTGACGAGTACGGCGGCACGTCCGGGGTCGTGACTCTCGAGGACCTCGTGGAGGAGATTGTGGGCGAGGTGTCCGATGAACACGACCGCAGCCAGACCACCGGCCGGCAGTCGACCGACGGGTCCTGGACGGTGCCAGGGCTGTGGCGTCCCGATGAGGTCAAGCGACGCACGGGGATCACGATTCCCGAGGGGCCGGCCTACGAGACGGTGGCCGGGTTCCTCATGTCCGAACTTGGTCGGGTGCCCGCAGTGGGCGACGTCGTTGAGCTTCCTGGTTGGCACATCGAGGTCATCGACATGCATGCCCGCAGGGTCGATCGGCTCCGCTTCACGCCGGTGCCGGTCGCCGGTGTTGCGCACGCGGAGTCAGGCGACGAGCAGGAGGGGGCGCCCGCATGAGTCTCGGAACCATCCTCATCACCATCGTCCTGCTGCTCGCCAACGCGTTCTTCGTCGGAGCCGAGTTCGCTGCCATGTCCGCCCGGCGCAGCCAGCTCGAACCCCTCGCGGAAGGGGGCAACCGTCGCGCCCGCACCGCGCTGGAGGCCATGTCCCGCACCGGCATCCTTCTCGCCACAGCCCAACTCGGCATCACGGTCTGCTCCGTCCTCCTTGGTGCTGTCTCGGAGTCCGCACTTCACCACGCACTCCTGCGGCCGGTCGAAGCGCTCGGCGCGCCCGAGGCCGCCGCTGACGTCCTGGCCCTCGTCCTCGCCCTGCTCATCGTCGTCTTCCTCCACGTCGTGATCGGCGAGATGATCCCCAAGAACCTCTCCATCGCGACGCCCGAGCGTGCCGCCATCGCCCTCGTGCCCGCGCTCGTGATGGTGTCCAAGTTCGTCAAGCCGATCATCAGCGCCATGGACTGGATCTCCAAGGTCCTCGTCAGGGCATTGGGCGTGGACCCCAAGGACGAACTCGCCTCGGCCTTCACTGCCGAGGAGGTCGCCCAGATCGTTTCCGAGTCGCACAAGGAGGGCCTTGTCGAGGCCGAACAGTATGGCCTGCTCGGCGCCGCTCTTGAGTTCAGCGACAAGGACGCCGGTGACGTGGGTGTCCCACGCGACAGCCTCATCACCGTCGGGCTCAACGCCACCCCCGATGGGATCGAGCGACTCGTGGCCCGACACGGCTACTCGCGTTTCCCCGTCGTGGATGCGGGCGGAACGCTCTCGGGCTACCTCCACCTCAAGGACATTCTGTTCGCCAATGAGGAGGAACGGCTTCAGCCCGTGCCGTCCAAGCGCATCCGCAAGATGGCCAATGTCCGCCGCGACGACGAGGTCGAGTCGGTGCTCGCCACGATGCAGCGCACGGGATCCCACTTGGCTCGGGTCGTCGCCGAGGACGGTGAGGTGCTGGGGGTCGTGTTCCTGGAGGATGTCATTGAGGAACTGGTCGGCGAGGTCACCGACTCCTCGCAGCGCCGCTGAACTCCGCGACTTCTTGCCCCATGGGGCGCGTGCGTCGGACAAATGCCCCCGGGCGTTCTCCTCGGGAAGCAGGTCTCACCACAGGGTTTCCCTGTCCACGCTCTCACGCGCTGGTGATGTTCTCTTTCACCTTCGCCACGGCGAAACCCCAGCCCTGCGCCAGTTTGACCGTGGCGGGCACCGATACCTCGTCCGGGTTGGTGAGCACGTCGAGCAGCACTGGTCCTGGGCTCGAGAGCGCCCACCTGACGGCCTCGTCGACATCGTCTGGATCCGCCACGCGCCGCGCCTGTAGCCCCATCGCGATGGCGACGGCGGCGAGGTCGGGGTTGTCCAAGGTCGTGCCGAACGCGGGCAGTCCACCCTGCTCCTGTTCGAGCTTGACCATTCCCAAAGTTCCGTTGTCGAAGACCATCACCTTGATCGGGAGGTCATAGGTGACCGCTGTGCGCAGATCGCCGAGCAGCATCATCAGCCCACCGTCGCCGCTGAAGGAGATCACTTGCCGCGTCCTGTCCAGGGCCTGGGCACCCAACGCCATCGGGAGGGCATTGGCCATCGATCCGAGGTTGTAGGAGCCGAGCAGGCGGCGCGAGGGGCCCATGGACACGAAACGGGAGAGCCACACCGTCGACATGCCGGTATCGCTGGTCAGTATGGCGTCGGGGTCAGCAAAGCGGCTGATTGCGTCGGCGAGCACCTCGGGTCGGATCCGGTCGCTGGGGTTGTCAAAGACTCCACGGACCTTGCCCACCAGTGAGGAGTCCTCGTAGTCGGGGTCCACGAGGTGGTGCTGGCGCGTCGTCCAATCGGAGTAGGCCCCGACGGCCTGGTCGAGGTGCTTCGTGCTTTCGTGACGGGCGAGACGCGGGGTGAGCGCTCTCAGCGTCTCGGCCGCGTCGCCGACCAGGGCATGGGCGACGGCTGTGCGCCGTCCGATGTGCGCTTGGCGGGCATCGAGCTGGACGGTCGTGGTGCCTTCTGGGTACCAGTCCCGGTAGGGAAAATCGGTCCCGATCATGAACAGCACGTCGGCATCGTCCATGGCACCCGCGGCCGCACTGTTTCCTATGAGCCCGGACTGGCCCACCCCGAACGGGTTGTCGTGCTCGAGTGCTTCCTTGGCCTTCAGCGTCAGCACCATCGGGGCCTTGAGCGTCTCGGCCAGCTCGAGGACCTCCTTGCGTGCATCTCGCGCCCCGGACCCGACGAGCAGCGTGACCCTGGTGGCTGCGTCGAGTACTGCAACGGCCTCATCCACCTGCGATGAGGGTGCTGCGGCCCAGTGAGGCCTGGGCGCGAACGACACGGGCCGCGCGCCCTTGGACACTTCTTGGGTGCCCAGGTCGCCGGGCAGGGTGAGCACGGCGACACCGGCGCCGGCGTAGGCCGCGTTGACTGCCTGCGCGAGGAGGAGTGGCATCTGCCCAGGGTCCGTCACCGTGCGAGAGAAGACCGCGACGTCAGAGAACAACTGGTCGTTGTCGACCTCCTGGAAGAAGTCCGAGCCGATCTCCTCGCTGGGGACCTGGCCACAGATGGCGAGGACCGGGGCATGGGACTTCTTGGCGTCATACAGGCCGTTGAGCAGATGGATCGAGCCCGGTCCCACCGTGCCCATACACACTCCGAGGCACCCGGATGCCTGGGCCTGTGCCGACACCGCGAACGCAGCGACCTCCTCGTGACGGACCCCGATCCACTCGATCCGGTGCTCGCGCCGGATGGCATCGGTGACGGGGTTGAGCGCGTCGCCAACCACTCCCCACACCTGTGCGACGCCGTGGTCGGCCAAAGCGGCGACGATGACTTCGGCAACGGTGGTCATGAGTGCTCCCTCGTGGCTGACGGGTGGAACGTGTCGGGGCTTGCTGCTGCCCAGTCTCTTGCCCAACTCTGAGGCGCGTCAGCGAGGAGCTGTTCCGGCTCCAGCCACTCGAAGAGCTCGGAGTAGGACTGCGTCTGTGTCTCGGTGACGTTGCGCCGCAACATTGATGGTTGTAGTTGGGAAGGGTGGGAGACCCCCATGGCGGCCATCAACTTCACGGCTTCGGCGACCGTGGCCTCGTGGTAACGGTGGACCCGCTTGCTCTTGTCGCCGACATCGAGGGCTCGGGCCCTGCGCGGGTCCTGGGTGGTGACGCCCACGGGGCACGTGTTGGTCTGGCAGCGCTGCGCTTGGATGCAGCCCACGGCCATCATCATGGCCCGGGCAGCATTGGTGTAGTCGGCCCCTTGGATGAGGCGCTTGACGATGTCGCTGCCGCCGGCCACCTTGCCGGAGGCTCCGACCCTGATCTGGTCCCGTAGACCGGTTCCAACCAGCGCATTGTGCATGAGCATCAGGCCCTGGGTCAGTGGCATCCCGACGTGGTCCTCGAATTCGAGCGGGGCGGCACCGGTGCCACCTTCCGAGCCGTCGACGATGATGAAGTCCGGTGCGGTGCCCACCGCACGGATGGCCTTGCAGATGGCGAGTACCTCTGTTCGTGACCCCACACAGAGCTTGAAACCGGCTGGTTTGCCGCCGGAGAGCTCGCGCATCCGCGCGATGAACTCGACAAGTTCGATCGGTGTCGAGAACACTCGGTGTGACGGCGGGCTGACGCACTTCTGATGGGCCGGAACCTCGCGGACCCGGGCGATCTCTTCAGACACCTTCGCGGCCGGCAGGACTCCACCAATGCCGGGTTTGGCCCCTTGGCTGAGCTTGAGGGAAACGCACTTGACCTGATCGCGGGCCGACTTGTCCGCGAACTCGCTGGGGTCGAAGTCGCCGTTCCTGGTGCGGGTGGAGAAGTAGCCTGTGCCGATCTCCCAGACCAGGTCCCCGTCATTCTCCTGGTGATAGCTCGACAGGCCACCTTCGCCGGTGTCGTGTGCGAAACCGCCGAGCTCAGCACCTTTGTTGAGGGCACGGATCGCGTTGGCCGAGAGAGCCCCGAAACTCATCGCCGAGACGTTGAGCAGGGACATCGAGTACGGCTTGGTGCAGTCTGGCCCCCCGACCACCACCCGCGGCGGCGTCGAGGGCGCGGGAACGGGCGCAATGGTGTGGACGAGATATTCGTAGCCCATCTGGTTCACGTCACGCTCGGTGCCGAAGGGCTGCTCGCCATGGATGCCCTTGGCGCGCTCGTAGATGATGGCGCGGGTGTCGCGATCGTAGGGTCGTCCGTCCCAGTTTCGCTCGATGAAATACTGCTGGAGCTCGGGCCTGATCGCCTCGAGCAGATAGCGGGCGTGCCCGATGACGGGATAGTTGCGCAGGACGGAGTGCCGCTTCTGGGTCAGGTCGTGAACGGCGACACCGCCCACAGCCGCCCCGGCCGTGGCGAGCGCGGTCCAGACACGGTTGGTTTTGTGCATGACCCTCTCCTTCTCTCGTGGAAGCAGCTGGCGTTGTCGCCACACCGGTGATGCACTCCAGGCAGGTCAGGTGTCTGACGGTGGGGGTTTCACGCCTTGCAACAGTCTGCACCTGGGATTCCCCAGGGGGGCGAAGAGGCGCAAGGAGCCTCTGCAGGTGAGGCGGCCGTCGTCGGTGCCCTCCGGCCGCACTGCGTTCGAACGCGTGGGCCTTCTGCCGGGGCACGCGAAAGAGCCGAGGAAACGACGCTTGGCGTCGTTCCTCGGCCCTTGTTGGTGCCCCCGGCAGGATTCGAACCTGCGCCACCGCCTCCGGAGGGCGGTGCTCTATCCCCTGAGCTACGGGGGCTCAAACGGTCCGAATGCTGGTGATTCGAGCCGTTCTGGGATGCTCAGGGAGGGTAGCAGCCTAGAGTTCGCAGCATGGAATCCGGACCCGCAGTCGTGGCTGTCACGCCGCGTCCGCTGGTCATGGTCTGCGACGACATCGACTCCATCCGGGCGATCATCCGCATCAACCTCGAGCTTGAGGGTTTTGACGTCCTCGAGGCGGTTGACGGGCACGAAGCCATGAGTCACCTCATCGACCCGTCGGCGCCGGTCCCGGACGTGATCGTCCTCGACGCCCAGACCCCTCGCCGTGACGGCTGGTGGGCGATTGCGGCCATCCGGGCGCACCCGCGCCTCGCCCAGATCCCGACGATCCTCGTCACGGCGTCAACGACGGCGCACGATCGCAGCGAGGCGACCCTGGCCGGGTTCGACGCGTTCGTCGGCAAGCCCTTTGACCCCATCGAATTGGTTGACGTCATCTCACGCCTCGCGGCCGAGGGACGCCCGCAGATTCCCGGCCAATAGACTTGGCGGGTGACTCCCGAAGAACTCTCGTCCGCGATCCGGGCTGCCCTGCTCGAGGCCACTGCCGCCGGTGTTTTCACTGCCGACATCCCCGCCGAGGTTCGCGTGGAGCGACCCAAGAACCGCGACCACGGAGACTGGTCGACCAACATCGCCCTGCAGCTGGCCAAGCCCGCCGGTATGCCGCCGCGAGACCTTGCGACGAGCCTCGCCGAGCGTCTACGTGCCCTTGACGGCATCGCCGCCGTCGACGTCGCGGGCCCGGGCTTCCTCAACATCACCCTCGACGCCGCGAGCGCAGGCGAACTCGCGCGCAACATCGTCGAGAGCGGCACGGCATACGGAAGGAACGACTCCGAAGCCGGCCACACGATCAACCTCGAATTCATCTCTGCCAACCCAACCGGCCCCCTGCACATCGGGCACACCCGGTGGGCGGCTCTGGGCGACTCGATGCGGCGTCTGCTCACAGCGTCCGGTGCGGATGTCACGGCTGAGTACTACATCAACGACGCCGGTGCGCAGATGGACAAGTTCGCGCTCAGCGTCCTCGCCAGTGCCAAGGGCGAGCCGACGCCCGAAGGCGGCTACCCCGGCGCCTACATCGGCGACCTCGCCGAGGTGGTCGTTGCGCAGCGCCCCGAGGTGCTCGACCTCCCCGAGGCAGAAGCCGTTGCCGTCGCACGTCCGTTGGCCTACCAGGCGCAGCTGGCCGAGATCCAGCAGACGCTCGAGCGGTTCGGTGTCTTCTTTGACGTGTGGTTCTCCGAGAGCGAGCTCCACGACGGCGGCGCCGTCGAGCAGGCCGTGGCGCGATTGCGGGATCAGGGCCACGTCTATGACAAGGATGGTGCAGTGTGGCTGCGCACCACCGACTTCACCGACGACAAGGACCGGGTGCTCATTCGTGCTGACGGTGTCCCGACCTACTTCGCTGCTGATGCTGCCTACTACCTGAGCAAAAAGGACCGCGGGTTCACCGAGAAGATCTATCTCCTCGGCGCCGACCATCACGGCTACATCGGGCGGCTCAAGGCGATCTCGGCCGCCGCGGGTGACGACGCCAACGTCAACATCGACGTGCGGATCGGTCAGCTGGTCAACCTCAACGGCGCGAAGCTGTCCAAGCGGGCCGGCAACATCATCGAGCTCAACGACCTCCTCAACTGGATCGGCACCGACGCGGTCCGCTACTCCTTGGCGCGTTATCCGGCCGACAGCCCGCTGTCCCTCGAGGGCGAGGAGTTGCGCAAGCAGACCAACGACAACCCGGTTTTCTATGTGCAATATGCCCATGCCCGCACGTCCAACGTGTCTCGCCTCGCGGGCGAGGATCGCGTGCGTCGCGAGGACGGCTTCGACCCGTCGCTGCTCGTGGACCCGACCGAGGCGACGCTGCTGGCGACCTTGGGCGACTTTCCCCGTGTCGTCGCCCATGCGGCCAACCTGCGCGAGCCGCACCGGGTTGCCCGCTACCTCGAGGATCTCGCCAGCCGCTATCACAAGTGGTACGACACCTGCCGGGTCCGGCCGATGAACGCCGACGAGGAGGTCACCGACCTCCACCGCACCCGGTTGTGGCTCAACGATGCCACGCGTCAGGTGCTCGCCAACGGCCTCGACCTGCTCGGCGTCAGCGCGCCCGAGCGCATGTGAGGTCCTGACCGATGCGTTCCCACGAAGCTGGCGCCCTCCACGCCGATGGTTATGGTGGTCCGCCGCTCTATCTCCCGTTCCCGACCGACGTCAACGCGCTGCTGCCGCAGCTCTGGCCACATTCCGTATGCCGTGACGCCGAGGGCCGCCTGACCGTGGCCGGTCTCGATGTGGTGAGCATCGCGGGCGAGTTCGGCACGGCGGCCTACGTCGTGGACGAAAGCGACTTCCGCGCTCGTGCCAGGGCTTACCGCGACGAGTTCACGGCTCCGTTCGAGAGGGTGTGTGGAGGAGCCGACGTCTACTACGCAGGCAAGGCGTTCCTGTGCACGGCGGTCGCGAAATGGGTTGCGCAAGAGGGCCTTTCACTCGACGTCTGCAGTGGTGGCGAGCTCGCAGTGGCGCGACGCGCGGGCTTCCCGGCGGAGCGGATCGGCCTCCACGGCAACAACAAATCGCTGACCGAGATCCGGGACGCGCTCGACTACGGCGTCGGCCGGATCGTCGTCGACTCCTTCATCGAGATCGAGCGGGTGGCGCAGATTGCGGCCGACCTTGGAGTCGTGGCACCCGTGATGATCCGGGTGACCGTCGGCGTCGAGGCCCACACCCATGAGTTCATTGCCACCGGTCACGAGGACCAGAAGTTCGGCTTCAGCCTCTCCGGGGGCCAGGCTCTCGACGCCGCCCGGGCTGTCCTGTCCCACGACACCCTCGACCTGCGCGGTCTGCACTCCCACATCGGCAGTCAGATCTTTGACACTGGCGGCTTCGAGATGAGCGCTCGGCGGCTCATCGGCCTGCACGCCCAGATCGCGAACGAGCTCGGGCATCACAGCCCCGAGATCGACCTCGGTGGTGGCTTTGGTATGGCCTACACGTCACAGCACACGCCGCTCGAGCCCAGGGAACTCGGCGAGCAACTTGCCGACATCGTCGGTCGTGAGTTCACTGCCATCGGCCACAACGAGGGTGCAGGCGATGCGCCTGTTCCACGCGTCTCGATCGAGCCCGGTCGCGCCATCGTCGGACCGTCGACGTTCACCCTCTATGAGGTCGGCACGGTCAAGCCGGTCGAGCTCGGTGACCACCACTCGCGCACCTATGTCTCCGTGGACGGAGGCATGAGCGACAACGTGCGCCCCGCGCTCTATGAGGCCGACTACTCGTGCACCTTGGCCAACCGCCGCTCTGACGCGGAGCCAATGCTGGCCCGGGTCGTCGGCAAGCACTGTGAGAGCGGTGACATCGTCGTCCAGGACGAGTGGCTCCCCGCCGACACCCAGCCGGGCGACCTCATCGCGGTGCCCGGCACCGGCGCCTATTGCCGCGCCCTGTCGAGCCAGTACAACCACACCCCGCGACCGCCGGTGCTCGCGGTCCGAGACGGCAAGGCGCGGGTCATCGTGCGCCGTGAGACGATCGACGATCTGCTGGCTCTCGACGTCGGGAGCAGTTGATGTCGCAGCACATTGATGTCGCCGGCCCAGCCAAGCCCGCGACGCACGAGGAGACCCCCGCCCAGATGGCTTCCACCACCAGCGCTGAGCTGCCCACCCTCAAGGTCGCCCTGCTCGGGTGCGGTGTCGTCGGGTCCGCCGTGGCGACGATGCTCGTGCGCAACGGGGACGACTTGGCCGCTCGGGTGGGTGCCCGCCTCGAGCTCGTCGGCATCGCGGTGCGTCGCCCGGAACGCGCCCGCCCGGACGTGCCGGTCGACCCGTCGCTCTTCACCGCTGACGCCGTCACCTTGGTGCGCAGTGCAGACGTCGTCATCGAGGTCATCGGCGGCATCGACCCCGCTCGTGAGCTCATCCTCACCGCGATGAAGCACGGTGCCTCGGTCGTCACGGCCAACAAGGCCCTGCTCGCCGAGGATGGCCCGACGCTCTATGCGGCTGCTGCCGAGCACCACGTCGACCTCTACTACGAGGCCGCCGTCGCCGGTGCCATCCCGATCGTGCGACCCATGCGTGAGTCTCTCGTGGGTGACGACGTGCAGCGAGTGCTCGGCATCGTCAACGGCACAACCAACTTCGTCCTCGACAAGATGGACAGCACGGGAGCGGGCTTCGCCGAGACGGTCGAGCAGGCTCAGGCGCTGGGCTATGCGGAGGCTGATCCGACGGCCGATGTCGAGGGCTTCGATGCGGCAGCCAAGGCGGCCATCCTCGCGTCACTGGCATTCCACACGCGGGTCTCAATCGATCAGGTCCACCGCGAGGGAATCACCGAGGTGACCGCCGCCGACATCCAGGCCGCGCGTGACATGGATGCCGTCGTCAAACTGCTCGCGATCTGCGAACTGGTGCGCGACGAGTCCGGCACTCCCCATGGCGTCAGTGTGCGGGTCTATCCCGCGATGATCGCCCGCAGCCACCCGCTGGCATCGGTGCGCGATGCCTACAACGCGGTGTTCGTCGAGGCGTCGGCCGCCGGCGAGCTCATGTTCTATGGCAAGGGTGCCGGTGGCGAGCCCACCTCCTCAGCCGTGCTGGGTGACGTCGTGGCGGTCGCTCGCCACCGTCTCGCCGGGGGGCACGGACCAGCCGAGTCGGCCTATGCGGACCTGCCGGTCGTCGACATGGGACAGGCGATCACGAGATATCACATCAGTCTTGCGGTGGCCGACCGTCCCGGTGTCCTCGCTCAGGTGGCATCGGCGTTTGCCGAGCACGGCGTCTCGATCGAGACCGTCCGCCAGCGGGTATTGGGGGAGGGCGACGAGTCTCGTGCCTCGCTCGTCATCGTGACCCACCGGGCACCTGACTCGGCGCTGGCCGCGACCGTGAATGCCCTGACCGGCCTCGACACCGTCGATGCTGTCGTCTCCTGGATGCGAGTGGAAGGAGCCTGACGTGGCACACCAATGGCGCGGAGTCATCCGTGAGTATGCCGACCGCCTGCCAATGCTGGCCGGCTCACCTGTCGTGACCCTGCACGAGGGCGGAACTCCGCTCATCCAGGCCGATCACCTGTCCGAGCTCGTGGGCGCGAACGTCCTCGTCAAGTACGAAGGTCTCAATCCCACGGGGTCGTTCAAGGACCGCGGCATGACGACCGCGATCTCCTACGCCAAAGGCCGTGGCGCCAAGGCGGTCATCTGCGCGAGCACGGGCAACACGAGTGCCTCGGCAGCGGCATACGCGACCAAGGCAGGCATGACCTGTGCGGTGCTCGTGCCCGAGGGCAAGATCGCCATGGGCAAGCTGAGCCAGGCAATTGCGCACGGAGCCACGCTCATCCAGGTCGACGGCAACTTCGACAACTGCCTCACCGTGGCCCGCAAGCTCGCCGAGGTGCATCCGGTTGAGCTGGTGAACTCGGTGAACCCGGCGCGGATCGAGGGGCAGAAGACGGCCGCCTTCGAGGTCGTCGACGCCCTGGGAGACGCTCCCGACATCCACATCCTGCCGGTAGGTAATGCCGGCAACATCACCGCGTATTGGCGCGGCTACCGCGAGTACGCCACCGATGTCGATGGACTGCCCGCCGTCTCGACGCGCACGCCTCACATGTGGGGTTTCCAGGCGGCTGGCGCGGCACCGATCGTCCTCGGTCACCCCATTGACGACCCGGAGACCATCGCGACCGCGATCCGGATCGGGAACCCTGCCTCGTGGCGGCAAGCCGAGGAAGCCCGTGATCAGTCGGGTGGTCGCATCGAGTCGGTCACCGACGAGCAGATTCTCGCCGCCCACCGACTCCTGTCC
The DNA here is from genome assembly GCA_039917755.1 of Knoellia sp. Classification (GTDB taxonomy): domain Bacteria; phylum Actinomycetota; class Actinomycetes; order Actinomycetales; family Dermatophilaceae; genus Knoellia. The sequence continues at coordinate 3,851 of JBDSIV010000043.1, read as the reverse complement.
TCGACCGAGGGAATCTTTGTCGAGCCCGGGTCCGCCGCGAGCATCGCGGGTCTCGTCCAGGCCAGCGAGCGCGGCGAGATCCCCGCCGACTCAACGATCGTCTGCACCGTGACGGGTCATGGACTCAAGGATCCGCAGTGGGCGCTGCGCACCGCCGACGGTTCGGACATGGTGCCGGTCAAGGTCTCGGCCGAGGCGCACGCCGTCGCCGAGGTCCTCGGCTTCGAGAGCTGATCATGGGGGAGTGGCTGCCGGGCTGCTCTGCCGCTGTTCGCGTTCCCGCGAGCAGCGCCAACCTCGGTCCCGGTTTTGACTCGATCGGTGTCGCGTTAGGCGTCTGGGACCGTTGTCGCGCAACAGTTCTCGAGAGTCCTGGGCTTGAGATCAAGGTTGCGGGCGAGGGCCTCGCGGCGGTCCCCCTCGACGAGTCCCACCTCGTCTTCCGCAGTCTGGTCCACGCCTTTGAGAACCTTGGCGAGGAGCCCCCTGCTGGCTTGCGGCTGGAGTGCGACAACGCAGTGCCCCATGGTCGCGGCATGGGTTCGTCGGCGACCGCCATCGTCACCGGCGTCGCGCTCGCTCACGCCCTGCGGGCCACTCGGGAAGGTTGCCCGACGAACGGCATCGACCTGGCGTCCGTCAACGATCTTGCCGCTCGTCTGGAGGGACACCCTGACAACTCGTCAGCCAGCGTCTTTGGCGGGGTTACCCTCTCGTGGTCCGATGACCCGGCGGAGGGCACCACGACCTTGTGCCTGCCAGCCCACCCCGACGTCGTCCCCGTCGTCTTCACGCCCGACACTCAGCTGTCGACCGCCACCGCTCGAGCGGTCCTGCCGGCCCAGGTGCGGCTCGCCGACGCTGCCGCGAACTCTGCGCGCGCGGCGCTGCTCATCCATGCCCTGACGTCGGCTCCGGAGTACCTCCTCGACGGAACCCGCGAGTGGTTGCATCAAGAGCCCCGTCGACCCTCATATCCCGCGTCGATGGCGCTGGTGGACCGGTTGCGCGTCGGCGGACATGCCGCGGTGATCTCCGGAGCCGGGCCCTCGGTCCTGGTCCTTGCCACGACCGCGACCGCGGTCACCGTGAGCGAAGCGCGCGGGAAGCAGTGGCGGGTGCTTCTCCCCGGCATACCGGCTCATGGTGTCCAGGTGGAGCACTCCTGACAACCGCCCGTGCGAGTCCGGAGCCGTGCCGGCTGCCGGGGTGTTATGGTGAAAGCGCGGTCGTAGTTGATGCCGGGGAAGCGTTCTGCTCAACCGATGCCTACCGCGAAACCGCACTCTCCACTGTGTGGGCTGGTCGTGCTGAGTCACGCGCCGGAAGTCGGCAGGCCCCGTGGAAAATACCCGCCAGATTTCTGGCACCCACTTCGGCCCCGCCCGCGCGGGCAGGGGCCTCCTGACGAGGTGAAGGACCCTTCGTGACAGACACCACCACTCTTGAGGCATCCGCGGCATCTGGGCAGAGCCCCCGCCGATCTGGTTCGCTGACGGCCATGCGCCTCGCCGAACTGCAGGGACTTGCGTCAAGCATGGGCATCTCCGGCACCGCCAAGATGCGCAAGGGCGACCTCGTTGCCGCCATCAAATCGCGACAGAACGGCGAGAGCGGACCCGTCGCGTCGTCCGACCCCAAGACCGACTCTGAATCCACTGCTCCTGCTGGCCCCACAGAGTCTGCCTCCACTGCTCCTGCTGGCCCCACAGAGTCTGCGACCGCTGCCCCGGCGCGGACCCGCTCGCGTCGCGCCTCCTCGTCGGGTCAGGTGACCCCGAAGGCCGAGCCCGCCAGCGCGCCGACCGAGTCCGACGCACCCCGCGAAGAACGCGCCACTCGCAAGGAGCGCACCGAGCGTACGGAGCAGCCCGCTCAGGACCGTGCACAACGTGACCGCACTGCCGAGCAGCGTGATCGTGGCAATGACCGCACCGCCGAGCAGCGTGACCGTGGCAATGACCGCACCGCCGAGCAGCGTGACCGTGGCAACGAGCGCACTGCCGAGCAGCGCGACCGTGGCAATGACCGCACCGTTGAGTCGCGCGACAACAATCGCGACCGCGGCAATGACCGCGCCGCCGAGCAGCGCGACGCCTTCCGCGACCGCGGCAACGACCGCAGCGCTGAGCCACGTGACCGCAACCAGGACCAGGGCAACTCCCAGAGCCAGCAACACCAGACTGGCCAGAACGACAACGGTCAGAACGAGAACGCCGATGACGACGAGAGTGGTCGCAGTGGCCGTCGTCGCCGCAACCGCAACCGCAACCGGGACCGTGACAAGCGCCGCGTGACGACTGGTGGCGAGACCCAGAACGAGAACGAGCCGCAGATCACCGAGGACGACGTGCTCGTCCCGGTGGCCGGCATCCTCGACATCCTCGACAACTACGCGTTCGTGCGGACCTCGGGCTACCTCCCGGGCAACCACGACGTCTACGTCCCGCTCGGGATGGTCAAGCGCCACAACCTGCGCAAGGGTGACGCTGTCGTCGGCGCAACCAAAGCACCGCGTGACGGTGAGGAGCCGCAGCAGCAGGCCGTCGGCACGCGCAACAACCGTCAGAAGTACACGCCGCTCGCGCGTCTCGACACGATCAACGGCATGAGCTCCGACGATGCCCTCAAGCGGGTGGAGTTCGGCAAGCTGACCCCGCTCTACCCTCAGGACCGTCTGCGCCTCGAGACCGAGTCGAGCATCCTCACGACGCGGATCATCGACCTCGTCGCACCGATTGGCAAGGGCCAGCGCGGCCTCATCGTGGCTCCGGCCAAGGCTGGCAAGACCATGGTCATGCAGGCCATTGCCAATGCGATCACGACAAACAACCCCGAGGTCCACCTCATGGTCGTCCTCGTCGATGAGCGTCCCGAAGAGGTCACCGACATGCAGCGCGCGGTCAAGGGTGAGGTCATTGCCTCCACCTTCGATCGACCTGCCGAGGACCACACCACGGTGGCCGAACTGGCCATCGAGCGGGCCAAGCGTCTCGTCGAGATGGGCCACGACGTCGTCGTGCTCCTTGATTCGATCACCAAGCTGGGTCGCGCCTACAACCTTGCCGCGCCGGCAAGTGGCCGCATTCTCTCCGGTGGCGTCGACTCTGCCGCGCTCTACCCTCCAAAGAAGTTCTTCGGTGCGGCGCGCAACATCGAGGACGGTGGCTCGCTCACCATTCTCGCGACCGCGCTCGTCGAGACCGGCTCGCGCATGGACGAGGTGATTTTCGAGGAGTTCAAGGGCACCGGCAACATGGAGCTCAAGCTCGACCGTGGCCTTTCCAACCGCCGCATCTTCCCTTCGGTCGACATCAACAACTCGGGCACGCGTCGCGAGGAGATCCTGCTCGCTCCGGACGAGCTCAAGATCATGTGGAAGCTGCGCCGTGTCCTGTCGGGGCTGGACAGTCAGCAGGGCATCGAGCTGCTCATCGACCGTCTGCGCAAGACCAAGACGAACTACGAGTTCCTCGTGCAGGTCCAGCAGACCAGTTCGACGAAACTCGAGGGCGAAGACAGCTGAGCCCTTCGCGCTCAGTCGTCCACAGCGAGGCGGTCTCCCGACGAGGGAGGCCGCCTCGCGGCATACACGGGTATGCCGTCCGCTCAGCGGACGGGGACAGGCGAGGGTCTGCGCATGGTCGGGAAGGTCGCCATGTCGAAACCCAGCGACCGATAGAGCGGCTCACCGTCAGCCGTCGCCGCGAGGTCAATGCGATCGGCGTCCGTCTCTTGATCGAGCCACCGCACGAGCTCGGTCATGACCGTGCGCCCCAGTCCACGGCCGCGGGCGTCGGGGAGCGTCGCGACGTTGGACACGAAGCCCAGACGCCCGTGCGGCATGCTCG
>JBDSIV010000042.1:0-5537 GCA_039917755.1 Knoellia sp. | reverse complement strand
GAAGCTCCGGCTTCCGCTGAGACACGCAAGGCGTGGGTATGCCGGAGACTGGCGACGTGACTCCCTTCCCGGGTGAGGTCGATGAGGACTTCGCCGACTTCGTGCGTGCCCGCCAGCACCAGTTGTTGCGGGCGTCCTACCTCGTCTGTGGCGATGAACGCAAGGCTGCAGAGCTGACCACGGACGCGTTCGCAGGCCTTGCGTTGCACTGGAGCAAGGTCAAGGACGACTTCCCGGACGATGTGGTCCGCTCTGCTCTCTATCGAGGCGCGATGGCTGTGCGGCACAGCAGTCCCCACGTCGTCCCCCCGCTCGTCAGGCTCACTCCCAAGCAGCGGGCGGTCACCGTCCTGCTCCACTATGAGCACCGCAGCGAACGCGAGGTCGCGGAGATCCTCGGTGTCTCGCTTGGCAGCGTTCGGAGCCAAGCCCACGCCGGGGATGGCCTCGATGGATGGCTCGCCGACGCGGCTGAGGGCGTGAGAGAGATCGACGTCGTTGACGCTGCCCATGTGGGGGCGAAGGCCCGCCGGCGTTCCAGCCGACGGGTGGGCGCGGGTGTCGTCGCAGCTCTGGTGCTGGTTGCGGGTGGATTTGCGCTGTTCCCGTCACAGGCACCGCCCGACCGTGCCACGCCGGGGCCGAGCACCATGAGCTCGAGCGCGACAGATCTCGAGTGGAACCCCAACTCCTTCGAGGTCTCCCGCGTGGTGACTCAAGTGGGTCCAACGCCCGATCAGGTCTGGCGTCTGCCGGAGATCGACGACTTCGCCCGCAACCAGCTCGTTTTGCCCAGAGTCATGGACTTCCCGTCGGACCTCACCATGCCAAGGCTGAGCGACGTTGGTGGAGACAGCGCGCCGGTGCGAGCCGTCCTGCTGCGCCGTGCCCCAGAAGGCTTCCTCCCGGTGCTCGTGCGCCCAACGATCGGGGGAGGTCCGTTCGTCCTCGTGGACACCATCCCACTCGCGCTCAATCTCGACGCCGATGGCAACGCCAGCGAGCCGCTGGAGGTCACGGCCCTCGCCAACGACCGCCGTCGCGTGATGTTCCTCCAGCCGGACAAGGTCATGGTCCTCGACGCCTTCACCGGTGACGTCACCACCATCCCGGTCGGGGACAAATACTTGGAGGGCGGGGGATGGACGCCCGGAGGAGTGGACCTTCTCGTGTGGTCGGGCAGCAAGATCTGGCGGGTGACCCCGGCAACTGGGGGAGTACATCGGGTGGCCGCCGACTCCTACCCCGGACGGCAACGAATCCAGGCCCAGGCCGGGGACGGGATACGCATCCTCGACTTCGACGACAAGGGCTCCAACGTGGGTTCCTACACCGGGCCGGAGGTGCTCAGAGATGTCTGGGGTTCGCCGTTCACCAATTCTGCCCACCGCGTCGCCACGGGGGGTCTTCTCGACGAAAAGGTCGCTCAGGAGGTCGCGCGCCAGCGAGGAGGTTCACCCTTCCAGGGCGTGTTCACCATGGACGTCCGGCAGGCAGGCCCAGCCCGAATGCTCCTCGCGCCCGGGGGCGACAACGAATCGCTGGGGTGCTGTGAGGTGCTCGGCTGGGCCTACAACGACCAAGTCCTCATCCGCTGGGACCAAATCCATCTGCTCGCCTGGAACGTCACCACGGGCGTTCTGTCACGCGTGTCCTCGCTGCCGGGCCCCGCACCGGGTTCACCCGTGGGTCGAGCCGGACTGACGGTGGCCATCGCTCCCTGAACCGGTCTCGATCGGGCGCTCCGGGTCGGTGATCCACTGGCTCCAGGAGCCGATGTAGGGCGTGGCGTCGAAGCCGGCCAAGTGCAGGGCCAACGCGGTGTGCGCTGCTGTCACCCCTGACCCGCATGACGTCCCGATCTCGACCGCATCGTCGGCACCCAGGCCGGTGAAGTAGTCGCGCAACTCCTGCGCTGACCGGAACCGGCCGTTGCTCTCCAGTTGCTCGGCCATCGGTGCGTTCTCGGCGCCAGGGATATGGCCAGCAATGGTGTCGATCGGTTCTGTCTCGCCCCGGAAGCGCTCTCCTGCACGGGAATCGAGGAGTATGCCGTCTCGCGCCACTCTCGCTGCACCTTCGGCATCGAGGACGGGCAGGGAGCCTGCAGTCACGCTCACGTCACCGGGCTCGGGGGCCGGGACATCGGTCGTCACGCCGAGACCGGCTGCCTGCCATCCTGCCAGGCCGCCGTCGAGGACCCGCACGTCGCTCAACCCGGCCCACCGCAGCACCCACCACGCGCGCGCAGCGGACAACGAGGTCTGCTGGTCATAGACCACGACGGTCTCGCCGTCACACACTCCGAGGGCTCGCAGCCCCGCCTCCAACACCTCTGGCTCGGGCAGGGGGTGTCGTCCACCTTCGCCGGGAGCACCAGCGAGCACGGCGTCGAGGTCGAGGTGAGGTGCCCCGGTCAGATGCGCTGTCGCATACAAGACCGCCCCCTCACCGCCGAGCGTGTACTGGACGTCGAGCACTCGCACCGTTCCGGCCTCGATGGCGGAAGAGAGCTCGACGGGTGTGATGAGCGTGGACATGCACCACAGTCAACCAGTGGGACAATCGGTGGGTCATGAGTGTTGAACTGATCGCCCCAGCGGCCACCGCCAAGCCCGTCCTGCCACCCCTGCAGATCGGGCGTCACACCATTGAGTCGCCGGTCGTCCTGGCCCCGATGGCTGGAATCACCAACAGGGCGTTTCGTCGTCTGTGCCGTGAATACGGTTCTGCTGGTTTGGAAGCGGGCGGGGCGAGCGGTGCGACGAGCCTGTATGTCAACGAGATGGTGACTTCGCGCGCCCTTGTCGAGCGAACCCCCGAGACGATGCGCCTCATCAGCCACGGCCCCGAGGAGCAGCCCAGGTCGGTGCAGCTCTACTCCGTAGACCCGGTCACCGCCGGGCTCGCCGCGCGCATGCTCGTCACCGAGGACCGTGCCGACCACATCGACCTCAACTTCGGCTGCCCCGTGCCCAAGGTGACCCGCAAGGGTGGGGGAGCGGCGCTGCCGTGGAAAACCGAACTGTTCCGCGGGATCGTCAGTGCCGTCGTGCGCGAGGCCAACCCTTACAACGTGCCGGTCACGATCAAGATGCGCATCGGCATTGACGCCGACCACAAAACCTACCTCGATGCCGGACGCATCGCCGAGGGCGAGGGTGTCGCGGCCGTCGCGCTGCACGGACGCACTGCGGCGCAGGCCTATTCGGGCCAGGCCGACTGGTCCGCGATCGCGCGACTCAAGGAGGCCGTGACCACCGTCCCGGTCCTCGGCAACGGCGACATCTGGTCTGCCGAGGACGCGCTCGAGATGGTCCGCCAAACCGGGTGCGACGGGGTTGTCGTCGGGCGTGGATGCCTCGGCCGGCCGTGGCTGTTCACCGACCTCGCGGCCGCCTTCGCGGGCACGCCGACGCGGGTTCAGCCCGGACTGCGCGAGGTGACCGACACGCTTCGACGGCACACGGCATACCTCGTCGATTTTTATGACGGCGACGAGATGCGAGCCTGCCGCGACATCCGCAAGCACATCGCCTGGTACCTCAAGGGCTTCCCCGCTGGCTCGACCGTGCGCAACCAGTTGGCCCTCGTCGACAGTCTCCAGGCGCTCGACGACCTCATCGGCACGATGGACCTCGACTCCCCGTGGCCCGGCGATCCGGCCGAGGGGCAGCGTGGGCGCGCCGGTTCACCTCGCATCGTGGCCCTGCCCGAGAACTGGCTGCGCTCCCGCGAGCTCAACGAGGCCCAGCAGGCTCAGATCGCTCAGGCCGAGCTCTCTGTCTCAGGTGGCTGACAGACTGCAGGCATGACCCAGATCGGTATGCCGGGTGGTTCTGTCGAGCGTCCAGCGCTCTTCTTCCGCGACGCGGCCGAGTTTCGGGCGTGGCTCGAGGCCAATCACGAGAGTGCGACCGAGCTCTGGATGGGACTCCACAAGAAGCACGTCGTCGATCGCGGACTCACGTGGGAGTTGGCAGTCCCCGAGGCCCTGTGCTTTGGCTGGATCGATAGCGTCGCGCAACGCATCGACGAGGACAGGACGCGGCAGCGCTGGACGCCGCGCAAGTCCACGAGTGTGTGGAGCACCGTCAATATCGCGCACGTCGAGCGACTCACGGCTGAGGGCAAGATGGCGCCCGCCGGCCTGGCAGCCTACGAGAGGCGTAAGCCGGAGCGCAGCGGGATCTATGCCTACGAGGCCGGCCAGGAGCTGACCGAGGAGCAACGGGCACAGCTGCTCACCGACCCTGCCGCCGCAGCCTTCTGGGAGATCGCCTCTCCGTCCTATCGCAAGATCGCCGAGAACTGGGTGGCCACCGCCAAGCGCGAGGAGACCCGCGCGAGACGACTCCTCCAACTCATCGACGACAGCGCGCACGGCCGACTCATCCCGAACCAGCGCTACGGCAGACAGCCCACGTGGGTGGAGCGGGCCGAAGCCGCAGCAGACGCTGCCGCGCACCACAGGGACTGAAAGTGCCCAGTGGGTGGCGCCAGGCATGGACACCAGGGTCTTTCGTGCGTCGTTGACTCCGTCACGGCGACAGAGCAGCCGAGACCGGTCAAGGACAAGTTCGACGTCGTCGAGACCCAGTGGGCAAAGACCCTGAGGGTGGAGACCGTGGGTTGGCTTGAGGGCAGCTATGACTTCAAGATCGCCGCCCGCTGCAAGTCCTGCTGGACGCCGCTGACGGTGCGTACTGCCGACCCCAAAGGTCGACTCGTCCTCGGCTCCGACGATTGCCCTCGCCGAGAGCCTCGGTCTCGACCTGGCCTACACCCCGTCGACGTCCACTCGGACCCCGGCTCCATCCTCGGCGCCAGTGGCATCGTCTCGCTGGGCCATGACGAGTACTGGTCGGTGCCGACGAGGCGGGCAGTGGAGCACTCGCTGGACACCGGCAGCAATCTGGCCTTCCTCGGTGCCAACGCGGATTATTGGCGGGTGCGCCTGGAGGACAGTGGGCTGGGATGTCACCGACGGGTCGCCTGTTTCAAGTCGGCGGTGGAGGATCCGAAGAAGGGTGCCGCAGACACCACGGACCTGTGGCGACGTCGACCGGAGGCAGACCCGGAGAACACCCTGACCGGCATGCTCTCTGAGGCGTACCCGGCGCAGGGCCCCATGGTCGTGCACGACGACAGCCACTTGCTGCTCAAGGGCACAGGGGCCAAGGCCGGTGACCGGTTCCCCGGACTCGTCGGGATCGAGATCGACCGGGCCTACCCAAGGCCGGGAACTCCGCAGAGCCTGCAGGTGGTCATGCATTCACCGATGGCGGCCCCGGGACGGAGAGGGACCACGCATTACGACCTCACGTACTACACCGTGAGCTCCGGGGCTCGCAATGTCTCGACCGGAAGCATGGCGTTCTCGAGATCGTTCGACGGACCCCTCGCAGCACACGGCATCACCGCCGACAGTGTGGCCTTTGCGCGAGCCCTCACGACGACGTTTCTCACAGACATGGCCAAGAGCCCGTTGGGTGAACGCCACCCGGCCAAACCCAACCTGGCGGAGCTCCACGCTT
>JBDSIV010000041.1:0-5712 GCA_039917755.1 Knoellia sp. | reverse complement strand
GGGCTGGACTCGGACTCGGCGGTCGCCGGGGTTTGCGGGTCCTCCCACGTCTCTTCGGTCGTCGGCTCGTCATTGACGGCCGCTTGGGAGTCCGACGCGTCAAAAGAAGCATCCTGGGCGACCGGCTCATCGGCCATGACCGACTCGTCGTTGTCCGCCGAGTCATCTCTCGATGACACGTCCTCCTGACCCAGGTCGTCCCGTGAGCCGTCGTAGGCCGAGGCCGCGGACTCCTGGTCGGTGCTCGCACCGTCAGCTTCTGTGCTCTCGTCGACCGGTGCAGGCGTCTCAGCGGGCAGCGGCTCCGTCGAGGCGTAGTCCTCGACGTCGGAGATGATCGTGGTCTGGCCGCCAGTGGACTCGGAAGCGGACGGGTCAGATTCAGGCTGCGAGACAGGTTCGGTCGCAGACTCTGACAGCTGCGTGGAGGCAGACTCGTCCTCGTCCGCCGAGTCCTCTCTCGAGGACACGTCCTCGTGAGCCATGTCATCCCTCAACCCGTCGTAGGTCGGGGAAACGGTCTCCTGGCCGGTGCTCGCGCCCTCGTCTGCGGTGGCGTCGTCAAACGGTGCAGACGTCTCGGCGGGCAGCGGCTCCGTCGAGGCGTAGTCCTCAACGTCGGAGATGATCGCGGTCTCACCGGCAGTGGACTCGGTGCCGGACTCGGTGCCGGACTCGGTGCCGGACTCGGTGCCGGACTCGGTGCCGGACTCGGTAGCGGACCCGGCGGCGAACGTGTCAGCGTCCGGTTGCGCAACAGACTCGTTCGCGGATTCTGACACCGGTGCGGAGGCAGACTGGTCGGCGCGGGCTGCGTTGTCGCTGTAGTCCGCGCCAGAAGCCAGGCGTTCAGCGGCGTCGTCGTCGGTCACGTTGCCGCGAGTCGCGGCATACGCGCTCCCGACAGCGGCAGCACCGGCACCAACGGCAGCAGCCCCAGTGCCCCACGACCCACCGGTACCTCTGTCACCTCCGTCACCGGTCGCCGCATCAGGCGTGGTCTCGCGGCTGGCGCTCGGTGCCGGGTCGTTCGGGGCAGCCGGAACGGGGGTGTGGACTCGGGTCTCGTCCGGGGGTCGCACATCGTCGTCCAGATCTTCGGGGAGGGGACGCGGATCGTCCTTGGCGACCTCGACATCAGGGTCGATCTCGTCGGCCCGGCGCAGTTCGGCGTCGTGGGCGAGGCGTGCCCGCTGGAGCTCATCCATGTGCTGTCGGGCTTCGTCCTCGACTCGTTGAGCTTCACGGGCGCTCTCCTCAGCCTGACGGGCGCGCTCCTCGGCCTCCTGTCGGGCCACTGCGGCGCGCTGCTCGGACTGCTGCGCGAAGGTCTCCTGGCCCTGAAGGACCCCGGCGCGCTCCTGCGCCCCGGCCCGGATGCTGGCTGCCTCGGCTCGTTTCTCCTCGAGCCGGCGCTTCTTGCCCCTGGAGAGGAACCACCACAGGAGGACAAGCAGGGCAAGGATGACCAAGACGCTGATGAGGATCTTCATTGCGAGTGTGCTCCTGACGGTCGACATCGGGTGGGAAACACCCGCTCGCCACCCAAACTACCGTCGGGTCAGCAGTTTGTGGGCTGAGCCGCATGGCCGCTTGGGACACTTAGCGATGCCGTCAGTGGGACGTGTCCAGGCCCAACTCGGTGACAGTGATCTCGCGCATCTCCACCTTGCGGACCTTGCCGGTCACGGTCATGGGGAAGTCCTCGACGATCCGGACATAGCGCGGCACTTTGTAGTGCGCGAGCTTGCCCGTGGCGAACGCCCGCACCGACTCCGGGGTGAGCGGCTCGGCACCCTCACGCATCCGGATCCAGGCCGCGAGCTCCTCGCCATACTTCGTGTCGGGCACTCCGATGACCTGGGCATCGACGATGTCGGGATGGGTGTAGAGAAACTCCTCGATCTCCCGCGGATAGATGTTCTCGCCACCGCGGATGACCATGTCCTTGATCCGCCCGGTGATCTGCAGGTAGCCCTCCTCATCCATCACGGCCAGGTCGCCGGTGCGCATCCACCCGTCGACAAGGGCCTCGGCGGTCTTGTCGTCCTGACCCCAGTAGCCGATCATCACCGAGTATCCCTTGGTCCAGAACTCACCGGGCTCATCATGCGGCAGGGTCTCGAGGGTCACCGGGTCGACGACCTTGACCTCAAGGTGGGGAGCCACCTGGCCGACGGTGCCGACCTTGCGGTCGAACGGGTCGTCGGTGCGCGTCTGCGTCGAGACCGGCGACGTCTCGGTCATGCCGTAGGCGATGGTCATCTCATCGATTCCGGCTGCGATGAGCTTCTTCATCACCTCAGCCGGGCAGGGCGAGCCGGCCATGATCCCGGTTCGGACAGCGCTGAGGTCGTAGTCGGTGACGTTCGGCAGAGCCCACTCGGCGATGAACATCGTCGGCACGCCATAAAGGCTCGTGCACCGCTCATCGGCGGTCGCGGCAAGGGTCAGCTGGGGGTCGAACCCGGGCGCCGGGATCACCATGCACGCCCCGTGGCTCGTGGCCGCGAGGTTGCCCATGACCATTCCGAAGCAGTGATAGAAGGGCACCGGAATGCAGATGCGATCCTCTTCGGTGTAGCGACAGAGCTCCCCGACCAGGTAGCCGTTGTTGAGAATGTTGCGGTGGCTGAGCGTTGCGCCCTTGGGGAATCCCGTTGTGCCAGAGGTGTATTGGATGTTGATCGGGTCGCCCGGAGTCAGGTCAGCCCCGACGAGTGCCAGTCGCTCCTCGCTCACGTTGTCCGCCCGCGCCTCCAGATCTGCCCAGCTCTGCTGGCCGATCACCCAGACGTCTTCCAGGTCGGGGCAGTCACCAGCCACCTCATCGATCATCGAGACGTAGTTCGAGGCCTTGAATGACGCGGCCGTGAACAATCCACGGATCCCGGCCTGGCCCAGCACGTAGCGCAACTCGTGGGACCGGTATGCCGGGTTGATATTGACGAGGATGACGCCCACCTTGGCCGTCGCGAACTGCACGACCGTCCACTGCGCGCAGTTCGGTGCCCAGATCCCGACTCGGTCGCCTGTGGTGTAGCCCGCCGCCAGCAGCGCTCTGGCGAGGCGGTCCACCTCGGCGCCGAACGCGGCATACGTCCACCGGATGTCCTGGGCGCAGTCGACCAGCGCTTCGCGAGTCCCGTGGACCGCGGTCGTCGCGTCGAGGTTGGCACCAATCGTCTGCTCGAGCAGCGGGGGTTCGGTGGGGCCGGTCGCGTGGGACAGGGTCGGGTGCAGCGTGCTCGTCATCGTCTGCCTCAATCCTTCTTGCCCATGGCCCGACGGATCCACGCCCGGGCTCCGGTGGCGGCCGTGGCGGCCTCCATCTGATCCGCGAGACTTCCGCCCGCCATCATCCCGAACACGCGCGCTTCGTGGGTGCGCTGGCACGGCCCGCAAATGGTGCGACCGGTCTGGGTGCGGTGCCTGGCGCCCCGTTGCGGCTTGTGACATTCCTGGCAGGTCCACCCCGCGCTCATGCTGCTGACCATGTCTCTCCCTGACGTCGGCATCGGTGATCCGAACGTACCTCCCGTATGCCCCTCGTGGGTATGGTCGCCCACATGAACGAACGCGAAGGTGACGCCATCCCCGATGGAGCTGTGGTCGTCGGGATCGGGAACAGTGACCGGGACGCCGAGTGCCTTGCGTGGGCGGGCAGCTCAGCACAGCGCTCCGGCAGCCCCTTGCACATCCTGCATGCCCATGATCTGAGCGCCGAGCTCGCCGCGATCGACCCGGTCGCGGGCAACGTGATCTCACTCGGTCCCGACGGTGACCTGGGCAACGCCGGGCTGCTCGACGAGACCATTGCCGCCGCGCGCGAGCGCTGGCCCGAGGTCCCGGTGACGGGTAGCCAACCCTTCGTGCGCCCCGAGCAGGCCCTCATCGACGCCTCCCAGAACGCCCGCCTCGTGGTCGTCGGCGCTGTGCGAGAGAGCGTCCTGCACCGCTTCGGCCTCGGACGCCCCGCACTCTCAGCGGCCATGCACGCGAAGTGCCCCGTCGTCATCGTTCCGCAAGGTGCTCGCACCGGCGCTGAAGGTCCGATCGTCGTCGCCATCGACGGATCCAGCCACAGCGCGGCCGCAGCCGAGCGGGCGTTCTGGATCGCCGACCTCCGCAAGGCACCACTCGTGGCCATCACGACCTGGAACGTCGAAGTCGTCGACGGCCGGGTCATCACGACGCCGGGGACCGACGCCTGGAACAGCGTCGAGGCCCGATACCGGGCCATCGCCGACAAGGTCGTCGAACCGCTGCGGGCCAGCCATCCCGACGTCGACTGCACCGTCGAGATCCTGCGCACTCCACCGGCCAAGGTGCTCACGGAGCGTTCGGCCGACGCTGGGCTGCTCGTCATGGGCACGCGGGGCCGCGGCGGCTTCACGGGCATGTTGCTCGGCTCCGTGAGCCAGCAGGTGCTCGAGACAGCGAACTGTCCCGTGATGCTCGTCCGCGCTCCGCAGGCGAACTGATCCGGCGGATGCTGCCCCGCCCCAACCTCTCGCGCGACCGCTTCCGCGGCCGTATCGCTGGCGTCGGTTCAACATCGGGCATCCGCGCTGTCATCGGCACCTGGACCTCCTCTCCTCTCGGGGCGTTCACCGACGTCATGGTCGAGAACCGTTCGGGTCACCGCGTGCTGCTCGCCCCCAGCGAGGCGGTCGCGAGCTATGTCAGCTCCACCTATACCTTTGACGGGATACGCGTGGAACAGCTGTCCTGCACCACTTCTGCATCGTCGTGGTCGTTGAGGTCTGACTCGCTCTCGCTCGACCTCACCGTCGGAGCGCGTATGCCGTTGGGCTGGCTTCTGCGGGCCGTCCCCCGTCCGCTGGGGGCCAGCCCGACGTGGGCACGCGTCATCGACCCGATCGCCCGGGTCGTGCTCCCGGGAGTGCGAACTGTGGGGATGGCACGCGAGGGGCGGCGAGAGTTCTATGGCGCAACTGACCTGCAGCGGGTCACCTCGGTCAGCGGCCGCTTCGATGGCGAGGAACTGGGGCGCCTCGCTGACATCGACCCGCCCTGCCGCTTCGGATTCTCTTCGACACCGAGAACGCCATCAGTGACCACGGTCGTCACCACGGTGCTCACCGATCGGTGACACGACGCAACCCGGTCGTGACTGCTAATTTCGAGTCAATGACTGGCACCGAGAACGCAGCCCGTTCCTCCCACCGCTCTCCCGACCTGCGGGCTCTCGCTCTCGCGGTGATCCAGCCCGGCTTCGTGGGGTTCACTCCCCCTGGCTGGGTGCTGCGCGAGCTCGAGTCCGGGCTCGCCGGGGTCGCCCTCTTTGCTCGCAACATCGACACCCTCGACCAGGTCGCGTTGCTCAACGAGCGCATCCATGCCGCCAACCCACGTGCGATCGTGGCGATCGATGAGGAGGCAGGGGACGTCACCCGGATGGAGCACTCGACCGGCTCGTCCTGGCCCGGCAACCTCGCGCTCGGCGTCGTGGACGACGTGGCCCTCACTCAGGCGGTGGCTCGCGAGATCGGCGCGATGCTCGACAGCGTCGGGGTCGACCTCGACTACGCCCCGGTGGCCGACGTCAACAACAACCCCGCCAACCCGGTCATCGGCGTCCGCAGCTTCGGGTCCGACTCGGCCGTCGTCGCACGGCACACGGAGGCGTGGGTGCGCGGACTGCAGTCAGCTGGGGTCCTCGCCTGCGCCAAGCACTTCCCAGGACAC
>JBDSIV010000040.1:0-24934 GCA_039917755.1 Knoellia sp. | reverse complement strand
CATAGGGCGCACGCGCCGTGTCACCGAGGTAGGCCACCGACTCGTGCGGCAGCTGGTCGAGGACCGCTCGCGCAACCGTCAGGCCGCCATAGCCGGAATCAAAGATTCCGATCGGAGAGTCAGGCACCGCCCAAGGTTAAGCGTAGGGGTGGGCATCCGGGAGCATCGCCGTGGCGAGCGTCTCCTGCAACCAGGTGAGGAAGTCATAGACCGCCATGGCGTGAAGGCGGGGGTCGTCGTCCTCCGCGTCGGCGATCTCCTCCTCGAGACGGTCCACGTCGGCGTCCTCGCGCAGTCCGAGGCGCTCGCCGAGCACAAGCCGCACGTCGGTCAGGGCGATCACCATGTCGATGGCCGCGCGCTCGTCGAGGTCGATGCCCGAACCTGGGGCCCTCAAGGAATGGATGGCCGACTCGAGGTGGCGCGCCTTGCGTTGACGCAGGCTGTGCTCGGTCAGGCGTCGGAACTCTGCCGAGGCCTGGTCATCCGTGCGGTTGCCCGCAGGGAGCAATCGTTCGAGCGCGGGGTCGCGGTCACCAAAGGACCGGGCGTCCGGAGGGACGGGCCGATTGTCGGGCAACTGGTCCTCGGCGGACAGGGAGACCCCCATGCCGAGACCACCAAGCCCGGACACGATGGCGTCAAAGTCGTCGCCACCCTCGTTGGCGGTCATGGACTGAGCGGTCGGTTCTGGCGCGACGAGGTCGTGCACCTGCTCCATGAGCCCAGCGACCACCACACGTTCGACGGCGTCCAGCTTGGCGGCGTAGCGAATGTTCTTGCCTTTGCCCTTGCGGGCGAACGCGCGAGCCATCAGTCGTCCTGCTCGAACATCAGTCGTCCTTCTGGAATGTCGCCCACAGCCCATACCCCTGCAGCGCCTCGGTGTCGATCTCCATTTTCTCGCGCGGTCCGTTGGAGACGACGGCGCGACCCTGGGTGTGGACGTCCATCATCAGCTTCTCGGCCTTGGTCCGGTCGTAGCCGAAGTGGCTCTGCAGGACATAGGTCACGTAGGACATGAGGTTGACCGGGTCGTTCCAGACGAGCGTGATCCACGGAAGGTCTGGCGCGATATCGGTTGAAGAGGAGGTGATTTCCTCCTGCACGGGCGCGATGGACACGGCTCCCACAATAGGGTGCCCAGAGTGAGCCTTCACCCACCCGCATCTGCCGCATCGACTGCCCTGTTCACCGATCACTACGAGCTGACCATGGTCCAGGCCGCCTTGCGATCCGGTGCCGCGTCTCGCCGCTGCGTCTTCGAGACGTTCGCGCGCAGGCTTCCCGATGGCCGTCGCTACGGTGTCGTGGCTGGCACAGGCCGGTTGCTCGACGCCATCGAACGCTTCCGTTTCGGCGACGCGGAGCTGGCAGCCCTGCGGTCCAGCAGAGTTGTCGACGACGCGACTCTCGACTTCTTGGCCGGCTACCGCTTCGACGGCAACATCTGGGGGTATGCCGAGGGTGAGGCCTATTTCGCCGGCTCACCGGTGCTCGTGGTCGAGTCCGACTTCGCTCACGGTGTCGTCCTCGAGACTCTCGTGCTCTCAATCCTCAACCACGACAGCGCCATTGCAAGCGCAGCCTCGCGCATGACCGGCGCTGCGGGCACCCGACCGTGCATCGAGATGGGGTCTCGACGCACCCACGAGGAAGCCGCAGTGGCGGCCGCGCGGGCGGCATACATCGCTGGTTTTGCGACGACCTCAAATCTCGAGGCGGGACGCCGGTGGGGCGTCCCCACAGCGGGGACGGCCGCGCACGCCTTCACGCTGCTCCACGACGACGAGCGCGAGGCGTTTGCGGCTCAGGTCGAGGTGCTCGGGGTGGGCACGACCTTGCTCGTCGACACCTATGACGTGGAGCGAGCCGTCGAGATCGCGGTGGAGGTGGCTGGTCCCGAGTTGGGAGCCGTGCGGCTCGACAGCGGTGACCTGCTCGTCCAGGCGCGAGAGGTGCGCGAGCAGTTGGACTCGCTCGGCGCCACGAAGACGCGGATCGTCGTCACCTCCGACCTCGACGAGTTCGCCATCGCGGGGCTGGCTGCTGGTCCGGTGGACGCCTACGGCGTGGGGACGCAACTGGTGACAGGATCTGGAGCGCCGACGGCCGGCATGGTCTACAAGCTCGTGGCGCGCTCGGACGACTCCGGTGAGATGGTCGGCGTCGCCAAGGCGAGCAAGGACAAGGCGTCGGTGGGTGGGCGCAAATACGCGTTGCGTCGACGCAATGCCCGCGGCACCGCCGAGGCCGAGATCATCGGGATCGGCTCGCCACCCCTTGACGACGGAGACGATCGGGCCCTGCTCGTCGACTATGTCCGAGCTGGCTCGGTGATCGGTGGCTCGCACGTCGAGTTGGAGGCGGCGCGCGATCGGCACGAGGCGTCGGTGGCCGAACTTCCCCGCGCCGCCCACCAGCTGAGCCGCGGAGAGCCCGCGATTCCCACGACCTACCTCTGACGCATTTTCGATGTTCTTGCCGTGTGGGGATGGCGTTCTTGGCCCTGTTCCTTGCCCGATGCACCCTCACCCGATGCTGTAGTCGGAGCCTGCCCTGGTGCGCCCGCCACTCCAGGACAGGAAGTACTTGCCGTCGTCACAGGCCAACCCGCCTTCACCGAGCTCGAGCGGACGGAAGGTGTCGACCATGACGGCGAGCTCGTCGAAGAACTCCGCCCCGATCGAGGCCTCCGAGGCTCCCGGCTGCGGACCGTGCGGGTGACCGCCCGGGTGAAGTGAGATCGAGCCCTGCCCGATGCCCGAGCCCTTGCGCGCCTCGTAGTCGCCCTCGACATAGAACATGACCTCGTCCGAGTCGACGTTGGAGTGGTAGTAGGGCACCGGGATCGACAGCGGGTGGTAGTCGACCTTGCGTGGCACGAAGTTGCAGACGACGAAGTTGAGGCCCTCGAACACCTGGTGCACGGGCGGCGGCTGGTGCACGCGCCCGGTGAGAGGTTCAAAGTCGCTCACGTTGAAGACATAGGGATAGAGGCAGCCATCCCAGCCGACGACATCGAGCGGGTGGAACGGAAGCGTGTGGATCGTCCCGACGAGGCCGCCGCTGGAGGCCGGCCCCGAACCGCGGTGCTTGATGTAGACCTCGGTCTCGTCCCCCTCCTTGTCACCGATGTCTTCGGCAAGCAGAGGCCCGTCGGGCATCCGCAGGTCGCGTTCGCAGTAGGGGCTGTGCTCGAGGAGCTGGCCGTACTTGCTCAGATAGCGCTTGGGTGGCGCGATGTGGCTGTTGCCCTCGATCGCATAGGCCCGCAACGGTTCCTTGCGCGAGCCCTGGGGGATCCAACGGTGGGTCGTCGCCCTCGGGATGATGATGTAGTCGCCCTGCGCGACGTCGAACGCGCCGAACACGGTCTCGACGCGGGCAGCACCGCGCTCGATGTAGACGCACTCGTCGCCGATGCCGTTGCGGTACCAAGGACTTGTGGCGCCGGCCACGGCATAGGAGATCCGCACGTCACCGTTGCCGAGCAGCAGGCGACGCCCGGTGACGACGTCGGTGTTCTTGACCGTCTTGGCCTCGGCAAAGAGCGCGTGCGGCTGCAGGTGAAGGGGTTTGAGCGGGTGGTTCGGCTGCGTCGACAGGTCGGCCATTTCCCATACCCGCACATCGACGATCGTCGACGGGATGTTGCGGTGATAGAGAAGGGACGAGTCGGACGAGAAGCCCTCCTCGCCCATCAGCTCCTCGTAGTAGAGCTCGCCGGTCTTGCCCCGCCCCGCCGGTCGTCGGTGCTGCGTGTGCCGTTTGGGCGGGATGCTGCCCATCGACTGGTAGTGCGCCACTGCTGTCCACCTCATCGTGTCGAAATGCGTGTCGAAACCTCGCGGTCACCAGACTAGTAGCGTGTCCGGCATGTCAACGGTGCCCACCGCCCTGCTCGCAGGGCTCATCGACGATGCCGCCGTCTTCCCTCCGGGTAACGCACCGCTCGACGTCGCCGTCCAGCGACACATCGGTCACTACCAAGCGGCGTATGCCGGCCTCATCGGTCCCTTGCTCATCCCGGCTTCCGACGTTGAGACCCTGCTGGCAGACGTTGATTTGGTCTCGGACCGGCCACTCAAGATCGGATTGATCGCGCGCCCCGGCGTCGACCCGTCAGTCGTCGTGAGCGCCGTGAAGCGGTTGGCGAACGAAAACTCCGTCATCGCCGTGGGTGCCGAGCTCGGTTGGTTCCCCGGGTGGCGTGACCTCCCGGTCGCAGGGCTCCCGCTGACCTTGGAGGTGCCCCGCGGCAAGGAGCACGGCCGCGCCCTCGCGGACATCCGCGCCGGCACCGACGAGGCCGGCCACATCGTCCAAGCGAAATTTCGCACGGGGGCGACGTCCGCGTGGGAGTGGCCCGACGAAGCCGAGCTCGCCAGCTTCGTCCACGACTGCGCGCGACTCGGGGTCCCGTTCAAACTCACCGGGGGCCTCCACCACGCCATCCGCGCCGAGCACGACGGTGAGCCCCAGCACGGGCTGCTCAACGTGCTCCTCGCTGTTCGCTCGGCAACCAACGACGGAGCCCTGGCAGCGGTCGAAGCCGTTCTCGCGCAGCGCAACCCCACCCTTGTGGCCACAGCCGTGAACGACCTCGACGACGCGGAAGCGATCCGCCTGCGGAGTCTTTTCACGGCCTTCGGATGCTGCGAGGTCACCGATCCCATCGGCGAGCTCGACGACCTTGGCATCCTCGACCTCGACCGCCACCCCACTGAGGAGATCCCTACATGACCTGGCTCGACGTGCCCGCCGACCACCCCTTCGGCATCACCAACCTTCCCTACGGCGTCTTCTCGACCGGGGGTGCCACGCGCCGGGTCGGCACGCGCATCGGCGACCACGTCCTCGACCTTGGCGCCTGCGCGGAGCAGGCAGGCATGGAGTCGTATGCCGTGTGGCTCGAGCCGTCACTCAACGCCTTCCTCGCCCTGGGTCGCCCTGCCTGGACGGCTGCCCGCGAGTGGATCGTGGAGGTCCTCTCCAACCCGTCTCGACGCGACTGCGTCGAGCCCCACCTCGTCCCGGTGGGCGATGTGACGATGCACCTGCCGATCGAGGTCGCCGACTACGTCGACTTCTATGCCAGCGAGCACCACGCCACCAACGTCGGCAAGCTCTTCCGGCCCGACTCCGAGCCACTCACGCCCAACTGGAAGCACCTGCCCATCGGCTACCACGGCCGCTCCGGCACCGTCGTTGTCTCGGGCACGGACATCGTGCGTCCGAGCGGCCAACGCAAGCCCCCGAGCGAGCCGGTCCCCATCTTCGGCCCGAGTGTCCGGCTCGACATCGAGGCCGAGCTCGGCTTCATCGTCGGGGGCACCACCGAGCTGGGTTCGCCTGTCTCTGTGGCGGATTCGGAGGACCATCTCTTTGGTGTCGTCCTGCTCAACGACTGGAGCGCGCGCGACATCCAGGCGTGGGAGTACGTCCCCCTCGGGCCCTTCCTCGGCAAGTCCTTCGCGACGACGATCTCGCCCTGGGTGGTGACGAGCGAGGCGCTGCGAAGCGCCCGCGTCCCGCTCCCGGGCCAGAGCGACCCCGCTCCCCCGCCCTACCTCCAGGGTGAGGCGACCAACGACGGTGCCAGCACGGCATACGGGCTCGACATCACCTACGAGGTCGAGTGGAACGGCACGGTCGTCTCCCGCCCGCCCTACGCCTCGCTGTATTGGTCCCCTGCGCAGATGATCGCGCACATGACCGTCAACGGAGCCACGCTGCGCGACGGCGACCTCTTTGGCTCCGGCACGATCTCCGGCCCAGAGAAGGACCAGCGAGGGTCGTTCCTCGAACTCTCCTGGGGCGGTGCGGAGCCGCTCACCCTCGACGACGGTTCGGAACGCACCTTTCTCGAAGACGGCGACACCGTCATCCTGCGCGCGACGGCTCCCGGTCCAGACGGTACGACCATTTCGCTCGGGGAGTGCGTCGGGACGATCCGCCCCGCTCGCTCCTCAAGGTCGACCAGTCCGTAATCAGCTCACAAGGTTGCTCCTCATCCTCACGCACGTGAGCGGTGGCAGGGTGCACGCATGAAGATCGTCGTGACCGGCGGCGCCGGGTTCATCGGATCCGCCGTCCTCCGGCAGCTCACCCAGGGCGACGCCCGAGGCGGTGACGAGATCGTCGTCATCGACTCGCTGCGACCCGACGTCCACCGTGACGGCGGGGACGCCGCCCGCGCCCGACTCGCGGACGTGGGGGTGGACCTGGTCGTGGCCGACGTCCGTGACCGGGAGATCGTCACGCAGACGCTGCGCGGCGCGGATGCGGTCGTGCACCTCGCGGCCAAGGTCGGACTCGGGGTGGACCTCGAGGACTTCGACGACTACGTCTCCAGCAACGACCTCGGCACTGCCACGGTGCTGCGCGCAAGCCACACCGCCGGGGTCACGCGGGTGGTCCAGGCCAGCTCGATGGTCGTCTACGGAGAGGGCGCCTACACCTGCCCGACGCACGGTCCCGTGTCACCGCCTCCGCGTGGTGAGCACCGCCTGGCCGCGGGGCTGTTCGACCCCACCTGCCCCACCTGCGGCTCCGACCTGGTGCCCGGGCTGGTCGGTGAGGACGCACCCTTCGACCCACGCAACGCGTATGCCGCGACCAAGGTCATGCAGGAGCACCTCGCCTCCGTCTGGGCTCACGAGACCGGCGGTGCCGCCACGTCCCTGAGGCTGCACAACGTCTATGGACCGGGCATGCCGCGGTCCACGCCCTATGCCGGGGTCGCCGCGATCTTCTGGTCGGCGGCCACGGCCGGCGACGCGCCCCAGATCTTCGAGGACGGCGGCCAGCGACGTGACTTCATCCATGTGGACGACATCGCCCGGGCGTTCGCGACCGCGCTGACGCGAGGCGAACCGGGCCACACGGCATACAACGTCGGATCCGGGACGGTGCACACCATCGGTGACCTCGCCACCGAACTCGCGTCCCTCGCCGGCGGTCCGGAGCCCGTGGTGACGGGCCGCTACCGCCTCGGCGACGTCAGGCACATCACCGCGTCGAGTGCTTTGGCCGCGCGCGAAATGGGTTGGGCCGCAACGGTTCAGTTGAGCGAGGGCCTCCACGGACTCTCCTTCACCTGACGGTGGCGTCGGCCGCAGGCAGGGCCACGTCGAAGCGGCACCCACCACTGACGTTGGTCACCGAGATCGAGCCGGCATGCGACTCGGCAATCCCCTTGGCGATGGCCAGACCCAGGCCGGCGCCCGCATCCCGCCCACTTCGCTCGGGGTCGGCGCGCCACCCGGCGTCGAACACCCGCGAGAGGTCGGGTTCGGCAATGCCTCCGCACTGATCGAGCACCGACACCTGTGTGCGCCCATCGGCACCTCGCTCCACGCCGACCACGACCGCACCGCCGGGTGCGGTGTGTCGCACGGCGTTCCCGACCAAGTTGCCCAACAACCGGGTGAGCTCGTCACCGTTGCCCGACACCGCCAGCCGATCGCCGTCATCGCGCGCCTGCACGCGCAGGCTGACCTCCCGCTGGTGCGCGTGCCGCTCGAGCTCGCCCACGACGTCGTGCGCCACCTCGACGAGGCTGACCAAGGTGGTCGCTTCACGGGGTCGTGGCTCCGTCGAACTCACCCGGGACAGTTCGAACAAGTCACCGACGAGCCCATCGAGGCGGGCGACCGTCTGGCGCATCTGGCGCAGCGTCGGTTCCGGTTCGATGACACCGTCCTCGAGACCCTCGGCGAGCGCGCGCAGGCCCGCCATGGGCGTGCGGAGGTCGTGTGACATGAACGCCACCAGCTCGCGTCTGGACTCTTCAAGGGCGCGCTCCCGACGTTCGGACTCAGCAAGACGCGACCTCGTCGTGTCAAGCTCTCTGCCAAGGTCGGACAACTCGGCCGAGACAGCGGACGCACGGGGACCGGTCCCCGCACCGGCGTGGGAGCCATCGCCCCATTCTCTCAGGGACCGGGTGAGTTCTGTTGCGCCAGTGGCGACTTGGTGCCCGAGGGCGAGTGAGAGCACGATGCCGATCAGGGCGCCACAGCCGAGCGCGACCAGGACGACAGTGGAGTCGTGCGTGGAGATAAACATGCGTTGGACGTTGACGAAGACGGCAAGCGAGACCGCGGCCAGCGGTACCAACGAGGCCACGACGACGAGGGCTCCGGTCGAGCGGCCACGCATCCGCGCGAGCACGAGGGCTCCCACCGCCCCCGCGAGCAAACACACCAGCGTAGTGATCGCAATGATCTGCTGCATGTCACTCATGGGTGACTACTTCATCGCCGAACCGGTATCCCGCGCCACGCACCGTGACGATGCGCAGCGGGTCGGACGGGTCGTCCTCGATCTTCTCGCGAACACGGCGCACGTGAACGGTGACGGTCGAGGTGTCACCGAAGTCCCAACCCCAGACGCGATGCATGAGCTGCTCCTTGGTGAACGCCAGGCCCGGATGGGCAATGAGATAGGCAAGTAGGTCGAACTCGCGCCCGGTCAGCTGGACGTCGCGTCCGTCTACGGCCACGACCCGAGTCCCCGTGTCCACCCGCACGCCTAGCCGCTGAGTGACCCGTGGCAACAGGGCCAAGGCTCCGAGGCGTTCGCCACGGCGCAACAGAGCCTCCACCCGACCCAATGCCTCACGCGGGCTGAAGGGTTTGACCATGTAGTCGTCGGCCCCGAGCTCGAGTCCGAGCAGTCGGTCCTCCTCCTCGCCCCGGGCACTGAGGACGATGACAGCGGCGTGGTCGTCCTCGGCCCGGCGACGGCGCAACACCTCGAGTCCCGACATCAGCGGGAGCATGACATCGAGGATGACGACATCAGGTTTGCCCTCGCGCCAGGCCTGCAGGGCCGTGACGCCGTCGGCGGCCACTACTGACTCGAAGCCAGCCCTGCGCAGGTACGCGGAGAGCACGCTGGAGACGGTGGTGTCGTCCTCGACGACCAATACGGTGGCAACCACCATCGCAGCGTATGCCGCACGACTGGCCGGGTCGGCCAGCTTTGCCTTCGCGGGTGGTGCCGTAAGGGTTTCGTCATCGCTATGCCACAGAGTAGACCGCACGGGAGCCCTAGCGTCAGGACCATGTCCACCCACGCCACCACGACCGTCGATGTTGTGCTCCCCTGCCTCGACGAGGCAGCAGCCCTGCCGTGGGTGCTCACCCACATGCCCAGCTGGGCTCGGCCGATCCTCGTGGACAACGGCTCGATCGACAGATCTGTGGAGATCGCTCTGGCTCACGACGTCGAGGTGGTCGTGGCCCCCCGCCGGGGTTATGGGGCCGCCTGCCACGCCGGGTTGGAGGCTGCCACCGCGCCCCTGGTCGCGTTCATGGATGCCGACGCCAGCCTGGACCCGCGACACCTGGAAGCCCTGCTCACCGGGTACCTCGCGGACGACCACCCGGGGACGCCACACCTTGTCGTGGGTGCACGCCAACCCGTGACCCGGGCGGCGTGGCCGGTCCGGCTGCGCGTCGCCAACCGCGTGCTGGCCCACCGCGTCAACCGGGTGGCGCAGACGGGCCTGCGAGACATCGGGCCGATGCGCCTGGCGCCGACGGAGGCGTTGCGTTCTCTGCCGATCCACGACCGACGGTCCGGCTACCCGGTGGAGACGGTGTTGCGCGCAGCGCAGGCGGGGTGGACGATCACCGGAGTGCCCGTCCCCTATCTCGAGCGATCGGGCCGGTCCAAGGTCACCGGCACGTGGCTGGGTGTGGCGCGAGCCGTCAGTGACATGAGCCGGGTGCTCGCCTCATGAGCACCAGCGCTCACGCCCCACGGGAGGACCTGGCCAGGATCATCGTGCTCGCCAAGTCCCCGCAGCCGGGCCGAGTCAAGACCCGACTCGGTCCCGAGTTCTCACCGCGTGAGGCCGCCACGCTGGCCGGCGCTGCGATCCGCGACACCCTCACCGCTGCCGGGGCCACCGGAGTTGCGATGGTCCTGTCGTGGGACGGGCCTTTGATGCCGTGGCTGCCGGAGGACCTGCCCGTGCAGGCGCAGCGCGGCGCCGGACTGGCCCAGCGACTGGATCACTCCTTCCGCCTCGCCGTTGGGGCCGAGGGCGACGAGCCGACGCTGCTTGTCGGGATGGACACCCCTCAGGTCGGGCCAGCTGACCTCCTGGCGGACTGGCGCGGGGCCGATGCGGTCCTGGGGATGAGTGAGGACGGGGGCTATTGGGCCATCGGCCTGCGTCGGTATCAGCCGGGCCTGTTCGACGGGGTGCCGATGTCGACTGCACACACCGGTCGGGCGCAGCTCGAGCGCTTGCACTCCCTCGGCCTCTCGGTCCACCTCCTGTCCACCCACCGCGACGTCGACGAGCCGGCCGACGCTGCTGCGGTGGCCGCCGCTGCTCCGCACACGCGCTTCGCCAGGACGTTCCGGCGACTGGTCGAGACCCCGTGCCACCCCACCCTGTTGTTCGACGCGGCGTTCGTCCGCGGTGGGGTCCAGGTGGAGGGTGACCCGGACACGTTCGGCCGCCCTCGCCCCTTGGTCGTCACGTCGTGGCTCGAGATGTCGGCTGTGGACGAACTCATCGTCAGCCGCTGCTCCGGACCTGTCATAGACGTCGGCTGCGGTCCGGGTCGCTTCGTCGAGGCGCTCGCCGCCCGCGGGCTGCCCACCCTGGGCATCGACGTGTCCGGCGCCTCAGTGGTCCGAACCCGCGCTCGAGGTGGAAGTGCCCTGTGCCGCGACGTGTTCGAGCCGGTGCCGGGCGAGGGACGGTGGCAGACCCTGCTCCTGGCCGACGGTAACGTCGGCATTGGAGGAGACCCGCTGACCCTGCTCAACCGCTGTCGCGAGTTACTGAGCCCGCATGGCAGTGCCCTCGTCGAGGTGGACACGGACAACCTCGTCGACGTGCGCACCTATGTCACGCTCACGGGCCAGTGGGGCCGACGCTCGACCCCGATCCCATGGGCGATGGTCGGCGCGGACGCGCTGGTGCGGTATGCCGCTCAGGCTGGGCTGCTTGCCGTCGAGGACTGGCGATTGGACGGGCGAGCCTTCGTCACCCTGCGGCACGCGGCTTGACCGGACCTCTCGCCTGAGCGAGTTCCGAGCCGGCGCGTCAGTGGCGGATTCCACCCGTGGCCAACAGCGGAACTGTCATGAGCAGGAGCGTCAGGGCGGCGAGTCCGGCGGCACGCACCATGGGTCTGGCGCGATCGGGTGCGCGTCGTGAGACCAGCCATCCCGAAACCACTCCGAAAGGTGCCAGCAGCCCGTCATGGACCACGATCCCCGCACCGAACCAGACGAGCACCCGCACCCAACCGGAGGTAGGAACGTGGGTAGCGAACTGCCAGACGCCCACGAGACCGAGAAGGACGCCCGCTGACCCGAGCAGGAGGCGACCTCGCCCCGCACCGCGCACCGCGGCATACACATCGTTCATGGCGTGACCTCCAGCTCGGAGACCCACTTGGTCTGGAGCACGCCAGGCCGGTTGGGGGCGATGACACGCACCGGGAATCCGTGGTCACGAGTGAGTCGAGATCCGTTGAGCGACAGCGCAAGCAGCGTGCTTGGGCGATCTGCATAGGCGCGCGGCAGAACACTCTCACGATAAGTGCCACCTTGCTCGCTCGAAGCCACCCGCACGTCACCGACCACGCCTCCCACGAGCGCCAACACGTCCCTGAGCCGCACTCCCCCCACGTCGCGTCGGCGCTCCACCCCTCAACGCACGCGATGGGCAAAGACGCGGTGCGTTGCGGAAGTGCCCTCAGGTCAGCGGCTGTCACACGTCGTTCGCCGTCCGGACCGCGCAGGACGACTGCCCAGTCCTCGTCACCCACTGCCGGGTCGAGGTTCGGCGGGATCGCCGCCGCGACTGCGGTGCGGTTGATCGGGACACCAAGCGGGCTGGACCTCGGCCGACGCGAGCGCAGCACCGACACCCGGTCGAGCAGAGGCACGGTCGAGCCGACCGTGAGCACGACCGCACCAGCTGCCACAGCCACCGCGCCGATGACGAAGGTACGACGGCCCTGCTGCGCCGCGACGGCGTCACCCGCAGGCGACAGGGCGTCACGGATGGCCGGGAGCTTGACGGCGATGTGCAAGGCGAGCGCACCGATGGCGACCCAGGCGAAGGCGAAGTGGACCTTGGTGAAACCGAACCCGAACACATACCAGCCAGCCACGTTGGCGATGCCCGACGAGACCATGAGGACCGAGGAGCCGACGAGCACCGGATCGAGGCCCGCATCTGCATCTGCACCGGCGACCCGACCACCGGGCGGGTGAACAGGCGGGGGTAGGCCGCATAGAGCTTGGCCAGGAGCAACGGCACCGAGGCCGTACCCGACGCGACGTGGACCCCCTGGGTGAGGCGATATCCCCACGCGGGACCCGTGGGGATGGGCAACCACGAGATCGCGTTCTGATGGAGGTGGCTCAACAGCCCGGTGACAAAGCAGATTGTGAACGCGGCGCCCAGCCACAAACCCATCCGCGCCACCACCGTGCGGTCGTGTACCGGTGACGTGAAGTCCTGTGGGACAGGAGGATCGGGAAGGGGCATACCTGCAACGTTAGGTACAACCCTGCACGACCGGGGGTAGCTTCTCTTACGGGCCGATGACGGATGTGCCGCGAGTGGCGTCACGGGCAGCGTTGCGATGGTCTGTCGGCAAGAGTGGGTCCATGCGCAGACTTTTGCTCGGGACGGCGGTCATGGCCGCCTGCTCCACGGGGTACGCGCTGGCCGGTGATCTCGACGTCCATCGGGTGCGGTTGGCGGTGGTTGTCGCCCTGTGGTGGGTGGTGTCCGTCCTGACCATCCGATGGGTGCTGCGTCGCACCGATATACGCACCACCTCACCGCGAGCGATCGCCGTCGCCCTCTTCGTCGTCGCGCTCGCGGTCCAGCTCCCCGGGCTGCTCTCCGGGCCGCGATCCAGTTCGGACGCCTACCGCTACGTCTGGGACGGTCGGGTCCAGCTGTCCGGAACGTCGCCCTATCGCTACGTCCCTCTCGATGACCGCTTGGCTCCGTTGCGCGACCCGATCCTCTTCCCTGGCGTGGGTCCAACAGAGCGCTCCGGCGTCACGACCACCCCGCTGCCCAAGAAGCGCAGTGAACTACTGGCCCGCTCCCGGAACGACCCAAGGACGGTGATCAACCGGCCACAGGTCCCCACGATCTATCCACCCGTCGCCCAGTCCTGGTTCACCGCCGTGGCGGCGGTCACGCCTTGGTCCTGGGGCACCCGTGGTCTCCAGCTCGGGTCGGCCCTGCTCGCTGCCGGCACCACCGGTGCCCTGGTCGCCCTGCTGCGTCGGAGCGGGCGCGACCCGTGGGCAGCGCTATGGTGGGCCTGGTGCCCCACCGTGGTCGCGGAGGCAGGCAACGGCGCCCACGTCGACGTGCTCGCGGCGGCCCTGGTGGTCGCCAGCATCGCGGCCGTCGGCTTCAGCGTCCGTCGGCGCGGGGCCCTCGGCACCATCGCCCCCGGAGTCCTCGCCGGACTGGCCATCGCGGTAAAGCTTTACCCAGCGGTGATTCTGGCCACGTGGCTTCCGCTGCGCCGCAATGTTTTTCGCGTGGCTGCGGCGGGGACGGCGGCCGCGCTGACCCTGCTCGCGGTTTACCTACCCCACTGGTTGGCTGCCGGACCACTC
This sequence comes from Knoellia sp., assembly GCA_039917755.1. GTDB lineage: Bacteria > Actinomycetota > Actinomycetes > Actinomycetales > Dermatophilaceae > Knoellia. The sequence continues at coordinate 11,299 of JBDSIV010000040.1, read as the reverse complement.
GTCCTGGGCTACCTCCCGGGATATCTCCTCGAGGAGTCCGGTAACCGCTCTGGGATTCTGTCGCTGGTCCTCCCCGATGCCGCCGTCACGCCCGTCACCGTGCTTGCCCTCGCGTCAGTGGCGGGTTTTGTGGCCTGGCGGGCGACGCCGGAGGGACACCCTGAACCAGCGGTTGGTGCGACGGTTGTGCTTGGTGCGTTGGTCCTCCTCACCACACCGAGCTATCCCTGGTACTGCCTGCCGCTCATCGCGTGCGCCGTCCTCGCGGGGCGCCTCGAGTGGCTCGCGGTGGCTGTTGCTGCCGGGCTGGCCTACGCCTCGGCGTCAGTCCCCTTGTGGCCCACGATCGCGTATGCCGCGGCGGCACTTGTCGTGCTCGTCGCTTGGGCTCGTCGTTCAGGTCACTTTGTCAACGCTGAGCGCGGCCCTTCACGACGATCGTCCTGGCGACCTTGTCGTGCAACGCCTGGTTCTTGTCATCGGCGAGGGGCCAGACGAGGTCGGCGACCATGAAGACCGTGCCGAACAGGGAGATGAACGGCACGTTTCCCAGACCCTGAAGGACTGCCTGGAACCCTGCCCGTCGAATCGCGGTGCCAAAGTCGAGCAAGCCCGGGTGATCGAGGGGCCGCACGCTGATGCCGACGGTCAACTTGCCCGGCGTCGCTCCCCAGCGCATGAGGCAGAACACCTGATAAGCGAGGAACAGGGCGAGCTGCACGGCGATGAAGGCAGCCAGGTAGCCCAGCCGTGCGTCTGCGATCGCGGCGGTCATCGCGTCCACGTCGCCGGATGCCATCGCAGTGTCGAACTTCTCCAGGACGGGCTCAAGCGCCTTCCAGAGGAACCAGCCCCCCAGCAGCAGGGAGACCGCGGCGATCACCAGGGTGTCGAGGATGTAGGCGACGACGCGCAGTCCGTAGGGCGCGAGCACCGGCTGACCGGGAAGCGTGCTTTGCCCGGACGTCGGCCTGGACGCCACGTGGCCGGTCTGCTGGTGCGGCTGGGGCCCCCAGCCCGCGGGTCGCTGACCGGGTGCGGTTGACGGGGCGACCGGCCCCTGGTGCGGACGCTTGCGCAGCGGCGTCGTGTTCGCGGTCCACAAAATGCCGTCGAAATAGCGCAGCTCTTCGGGGTTGTCGGGGTTCTCGTACCACCCAGGACTGCTCGGCAGGCTCATGCCTCGCAGGATGTCACACGCAGACGTGAACTCAGCCCAGCGCCCGCTCGAACGTCACGAGCACGCCTTCGGTGCCACCCGGGCCAATGCGACCCTTGACCTCGACGGCAATGACGGATTTCATCTGCCACCCCTTGGCGGCCCACTCGTTGAGGACCGACTCGAGCTTGCCGGCAGACATCTTGCCGCCGACGAGCCCTTCACGGATCTGTACGACCTTGTACTCATATCCCATGCAGGCGAGCGTATGCCGTGCACCTCGCCCGCGAGACAGAGCACGCGTTCTCGTTCGGGCAAAAGCAGAACGCGAGGGTATGCCGGGTGGCGAGCACGCGGCATACCCTCGCATGTGCTCTGTGCGAGAACCAGACTCAGAGGTTTCCGCGCTTGTCCTGCTCGCGCTCGATGGATTCGAAGAGGGCCTTGAAGTTGCCCTTGCCGAACCCGAGGGAGCCGTGGCGTTCGATGATTTCGAAGAAGACGGTCGGGCGGTCGCCGAGCGGCTTGGTGAAGATCTGGAGGAGGTAGCCGTCCTCGTCACGGTCCACGAGGATCTTGCGCTTCTTCAGTTCCTCGATCGGGACGCGAACCTCGCCGATGCGGGCGCGCATCTCGGGGTCGTCGTAGTAGGCGTCCGGAGTGTCGAGGAACTCCACACCCTCTTGGCGCAACCAGTCGACGCTGCCGAGGATGTCATTGGTCGCGACGGCAAGGTGCTGCGCGCCGGGGCCCTGGTAGAAGTCGAGGTACTCGTCGATCTGGCTGCGCTTCTTGGCGATCGCCGGCTCGTTGAGGGGGAACTTCACGCGGTGGTTGCCGTTGGCCACAACCTTGGACATCAGCGCGGAGTAGTCGGTGGCGATGTCATCACCGATGAACTCGGCCATGTTCACAAAGCCCATGACGCGGTTGTAGAAGGTGACCCACTCCTCCATCTTGCCGAGCTCGACGTTGCCGACGATGTGGTCCAGCGCCTGGAAGAGACGCTTGGGCGCACCCTCCCGCTTGACGTAGGTCGTCTCCTTGACGACGTAGCCCGGCAGGTAGGGGCCCGAGTAGGTCGAACCATCGACGGACCGCTGCACGAGTGTGTGACGCGTCTCGCCGTAGGTCGCGATGGCGCCGATGCGCACCGAGCCGAACTCGTCGGAGACCGTCTCCGGCTCCTGCACGACGCGGGCCCCTGCGGACTTGGCCTGGGCGATGCACTTGTCGACGTCGGGGACCTCGAGCGAGATGTCGATGACACCGTCACCGTGCTTGCGGTGGTGGTCAATGAGCGGGCTGTCGGGGCTGACCGCACCCTTCACGACGAAGCGGATCGAGCCGGACTTGAGGACAAATGCCTTGTGGTCGCGGTTGCCGGTCTCGGGCCCGGAGTAGCCGACGAGCTCCATGCCCCAGGTGGACTGGTAGTACTGGGCGGCCTGAGTCGCATTGCCGACGACGAAGACGATGGCATCCCAGCCGGTCACGGGGAAGGGGTCCTTGGTCTCGTCGTATTCGACCAGACCCACAAGGCGCTTGAGCTCGTGGATGTTGAGGTCGGCCGCGCGCTCCTGATCGGTGAGATCCATGGAGCTGGCGGACGTCGTCATCTGAGGGGTGGTCGTCGTGTCAGTCATGGTTGCAGGGTGTCGGACCAGCGCAGGATGTGCAACGGTATGCCGCCGCCCTGCACAGTCTGCGCATGATGTTGCCTTGTTGGCGGCAACGGGTCGACACTGTGCGCATGATCCGACTCGACGGCATCGACGCCCTGGACGCCCGCCTCATCGCGCTCTTCACCGAGAATCCGAGCGTCGGCGTTCTGGGCGCTTCCCGCAGCCTCGGAGTCGCCCGAGGCACCGTTCAGGCCCGGCTCGACCGCCTCCAGGGGTGCGGGATCATCTCGTCGATGGGCCCGCAGGTCGACCCGGTCGCCCTCGGCTATCCGGTGACGGCCTTCTGCACCCTCGAGATCCGTCAGCGCCAAGGACACGAGCCCGTCGTCGCCCACTTGGCCGCCATCCCCGAGGTGCTCGAGATCCACTCGACGACTGGCATCGGCGACCTCATCGTCCGCGTCGTTGCCCGAGACAACGCCGATCTCGGACGGGTCATCGACGAGATCATCGATGATGTCCACGTCCTGCGGGCGAACACCTCGATGTGCCTCGTGACCCACCTCGAACACCGCACCGGCCCCCTCGTGCAGGCGGCAGCTGACCGGGACGGCTGATCGGAGGTCGGACCGCGGGGCGGCTCGTCAACCAGGGGATGCGCTAACTCTGGAACGCATTGCCCAGCATGAAAGCGGCCCAGATCGAGAGCACGATGCACAGTGCGCCGACGACTTGCAGAGCCATTCCTCGCGAGCCCAGAGTCTCACGTCGGCGTCGAGCACCGATGATCACCAGCGCGATGCCCACGAGGTCCATCGGAGGGGCGATGAGCCAGGCCCACTGTCCAGTCTTGAACGCACCCAGAGTGAAGGCCCCCGCGATGATCACGCCGATGACCATCAGCGCGATCTGGTTGATCCAGATCTTCGTTTCGAGATAGCTGCGCCTCATGCCTTGCTGCCCCTCACCAGGTGCCGGGTCGTTGCGACGGCGGATCGCCTGCGTCGGGACGAATCGGGCGTCGACCATCGCTGACCGCGTCTGGCGGTGCAGGCCAGTCGGGCACGTGCACCCGAGGGTCTCCGGGTTCGGTGTATCGAGCCATGTTCTCCAACCCCTCGCGCAGGGAAGGGTCCTTCTCGGACTCCTGCTCCACGACCGTCTGCATCATGTCGCCCAACTGCTTCCGGTAGGCCACCGCTGTCGGGTGCTCGTCACGGCCGGACATGACGTCGGCCCAGTGCGTCTCCTCGCGATCCAACCTGCGCTGCAGAGCGCGACGGTCACCGCCGAGCGCGCCCGAGCGGGCCTCTCGCTCTTCCTCTTCGCGCTCCTCCTTCGACTCCGCAGCTTCGGCGTCGAGTTCGACGCGCGCGCGGGCCATCAACTCCTTGGCCTCGGCTACGCCTTTGAGGATCTCGGCGATGTCATCCTCCTGTTGCCGCAGTGAGGCCTGGGCCTGAAACAGGGCATCCTCGAGGGCACGGTCCTCGCTCACTGGAAACCTGCCTCCGATGTGTCGTCGACATGGTGCCCCGCGTCGGCATTGATGCTCGAGACACCGAAGCTGAGGATGACGTTGCATGCCGAGAGGACCGTCGCCATCGTTCCGCAGGCAGCCGCCAAAGCGGGAATGAGGTTGCCCAAGGACTTGATGAGGTCGATGGCCTGGTTGATGAGTCTGACGGCACGTCGGACGCCTGCTCCGCCCGTGAAGATCTCCTTGGCCAACTTCGCCACGCTCAGGGTCACGACCCATTCCTCGATGAGCCCGAGGAGTCCGCAGCACGCACTCACGACCTCCTCGGTGGCCTTGAGCATGTTGCCCAGCTGGCGACTCATGAGCCCGCAGGCAGTGCCCTGACGGTTGTGGGCCGCAGCGTGCTTCTCGAGCTGGCTCTTGGCCCGAGTGGCGGCAGGAGCGCGCCAGACGTCATCGACCGCAGCAGCGATCGCGCTGTAGTTGTGTCCGACCGCAGTGACCGCAAGGCCCGTACTCTGCCAGTTCGTCTTCAGCTCGTCGACGCCGTTGAAGTCACCGGACACCGGCTTCATGATCAACTCGATCGGCGAGAACCCGACACACTTCTTCATGGCCCAGTCGATGACCTGCAGGATCGGGCCGCAATTGCCCTTGGCGTCCTCGATCATCTTCCCGTAGGCGTCACTGTCCGGGGCATCCTTGAGGAGGTCCCTCGGGTTCTCGAGCGTGACCGTCGTCATCGGTTGCCCTTGTTCTCGAAGTCGTTGTAGTCGTCGATGTCGTCGTTTGCCGCCATCCCGTCCTTGGTGATGTCGACCGTCGACTCGGTCTCGCCGAGGAGGCCGATGATCGGGAACGGACTACCCTTCCCGGGGCCACGGTGTTGAGGCCCGTCCCCACCAATGCGCTCCAATTCTCGGATCCCCTCGTCCAGATCCTCGATGAGGCCGGCACCACTGGCGACGTTCTTGTCGGTCTTGGTCACCAGCGGCCCACCGTCCGCAGTCATCCCGGGAATCTTCGGGAGGACGATGTGCAGGTCGATCCCCTTGAGCCGGACCGAGGACTCAATGTCGGCATCCTCGTAGCGCTTGCGGCTGGCCACGATGGTGTTGCGGATTGCCTTTGCGCTCTTGTGGCCGTCGTGCACACTCTTCTCGGCGTTGTTGTAGGCATCTTCGTAGTCGCCCTTGAACACAGCGAGGAACCCCGTGAAAGCGCCGAAGTCCTTGCAGTGGTCGGAGACGAAGCCATGGATGTCTCGGATGTAGTTCTCGTTCTTGTGCACCGCGTCACGAAGCACGTTCATCCCTGCCAGATCGACCTCGATTGTCATGCCGCCCGCCCCTTCCCTCATGGTCTCGTTGAGACCACAGTAGAGGCGTCACAGGCCCCGCGCGATGGGGAGAAGTCCCCATCGTGGTCAGCGACGGCCGACGAACCAGAGCCGCAACTTGGCGATGCGCACAGCGACCTGCTCGGACGTCGCTGCCGCGAGTTCCGGTCCGCCACAGGCCCTACGGAGTTCCATGTGCACGTTGGCGTGCGGCGCCCCGGTCTTCTTGGCATAGGCCGCGACGAGCTTGTTGAGCTCCTTGCGCTGCGCTGCGAGCGCTCGGTGCGCTGAGACCGGAGCCTCTGATGCACGAGGCCTGCGACCCGTCGCGTTGGACTGCTTGGTCTGACGTTCGTGCAGCAGCACGGAGACCTGGTCAGGCTCGAGCAGGCCGGGTAGCCCGAGGTAGTCCTGCTCCTCGTCGGAGCCCACGTCGGCATGCAGCCCGAACTGTTGGGAGTCGAAGAGGACGTGGTCGAAGTGGGCATCGGATTCGAGCGCCTCGAAGCTCTCCTCCTCAAGACCCGAGGTCTTGTCGGTGCGGTTGGCCGCCGAGAGGAGTCCCTCTTCCTCTGCCCACATGGAGGCTTCGACGTCGGGGTCGCTCTTGCGGTTGAGGGCGTGGTCGCGCTCGAGCTCCATCGATGCGGCGTGCTCGAGGATCGAAGGCACGGACGGAAGGAACACGGAGGCGGTTTCGCCGCGCTTGCGCGCACGCACGAAGCGTCCGACGGCCTGCGCGAAGAACAGCGGGGTGGAGGTGGAGGTGGCATAGACACCGACACAGAGTCGAGGCACGTCGACCCCCTCGGACACCATGCGGACCGCGACCATCCAGCGCGCGTCACCACCAGCGAACTCCTCGATCCGAGCGCTCGACCCGGCGTCGTCGGAGAGCACGATCGTCGTCTTCTCGCCTGTGATCGAGTGAAGGATCTTCGCATAGGCGCGAGCCGTCGTCTGGTTTGTCGCGATGACGAGCCCGCCAGCGTCAGGCACGTGCCGACGCACCTCGGTGAGGCGCTTGTCGGCCGCGGCGAGGACGGAGGGCACCCACTCCCCCTTGGGGTCGAGCGCCGTGCGCCAGGCCTGAGCCGTCTGGTCCTTGGTGAGCGGCTCACCCAGTCGTGCGGCGATCTCGTCACCGGCCTTGGTCCGCCAGCGCATGGCACCGCCATAGGCAAGGAAGAGCACCGGTCGCACGACAGCGTCACGCAACGCGGCGGCATACCCGTAGGTGTAGTCCGCAGCGGAGCGGACGATGCCCGCCTCATCCATCTCGTAGCGCACGAACGGGATCGGGTTGGAGTCAGAGCGGAACGGCGTCCCCGTGAGCGAGAGCCTGCGGACGGCAGGTGTGAACGCGACCCGGATGGCGTCGCCCCAGCTGCGGGCATCTCCCCCATGATGGATCTCGTCGAGGATGACGAACGTCGGAGTGGTCTCGGTCCGGCGCTGGTGCAGGTCTGGGCGGGCCGCGACCTGGGCGTAGGTCAGGGCCACACCGTCGTACTCGTGGGAGTGGACCGCTGTGGAGTTCGAGAACTTCGGGTCGAGTTGGATGCCGACGCGTGCCGCGGCCTCGGACCACTGGGTCTTGAGGTGCTCGGTCGGCGCGATGACGGTGATCGCCTTGACCTCGCCGCTCTCGAGGAGCTCGGCTGCGATCCGCAGCGCGTACGTCGTCTTGCCCGCACCTGGTGTGGCGACGGCCAAGAAGTCCTTGGCATCCGCCTCGAGGTATGCCGTGAGGGCGTCCTGCTGCCAAGCGCGTAACTTCGCTGCGGTACCCCACGCCGCCCGCTCCGGGAAGGCGGGACTGAGATGGCTGGCAGCAGAGGTACTCATCGGCTCCGCAAGGGTAGACGAGATCGAAGGGTCGACATGCCGAGGGCCCGCCTCCCGGACGGGCCCTTGGTCATGTGCGTGCCGGCTCAGGGCCGGTGAGAGTGGAACTCAGCCGCGGTAGGCAACCCAGGCACTCTGCATACGAGTCTTCTGACCCGCCGAGAAGTGGTCCATACACGCGTCGTTGGTGTAGTCCATGAAGTTCTTGATCGGGTCCAGCCCGGGCAAGGTGCACGAGTCGCGACCGGTGGGGCAACCCGAGGCCGGGCTCGCCTCCGCCGGGGTGTCGGACACGTAGTCACCTGCAGTGTCCGAACAGCCCCCCTGGAACGTGTGGTAGAGGTTCAGCCAGTGGCCGATCTCGTGGGTGGCCGTGTCGCCCTGGTTGTAGGGCGAGGCCGAACCACCGGGCAAACTCTCGTCGAGGATGACCACGCCGTCCATGGCGTCGGCTCTGCTCTTGGGGAAGGTCGCCCAGCCGAGCAAGCCGCCGCCGAGGTCTGCGGTATAGATGTTGAGGTCGCCGTTGTCACCTGTGCGCAGTGCGGACTTCATCTGACGCTCGGCCGTGGTGCCGTAGTCGAGCTGGTTGTACCAAGAGGCGTTGTTCGTCGTTGTTGTCGCCTTGAGGGCGAACGAGAAACCCGCGCTGGAGTATGCCGCGTTGAGGACGTTGATCTGGCCATTGATCTCGCTGGCGCTGAGCGCACCCTTGGAACCGTCGGTGATGGTGTGCCAGTAGACGTCGATCGTGGCCGGCGTGAATGCGCCACCGCCGCCGGGCTTCCTGGCCTCACCGGAGGCGTCGCGCTGGAGGCCCTTGTCGGCCAACGCCTTGGTGAGCTGGGCCTCCATGGCTTTGGCCTGCGCCGTTGAGACGTTGTGAGGGTCCTTGGCGTGGGGGCCGCGGCCGGCAACGACAGAGTCAGAAGGGGCGTTGGTGGCGCACTCGGCCTTGACCCCGTTCACCCCGGCGGTCTGGATGGCTGACGCGCTGGTGACGCCGAGCCCAAGGCTTGCGGCAGACAGGATCGAGGCTGCGAGAACTCCAGCGAAGCGCAGTGGACGAACAGACATGTGGTGGCCCCTTTCGGTGTGCACAAACCACTGTGAGGTTCGTGTGCCCCGAACTTAACGACGCCCCTGCCCACGCCGATACCAAGAAAACCCCATGATTTCGCCAAGGCTTGGCAAAGTGGGGCGGCGTCGTCCGACCGCCTTCGCCCCTCCACGACGCGCTTCCAGCGCATGGGCGCGGATCAATCCGGGGCACCCCGCCGGATCTGCGCCACCAGGATCATGGGCTCCGGGGAGGACCTGTCATTTGCAAAGGACCTACCGGTGTTGCTCCACAAGGGCGAGTGGATCACTGGGGCAACGGGCTACCCGTCACGTCCCCTCTGCACCACAGTTTTGCGGCGGCTGCCTCACTCGCCGCCGTCCTGAGGCGCGCGGAGGCCCTCGTAGATTTCCTTGCACTCCGGGCACACCGGAAACTTCTTGGGGTCGCGGCCGGGAATCCACACCTTGCCGCACAGAGCGGTCACCGGTTCGCCCGACAGCGCGGACTCGAGGATCTTCTCCTTGCGCACATAGTGCGAGAAGCGCTCGTGATCACCGGGCTCCTGAACCTGAGGGATGGTCTCCTCGCGCTCAAGCACGGCCGTCTGGGTCGAGGGGCCCGAGGGCTGCTGCTGCGGGGCGCTGGGGTCGCTGAGGGGGCTGTGTGGGTCGCTCACACACGCCAGAATACGTGGGGTCAGTTGAGCTCGGGGTCTGCCGGGTAGTAGGCGACGAAGGCGAGCTCACTCGACTGACGCCGGAGCACGCACTCCCACAGGTGATCCGGGTCGTCGGTGAGCAGGTCGGCGGGCAGGGAATCCACCACCATCCATGACCCACGACGCAACTCGCCCTCGAGCTGCCCCGTGGACCACCCGGCATACCCAGCGAAAATCCGGATGCCACCGACCTCGGGCATGACGAGCAGAGGCGGGGTGTCGAGATCGACGATGGCCACCGACCCGAAGAGCCGCTGGCTCCCGGGTGGCAGATCATCGCCACCGGCGAGAGTCACGAGGCCCAATGCCGAGTCGAGCTGCACCGGACCGCCCTGGAAGAGGGTCTGCGGCGCGGCGATGTGCTCTCCCCATCCCGGCAGGACGGAGTCGACATCGGCGCCCAGTGGCTTGTTGAGCACAACTCCCTGGGCGCCGTTGTTGTCGTGCTGAAGCATGAGGATCACGCTGCGGTGGAAGAGCCCGTCATCGAGCGCAGGGGTGGAGACGAGAAGTCGTCCCGTCATGCGGTCAGCGGTCACGCTTCCATTCTGCACGGCCACCATGGCCGCGACGTTCGCCACCACGCGCACTGCCCTGACCGCCACCCGAGCCACCCTGATGGCCACGCGAGGCTCCCTGGAAGCGACGGGGCGGGCCGCCCGGACGACGTCCACGCTGCTCCTTGGCCTCGAGCAAGGGCATCCAGACGTGGTCGGCGACAGGAATGCCGGACGGCGTGCGCCCACCCGCGGCCGCGACGTTCTGGTCACCGGGGAGGACGCGGATCGGCTCGACATCGAGACCGGCCGCCTCCGCAAGGCGAGCCATCGTCCGCTTCTGGTGCGGGAGGGCGAAAGTCACGACAGTGCCCTTCTCCCCCGCGCGAGCGGTGCGGCCGGCGCGGTGCAGGTAGTCCTTGTGGTCTGCGGGTGGGTCAGCCTGGAGGACGAGACCGATGTCGTCGACGTGGATTCCGCGGGCGGCGACGTCGGTGGCGACAAGCACTGGCAGCGACCCGTCACGGAACGCACCGAGGGCCCGGTTGCGCAGGTTCTGTGACAGACCACCGTGGATGGCCGCCGCAAGGACGCCCTTCTCACGCAGCTCGCGGGCGATGCGGTCGGCGCCCAGCTGGGTGCGCACGAAGACCACCGTGCGACCGTCGCGGGCAGCGAGCTCGGCCGTGAGCTGCTTCTTGTTGTTGGGGTCGATGAGCATGATGTGGTGGCTCATCGTCGTGACGCTGGCGGTCACGTCCTCGGTCGAGTGCGTCACCGGGTCGGTGAGGTAGCGGTCGACGAGCTTGTCGATGCCCTTGTCGAGGGTCGCCGAAAAGAGCAGTCGCTGACCGCCGGCGGGAATCTTGTCGAGGATGGCGGTGACCTCGGGCATGAAGCCCATGTCGGCCATGTGGTCCGCCTCGTCGAGGATCGCCACCTGAACGTCGTCGAGCTCGCAGGAGCCGCGCTCGATGAGGTCGTTGAGGCGGCCGGGAGTGGCAACCAGGATGTCGATGCCACGGGCGAGCGCCTTGACCTGCGGCTCGTAGGACAGGCCTCCGGCGACGAGCTTGTGGCGCAGGCCGGTGACGTGGACGAGCGGCTCGAGGGCATCACTCACCTGCATCGCGAGCTCACGCGTCGGCACCATGATGAGCGCGCGTGGACGCTTGCTCGCCGGCTTGGTGCCGTCGACGAGGCGGGTGATGGTCGGCAGACCGAAGGCGAGGGTCTTGCCCGAACCGGTCTGGCCGCGGCCGAGGACGTCGCGGCCCGCAAGGGCGTCTGGGATCGTCGCCGTCTGAATGGGGAACGGCGAGGTGATGCCGTCACGGGCGAGGCGCTCAACGAGGCGGGGGTCGACACCAAGAGCGGCAAAACCGTTGTCCTCGGTGACATCGGCGGGTCCGGTGCCCTTCTTGGACTCGTACTTCACCCAGGTGTCCGCTTGCGCGCGCTCGGCCTCGGCCTCTTCGAAGGTGCGCTGCTCAGGAAGGTCGTGGCGACGCTCGTCGAGGTGACGGCCCTCGTGGCGGTCACGACGCACCGGGTCGGCGACGCGACGCGG
>JBDSIV010000039.1:0-20516 GCA_039917755.1 Knoellia sp. | reverse complement strand
GTCGATGACCTTGACGGCCTGGATGAGAGCGGAGCCGCCACCGGCGACGATGCCCTCTTCGATGGCCGCGCGGGTCGCCGAGATGGCGTCCTCGATGCGGTGCTTCTTTTCCTTGAGCTCAACCTCGGTGTGAGCACCGACCTTGATGACGCAGACGCCACCGGCGAGCTTGGCAAGGCGCTCCTGGAGCTTCTCCTTGTCCCAGTCGGAGTCGGTGCGCTCGATCTCGGCCTTGATCTGGTTGACCCGACCCTCGACCTCGGCCTTGTCGCCCGAGCCGTCGATGATCGTCGTGTTGTCCTTGGTGACGACGACGCGACGCGCCTGACCGAGGACGGTGAGGTCGGCCGTGTCGAGCTTGAGCCCGACCTCTTCGGCGATGACCTGACCACCGGTGAGCACGGCGATGTCCTGGAGCATCGCCTTGCGGCGGTCACCGAAGCCGGGAGCCTTGACGGCAGCCACGTTGAACGTGCCGCGGATCTTGTTGACGACGAGCGTCGACAAGGCCTCACCGTCGATGTCCTCGGCGATGATGACGAGCGGCTTGCCCGACTGGACGACCTTCTCGAGCACCGGCAGGATGTCGGCGATCGCCGAGATCTTGCCCTGGTTGATGAGGATGTAGGCGTCCTCGAGGACAGCCTCCATGCGCTCGGGGTCGGTGACGAAGTAGGGCGAGATGTAGCCCTTGTCGAACTGCATGCCCTCGGTGAACTCGAGCTCGGTGGAGGCAGTCGAGGACTCCTCGACGGTGATGATGCCGTCCTTGCCGACCTTGTCGAACGCGTCGGCGATCGTGGCGCCGATCTCCTTGTCCTGGGCGGACAGGGAGGCGACCGAGGCGATCTCTTCCTTGCCGTCGACCTCGCGAGCCGTCTCGAGCAGGCGCTCGGACACGGCGTCGACGGCCTTGTCCATGCCGCGCTTGAGGCTTGCGGGGGCCGCACCGGCGGTGACGTTGCGCAGGCCCTCGTGGACCATGGCCTGGGCCAGCACGGTTGCAGTCGTCGTGCCGTCACCGGCGACGTCGTTGGTCTTGGTCGCGACCTCCTTGGCGAGCTGGGCACCGAGGTTCTCGTAGGAGTCCTCGAGCTCGATCTCGCGTGCGATGGTCACGCCATCGTTGGTGATCGTGGGGGCGCCCCACTTCTTGTCGATGACGACGTTGCGGCCCTTGGGGCCGAGCGTCACCTTGACGGCGTTGGCGAGGGCGTCGACGCCTCGCTCAAGCGCCTTGCGGGCGGAGTCGTTGAACTCCAGTTCCTTGGCCATGAATGTCCTTCAGTAGTCAGTGGTGAAACAAAGCAGATGCGCGTATGCCGTGAGCTCACCGTGGGAGGTGAGCCCACGGCATACGTGGTGGTTCCGTTCTGTGTGACGAGCCGAGGGCTCGATCAGCTGACGACCGCAAGGACGTCGCGAGCGCTGAGGATGAGGTACTCCTCGCCGCCGTGCTTGACCTCGGTGCCGCCGTACTTGCTGTAGATGACCTTGTCGCCGACGTTGACGTCGAGCGGGACCCGGTTGCCGTTGTCGTCAATGCGACCTGGACCAACCGCGAGGACCTCGCCCTCCTGGGGCTTCTCCTTCGCGGTGTCCGGAATGACGAGACTGGATGCCGTGGTCTGCTCGGCCTCGAGCGACTTGATGACGATGCGGTCCTCGAGCGGCTTGATGGAAACCGACACTGTGTGACCTCCCCTTTGGGATGAGTCGAAGGTGGACAAATGCAAAGTGCGCGCAGCAGGCTCCACATCGCCGTCGCGGGGGTCGATCTGGTCCGCTTGCGCTGGCACTCACACGAGGTGAGTGCCAATGACCCAAATCTAGGTCCCCGTTAGCACTCGGTCAACTCGAGTGCCAAATGTTGGCACCATGTTCGCCATCGGCTCAATCCGCGCGTCCTGCGTTTGCGGTGACAGGGTTCGGGGGGCAAGGGTCTGGGTCATGACCGAAACCGACCCCGCTGCTCTGCTCGAGGCCTATGACAGCCAGCTCCGTCGCGACGCTGAACTGCCCTCGGCGCTGACGAAGACCTCGATGGGGCCCTTGCTCCTCGCGACCTATCTCGGTGGGCGTGGGTTCATCACCTATCGCGACCTCGTGACCGAGGCTGGGCCGGCGACGCCGGGGTCGATCCGCGAGCTCGTGGGGGCTGCGCTCGAGCACTATCGAGCACAGCCCGAGATCACTCAGGTCGAGTGGAAGTCCCGAGGCCACGACCATGCGCCGGGTCTGCACGAAGCGTTGGTGGCTGCGGGCTTCGCCGCCGGCGAGACCGAGTCGGTGATGATCGGCGACGCAGCCCTTTTGGCCCTCGACCTGCAGGTGCCTGACGGCGTCAGCATCTCTCACATCACCGATGAGGCCGATGTCCGCAGGATGACCGACATGCAGGCCGAGGTCTTCGGCGACGATGAGCAGGAGGCCGCTGCCCACTTCGAGCAGATCATCCACCGCCTCCGCACCCGCACCGACATGGAGATGTGGGTGGCGCAGGAGAACAACGAGATCGTGAGTGCCGGTCGTCTCGAGCCGGTCGAGGGCACCGAGTTCGCCGGCATCTGGGGTGGCGCCACGCGACCGGAGCATCGCGGACGCGGGATCTATCGAGCACTCACCGCGGCACGGGCACGGTCGGCGATCGAGCAGGGGAAACGCTGGATCAATAGTGACTCCACCGAGTTCTCCCGCCCGATCCTCGAGCGGGCGGGTCTGGTCACGGTGTCGACGACAACTCCCTACGAGTGGAAACGTGCCGAGGACACCGGGAACTGAGTGGGTCCGCACAATGAGAGGGTTGCTCCGTGGACGTCAGCACGGTGAGGGCACTGGCAGCCCCAGAGGGGCAGGAGCTGCTGCGTTCCCTCCCTCCCTACAACGACTCCGACGTCCTCACCCTGCAGGACCGCCTGCGTCGTGAGGGTCATCCCGCCGATCTCACTGCAGCGGCGCTGACCCAGCAGCGGTTGCGCGCCAGGGCCGTTGCGAAGTTCGGCGAGTTCGCCTCGGACATGCTCTTCACCCCCGACGGCTTGGAGCAGGCCACCCGCCTCGAGGTTGCTGTCGCGCACGCGCACCGGTTCAGTCGCGCGAGCCTGGCGCAGGTGCACGACCTGGGGTGTGGCATCGGGGCTGACGCCGTCACCCTGTCCTCTCTGGGGGTGACCGTGCGTGCCGTCGACTCGGACCCTGTGACCGCGGCCGTGGCCGATGCCAACCTGCGTCCGTGGCCTGACTCCAGGGCCCGCATGGCGCGCGCCGAGGATGCGGACTTCGGCGCCGACCCGGGCCGCAACCGGGTGGGTGCCTGGCTCGACCCCGCCCGGCGCACGCGCGGGGTTGCCGACATCACCGGACGCACCCGGCGCACTTTCCGTCTCGAGGAGATCTCGCCGTCGTGGGACTTCGTGCAGCAGGTGGCGGCCGCTGTGCCCGCCACCGGAGTGAAGCTCAGCCCCGGATTCGACCATGCCGCGATCCCCGCCGGTGCCGAAGCGCAGTGGACGTCCTGGACCGGTGATGTCGTCGAGTGCGCGATCTGGTGGGGGCCACTCGCCATGACGCGTGGTCGCACCGCCCGGGTGATGGGTCCCGATGCGCCCCCCATCGTCGTCACCGAGTCCATGGCAGACGAGGTGCCAGCGGTCGCAACGTCCATGGTCGACGTGGGCACGTGGCTCCACGACGTCGACAAGGCTGTCATCCGTGCCGGCCTCGTCGGCGCGGTGACGCGCGCCACCGATGGGGTGGAGTCCGACGAGGGCACGGGCTATGTCCTCACCTCACGCGACGTGTCCTTGGCCTACACGCGCCGGTATGCCGTCCACGAGGCCATGCCCTTCACCGTCAAGACCCTGCGTGGCTGGCTTCGCACGCACGGCGTGACCGGGTTGACGATCAAGAAGCGCGGCATCCGCCTCGACGACGAACAACTGCGCCGCGACCTCAAGATCGGCACCAAGGCGGGAAGCGGTGGGCAGGCGACGGTGGTGCTGACCCGAGTCGCCGGCGCACCCGCCGCCCTCATCGTCAACCCCGACTGATCGCCCGTTGGGAGAGTTGCTCGTTGCCCTCGCAACTCTCCCAACGGGCAATCAGTGAGGAATCACAGGGTTGGGTCGAGTTGAGCGCCTGGGTGCTGGACCGCGGCCGCCCCCGCAGCCAGGGCCGCCTCGAGTGCCGCGGACCGGTCGGCTCCGGCGGCCAGGGCTGCTGCCAGGGCGCCGCAGAAGGCGTCGCCTGCGCCTGTGGTGTCAACGACGGCGGGCGGTGGGACCGTGTGGGCCGGAACGGTCTCGCCATCCCAGGTGACCCCGTTGGCGCCAAAGGTCACGAGCAACGAACCCGGCTCTGCGCCGGACTCGGCGAGCGCCACCATCTCGTGCTCGTTGGCGACCACCGGGTCGGCGAGGGCCACGACGTCGGCCGGAAGGGCGGCATACGGAGCGGTGTTGATGACGACCCGGGCGCCGAGGTGAGCCGCACGGCGAGCCGCGCCGAACACGACGGGCAAGGGCACCTCGAGCTGCATGAGCAGGACGTCGCCCGGCCCGAGGTCATCGACCGCTGCAACCTCCGTGTCGTCGAGCCGTCCGTTGGCTCCGGGGATGACGATGATGCTGTTCTCGCCATGATCATCCACCGCGATGAGGGCATGGCCGCTGGCTTCGCCCTTGACGGTGCGCACTCGTGAAACGTCAATTCCCCTGTGGCGCAAGCGTTCCACGTAGGCCGACCCACCACCATCATCGCCTACGCAGCCCACCATGATCACCTGTGCACCGGCCGCCGCGGCCGCGATTGCTTGGTTGGCACCTTTGCCGCCGGCAAGCCGATCGAGGCCCTCACCGAGGAGCGTCTCCCCCGGACTCGGGTGCCGTTCGACCCGGGTCACGAGGTCGACATTGAGGGCACCGATGACCATCACGCGTCCCATCAGAGGGCTCCGTGAATCGTGTCAAGCCAAAGCCGCGCGATCCGCGGACCGTCGATCTCGAGGGCGACGTCGACCTGCGCGTGAGCCAGACCGTGCGGGTCATGGTCCATGTCGCCCGACCAGTCACGGGTGTCGACGATGGTGCGCCCGCGCGTCCATGTGCCGGAGAGTTCGACGCGCACCGGCAAGTGCTCGGTCCGGACGGCGTCGGGATCAATGAGCATCGCCACCGCCCCGGCGTCCCCGATCGTCATGCTGTCGGAGTTGAACCGGCCGCTCATGAAGCGGACCAGGCCGGCAGCCAGCGCACCCGGACCGGTGTCGTCGAGACCGGCCAGTTCGTCGGCGTCGGCGAGGGTGACCTGAGGCCCATAGAACACGTCCAGGCCATACATCGTCACCGGCACGTCGAGGTCGACGCTGGCATCGAGCACCACGGCCGTCGCCTCCGGGTCATGGAAGACGTTGAACTCCGCCGAGGCCGTCGCGTTGCTCACCATGGCGCCGCCCCCCATGAAGACGATGCGTCCGATGCGGGCAAACGAAGCGGGATACATACGGGCAAGCAGTGCGATGTTGGTCATGGGGGCAAGGGGCACGAGGGTGACGGGGACACCGTCCATGGCCGCGGCATCAATGCTCTCGCGCAACAGGTCAACGGCGTGGCGGGGATCCACCGCCTCCTGCGGGGACGGCCAACCCAGGTCGGCCATCCCGTCATTCCCATGGACGTGCCGCGCATCAACCGGACGCTCCAGCAGTTGGTGGGAGGCGCCGGCGCTGACGGGGATCGCGCTCGCACCGCACGCTTGGAGCACGGTGAGGGTGTTGCGCACAACATCGGCCAGGGGCGCATTGCCGCCGACACAGGTCACCGCCCTGAGGTCCAGGTCGGCGTGCAGGGTGGCGAGGATGAGCGCGCAGGCGTCGTCGACACCGGTGTCGACATCGAGAATCACAGGGAGGGCCATGAAGCGAGCGTATGCCGTGTGTCGGCTAGCGTCGTGGGGTGACTTCCCGCCCCACGGCCTTCGTCCGTCCACGCCTCACCGCTGCCGTCGCAGTCGCCCTCGTGGGCGTCCTTGCAGCCGGGTGTGGTGGCGGGGGCGCTGGCGGCACCGCGTCCGCGACGCCCCCGCCGTCGAGCAGCAGCACGACATCGCCGAGTCCCACCGCCAGCACCACACCGTCGGCGTCCACGCCATCACAGACCGCCTCCGAGACGTCGAGCCCGCCTGACTCCGGCGGCACGGCCAACGTCAGCGCGTGCGCCCGCCACACCGCCGACGCGCTCACCGAGGAGCAGGCTCTCGGACAGCTCTTCATGGTCGCGTTCCAGACCTCTGACTCCCGCACCACCCTTGACGGCCTCATCGCCAACCAGCACATCGGCAACGTCATCTACCTCGGCGGCTGGGACGGCGCCGGGCGGGTCAAGGAGACGAGCGCCCACCTCCAGGCACAGGCCACGAAGGCCGCCACGGCCGGCATACCCCTGCTTCTCGCGGCCGACCAAGAGGGTGGCGAAGTGCGTCAGCTGCGCGGCGATGGGTTCTCGAAGGTGCCTTCGGCCAAGACGCAGGCACAGATGACTTCGGGCGAGTTGACGGCCGCCGCCAAGGGCTGGGCCGGCGAGCTCAAAGCCGTGGGGATCAATGTCAACCTCGCGCCCGTGACCGACACCGTGCCGGCCGATATCGGCAAGGCCAACGAGCCGATCGGCAAGTACGGTCGGGAGTACGGCTCGGACCCCGCGACCGTGACCAAGGCGTCGAGTGCGTTCCTCAAGGGCATGATCGAGGGCGGCATCATGGGGACGGTCAAGCACTTCCCGGGCCTCGGCCGAATCCGCAACAACACCGATTTCAACACCACCGGCATCACCGACACCGTGGCCACGCCCAAGGACCCGTTCCTGGCGCCGTTCACGGCTGGGGTCAAGGCTGGCGCCGGGCTCGTCATGGTGAGTTCGGCGCGCTATCCCGGTCTGGACGCCACCAATACCCAAGCGATGTTCAGCAGGCCGATCATCACCGGGTTGCTGCGAGACCAGCTCGGCTTCGGCGGTGTCGTCATCACCGATGACGTCAATGCCAAGGCCGTGCGGGCGATCCCGGTGGTGCAACGAGCCACGAGTTTCATCGGGGCCGGTGGTGACATCATCCTGACCGGTGACCCCTCGTCCGTCCCGGCGATGACCGCGGCAATCGCCGACAAGGCCCGCGCCGACGAGAACTTCGCGATCCACGTCGACGCCTCGGTGCTGCGAATCATCGCTCTCAAGGAGCGCATGGGCCTCATCAGCTGCGGCTGAGCGGACCCCAACGCCAGGCCCTTTTCCGGGTCCCCCGCGAAAGGCGTCCCGAACAAGGGAACCGTTCCGTGGTTCGGGAGCCCATTAGCGGGTCACCCGGGAAAGGGGACTGAGGTCAGTTCTGGATCTGGGTGACCGGCATCGAGGAGTCGGCGGGCAGGTCGAGACGTGATGCGGCCCGCCCCTTGAGAACCATCTGGGCGCCGAGTGCCGCCACCATTGCCCCGTTGTCGGTGCACAACCCGGGTCGTGGCACCCGCAGCTCGATCCCCGCGTCGTCGCAGCGCGATTGGGCCATGGCGCGCAGCCTCGTGTTGGCCGCGACCCCACCACCGATCTGCAGGTTCTGGGCACCCTGCTCACGGCAGGCGAGCACCGCCTTGCGGGTCAGGACGTCGACGACGGCCTCCTGGAACGACGCCGCGACGTCGGCGATGGGCACCGGCTCCCCTGCGGCCTGCTTGGCCTGAACCCAGCGCGAGACAGAGGTCTTGAGACCCGAGAATGAGAAGTCGAAGCGGTGGCGCTCCATGTCGCGCCCTGTCGTCAGCCCTCGCGGGAAGTCGATCGTGAGCTGACCGTCGCGGGCCGCGCGGTCGATGTGCGGACCGCCGGGGAACGGGAGGCCGAGCACGCGCGCCACCTTGTCGAAGGCCTCGCCAGCGGCATCGTCGATGGTCGATCCGAGGCTGCGGATGTCGCAGGTGACGTCCGGGACGAGGAGGAGGGAGGAGTGCCCGCCGGACACGAGCAGGGCCACCGTCGGCTCGGGCAGCGGCCCGTGCTCGACGATGTCGACGGCCACGTGGGAGGCAAGGTGGTTGACGCCATAGAGCGGGATTCCGAGGGAGAGTGCCAACGCCTTCGCCGACGCGACACCGACCATGAGCGAGCCCGCGAGTCCCGGTCCGGAGGTCACCGAGATGGCGTCGAGGTCGCGCAGGTGCACGTTGGCCTCGCGGCACGCACGCTCGATCGTCGGGACCATCTCCTCGAGGTGCGCACGGCTGGCCACCTCGGGCACCACGCCGCCAAACCGGGCGTGGTCCTCAACGCTGCTCGCCACCGCGTCCACCAAAAGGGTCTCCCCGCGCACGATGCCGACACCGGTCTCGTCACAGGACGTCTCGATGCCAAGGACCAGCGGCTGCTCGGCGCTCATGCCTCAGTTCCGCTCTGTGACAACAACTTCCGCATGACGAGGGCATCGACGTTGCCCGGCTGGTAGTAGCCGCGGCGCACGGTGAGCACGTCATAGCCGCGTCGGTCATAGAGGGCGCGCGCTGGCGTGTTGTCGGCGCGAACCTCGAGCATCAGGGCTACGGCTCCCCCGGCGGTCGCGCGCGACTCGAGCTCGTCGAGCAGTGCCTGGCCGAGGCCGGAGCCTCGGTGTCTGGGCGCGACCGTCATCGTCATGAGGTCAGCCACCTGCCCGCCGTGATCCAGACCGGCGTATGCCGCCAGCTCACCTTCACGCTCCACGACGACGTAGTCGCGGCGCGGGCGTCCGGCCAACTCTGCCCACCACGACGCCTCGGTCCAGGCGTCATCGGGGAAGGCCTCACTCTCCAAGCGAACCAGGTCGGGGATGTCAGTCCACGTCAACTCACGAGTCGTCATCGGGCCGCCCGCTCAGCGGTGGTCAAGGCATCGGGACGACGCAGATAGAGCGGCTCGACCGGCATCGGCTTGCCGGTCAGGATCCGCGCCACGGCCACCCGCCCCAACACCGCCGCGTCGACATCGAGGACGGGCAGGGCGATCGCGAACAGGTCGGGATAGAGCTCTGGACCTCGTCCGGCAGTGGGCAGTGCACGGACCTCCGCGGGCAGGTCCGCGGGACGATCGACCGCCGGGTCGGTGAGGCGCTCCACGGAACCGGAGCGGACGGCATACCGAGCCCAGTAGACCTCTTTGCGCCGTGCGTCGGTCGCGACGAGGAACTCACTGTCCACGAGCGTGGAGTCCTGCGCGGCGAGTGCGTCGAGGCTGCAGACGCCATGCACAGGCACCCCCAGCGCGTGGCCCATCGTCAGACCAGTGACCATGCCGACCCGCAACCCGGTGAAGGGACCCGGCCCGACTCCGACGGCGACTCCGGTGAGGTCGAATGGCTTCTTTCCGGCTGAGGCGAAGCAGGATTCGATGAGGGGAGCGAGCAACTCGGTGTGGGCGCGCGCATCAAGGTGGGTGGCGCGCGCGAGGGCGTGATTCTCGTCGTGAAGGGCCACAGTGATGGCTGTGGTCGAGGTGTCGAGGGCCAGTATCAGCACGGCAGACCCGCCTTCCAGCGTTCGCCGTGGCAGGTGATGGAGACAGTGCGTGACTCGGTCACGGGGTCGGCGTCGAGGAAGACCTCGATGCGGTCCTCGGAGAGGTCTTCGGCCAGTCCGTGGCCCCACTCGACGACTGTGACGCTCTCCTCGAGCGAGGTGTCGAGGTCGAGGTCATCGAGTTCGGTGAGACCGCCGAGCCGATAGGCATCAACGTGAACCAGAGCAGGTCCGACCACGAGTGAAGGGTGGACGCGGGCGATGACGAACGTGGGGGACGTGATCGGTCCTCGCACCCGCAACCCCGCGGCCAGGCCTTGGGTCAGGGTGGTTTTGCCTGCACCGAGCCCACCGGTGAGGAGGACGAGGTCGCCCGCTCGCAGGTCACGGCCGAGCGCTTCGCCAAAGGCGCGGGTGTCGTCCGCCGTTGCGAGGAGGCGCTCCATCACGCGCTCGCCATGGCCTGGGACCTCGTCTGCGCCCGGCGGACCAGTCGTCCCTTGGCGATGTCGATGACCATGCGGCGCACCCGCGGCTTGGCGCTCGCCGCGACGCCAGCCGCGACATCGGTCTCGGCGCGGTGGATGAGGGCGAGGATCTGGCCGGTGACGACCTCGGGGTGCTCGAGCATGATGAGGTGTCCGGAATCCTGAACGACGACGTGCTCGGAACCGGGCAACCGCTCGACGATCGCCTCGCTGCTGGCCGGCGGGGTGAGCAGGTCGCCAGCGCCGTTGACGACGAGGACCTCCTTGTTGAGCAGTGCTGCGAGAGAGTCGAACTCGTCATGCGCCCGGATGGCCGGAAGGAACGCCGCCATGACCTCGAAAGGCGTGGCGAGGATGAGGTCGGCCGCAAAACGCACCGTCTTCTCGCTCACTGGTGAGTCGAATGAGAACCGGTCGACGACCGAGTCCTCGATGTTGCGGCCGAACCGGCGCACGGGCGCGAGCCACTTTTGGTGTGGGGCCAGGCGAGAGAGCAGGCGTGGCCCGGCCTGACCGATGGCACGACCGACGAGTGGGCCCATACCCAGATCGGTGAGCCCTTCACCTCCGGCAGCGGTCGAGACGAGCACCACGGCCATGACCCGGTCGCGCACGAGATCTGCGTGGTGGCGACCCAGTGCCATCGTGGTCATGCCGCCCATCGAGTGGCCGACGAGGACGAGAGGGCCATCAGGACAGGCTGCGTCGATGACAGCGTGCAGGTCGTGGGCAAGTTGCTCGATGGTGCAGTGCTCGAGGTCGGACATCTCCGAGCGCCCGTGGCTGCGTTGGTCCCACAGGACGACCCGGTAGCCGGCCTCGACAAACGCACGCCGTTGCAGGACCCAGCCCCGCAGGCTGAGCGTGAACCCGTGCGACATGACGATCGTTGGCAGCGCGGGGTCCAGGTCGTCGGGGGTGTCGATCTCGACGTGGAGGTTGAGCCCGTCGGTCGCGATGACCTTGAGCTCGACGTCGGCCTTGTGGGCGAACCCGTCCTCAGGGTCGAGCGCACTCAGCCGCCGGCGACCAGCGGCGGCGCGATCGGCGGCCATTCCAGCGGCGGCGGCCCCCGCAGCCGCGGCTGCTGCCGCACCGAGCCCGATCGCCGTGCCCACGCGTGCCATCAGGCGCCACCTCCGACATGGACCCGTGGCAGCCGACTGCTGATCCGCGTGACGATCTCGTAGTTGATCGTGTAGGTCGCAGCGGCCCAGTCCTGCGCGGTCGGTTCATCGTCGACCCCACGCCCGAGGAGGACGACCTCGTCACCAGCACCGCCGGCATACGTTGGTCCGAGATCGAGGACGAACTGATCCATGCATACGCGCCCGGCGATGGTGAGGCGTTGGTCGCCGACCTTCACGGGCCCCACGTTCCCAGCGCTGCGCGGGATCCCGTCGGCATAACCGAGCGGCACGAGCCCCAGCACGGTGTCGCGCGAGGTCGTATAGATGTGGCCGTAGCTCACGCCCTGGCCGGCCGGAGCGGCCTTGACGAGGGCGAGCCGAGCCGTGACACGCATGGCCTCGCGCAGCCCGAAGTCCTGTGGCGCACCGAGTTCGGGCACCGGCGACAGTCCATAGACAGCCAGGCCGGGGCGCACGACATCGAAGTGTGCGTTGGGGTTGGTCAGCGTGGCGGCGGAGTTGGCGAGGTGTCGGATCTGCGGCCGTATGCCGGCTCGCTCCAGCTCCGCAGTCGCCTCGACGAAGCGTTCACGCTGGGCCACAACCGTCGGGTGTTGCGGGGCGTCAGCGAGGGCGAAGTGCGACCACACGCCGATGACCTCGACGGCCCCCTCGGCGACGACAGGCCCGAGCGCCGCGATGAGTTCGGTCCAGCCCTGCCCCAAGGCGCCGTTGCGGGCCAGACCTGTGTCGACCTTGACGTGGATGCGGGCAGTGCGACCGCGAGCGCGGGCAGCTGCCACGACGCCGTCGAGAGCCCAGGGCGCCGAGACGGAGATGTCGATGTCGGCATCGATCGCCGCCCCGAAGTCCACCCCCGGCACATAGAGCCAGGTGAGCAACGGGGTGTTGACGCCGGCAGCGCGCAGCTGCAGGGCCTCGTTGAACTGGGCAACCGCCAACCAGGTCGCGCCTCCGGCCACCGCCGCACGCGCGCTCGGCAGGACACCGTGACCATAGGCATCGGCTTTGATGACGGCCATGACCTCCGCATTGGGCGCGCGCCGAGCAAGTTCACGGACGTTGTCGGAGATGGCGTCGAGGTCGACGGTCACCCACCCCGAGGCGCCTTCGGGTGGCGTGGCGGAGACAGTGGCAGCTGGCGTGGTCATGAGGCGATCAAGTCTAGGTGGGCGGTGCCTGAGCCTGCGGATGTGGTGCCACCAGTCGCCACATCCGCAGATGCACGGTGTGAAATGCGGGGTCAGGCGCGGGTCAGCAGGTGGGCAACCGCATCGGGTATGCCGTGTGCGACCCGGAGCGCTCGCACCGGACCTCCCCCGCTGGCTCGGTCCGCGGAGACCCCGTGGACGAGGGCGCCGAGGGCGCCCGCCTCGTCCGGGTCGAGGCCCCCCGCAAGGAGGGTGCCGATGAGTCCGGCGAGCACGTCGCCCGCCCCAGCGGTCGCGAGCCACGGCGGAGCATCGGCCTGCGAATACACCGACTGGTTCGGGTCGGCCGGCACGACGAGCGTGGTCGAGCCCTTGAGGAGCACCGTCATCCCGGTGCGCTCGGCGAGGGCTCGAGCGTGGCGGAGGGGTTCCGCCTCAACGGCATCGCGTGCGACGGTGACGACCTTGCGTGACCGAGGGCTGGCGCCCAGTCGCGTGAGCAGGGTTGCGAGTTCGCCGGCGTGTGGAGTGAGGAGGGTGGGCCGGTCGGCGCGAGCCCCAATGACGTCGTCATCGACGAGGTCAAGTCCGCCAGCGTCGATGAGCACCGGCTCCGCACCCGCGAGGGCGGACCGGGCCACGTCGAGCTGGATCGTGGCGTCACGGCGGGTCGAGGTCGCGTCAAGCCCCGGACCGATGACCCACGCCTGCACACGCCCCTCTCCGTGGACGGCTTCAGGCACGGCCGCTCGGACGAGCCCTTCGGGCGTGGGTGTGCCGACGTAGCGGACCATCCCGGCGCCGGCCGCCACGGCGGCGGTGACGGCGAGAACCGCTGCGCCGGAATACTGCTCGCTTCCGGCGACGACGCCCACGACACCACGTGAGTACTTGTCGTCGGCCGACCCCGGCACCGGCCAGAGGTCGGAGACGTCGTCGAACGTCAGCCGGACGACTGAGGGCTGGGTGTCGAACGTGAGCCCGATGTCGACCACGCTGAGCAGGCCGCACGCCTGCTCAGTCAGCGGGAGCAGGTGCACGGGCTTGGCCACCGAGAACGTCACCGTCTCGTCGGCGAGGACTCCATCCGGGTCGAACGCGGTGCCATCTGCGGACTGTCCTGACGGGACATCGACGGCGATGACATGAGCGTCATCGGGGATGGCGGCGACCCAAGCCGCCACCGCTGCCGGAAGGCCCGGACGTCCTCCCAGACCCACGATCCCGTCAAGGATGATGTCGGCCTCAGCGATGTCCTCGAGTGCCTCCGCACCGCTCACCACCACCACGCCACCCGCGCGCGCTGCCTCGAGCGCACCTTCATGGACGTGCGCAAGGTCCACTGCCGCAGCGCAACTCACACCGGACTCCGCAAGCTGAGCCACGGCATACAGGGCATCTGCTCCGTTGTTGCCACCGCCCACGAGGGCCACGACGGTCTCTGCGTCGAGTTGCGAGATACGTGCCGCGACCACCTCTGCGAGCCCCTCGACAGCACGCGCCATGAGCTCTCCGGAAGCCAGCTCGTCCTCGAGAACGGCCTCAGCGGCATACACGTCTTCGAGCGACCAGGCCTCGATCACAGGGAACTCCTCAGGACTCGGCGATGACGACGGCGGAGGCGATCCCCGCGTCGTGGGACAGCGAGACGTGCATGCTCGTCACGCCCAACTCTTCGGCACGTGCCAGCACCGTGCCCTGCATGACGATCCGGGGACGGCCGTCATCACCGCGCGCGACCGTCACGTCGGTCCAATACAGACCCACCGGGGCGCCCAGTGCCTTGGCCACGGACTCCTTGGCCGCGAATCGCGCCGCGAGAGAACGCATCGGCAGGTCCTGCTCCACCTCAGTGAACAGGCGCGTGCGCAGGCCCGGGGTGCGTTCCAGCGTCTCGGCGAAGCGCGCGATGTCGACGACGTCGATCCCGGTGCCAACGATCACGTCATTCGACCGTGACGCTCTTGGCGAGGTTCCTGGGCTGGTCCACGTCGAGGCCCTTGGCCGTCGAGAGGTGCAGGGCGAACATCTGCAACGGCACGACGGTGAGCAAGGGCTGCAGGAGAGGTGACGTGCGCGGCACGCGGATGACCTCGTCGGCAAACGGCACGACATCCTCGTCGCCCTCTTGCGCGATGACGATGGTCCGGGCGCCACGGGCACGGATCTCCTGGATGTTGGAGACAACCTTCTTGTGCAGGTCGTGCGGGGTGTCCGGACCCGGGACAACGATGAAGACGGGCTGGCCGGCATCGATGAGCGCGATCGGGCCGTGCTTGAGTTCACCGGCGGCGAAACCCTCGGCGTGGATGTAGGCGAGCTCCTTGAGCTTGAGCGCGCCCTCCATGGCGATCGGGTAGCCCACGTTGCGACCGAGGAAGAGCACCGAGCGCGTGTCGGCCATGAAGCGGGCGATCTCCTTGACCCGATCCATCTGGCCGAGTAGCGCCTCGATCTTGGCGGGAACCTCGTGCAGCTCGCGCATGACGGCCTTGGCATCATCGGCGAACGTTCCACCCCGCAGCTGGGCGAGATAGAGGCCGAGGATGTAGCAGGCGGTGATCTGCGCGAGGAACGCCTTGGTCGAGGCAACCGCGATCTCGGGCCCGGCGTGGGTGTAGAGGACGGCGTCGGACTCGCGCGGGATGGTCGAGCCGTGCGTGTTGCAGACGCTCAGGGTGAGGGCGCCGAGCTCGCGAGCGTGCTTGACGGCCATGAGCGTGTCCATGGTCTCGCCGGACTGGCTGATCGAGACGACGAGGCTGCGCTCGTTGACGATGGGGTCGGCATAGCGGAACTCGTGCGCGAGGGCCACCTCGACCGGGATGCGGGTCCAGTGCTCGATGGCGTACTTGGCGACCATCCCGGCGTAGGCCGCGGTGCCACAGGCGACGACCGTGATCCGATCGATGTTCTTGAGCTGCTCCTCGTTGATCCGCAGTTCGTCGAGGATGAGCTCGCCGTCCTCCGTCGTGCGCCCGAGCAGGGTGTCACCGACCGCGTGGGGCTGGTCGAAGATCTCCTTCTCCATGAAGGTGTCGTAGCCACCCTTCTCCGCAGCAGCGGCGTCCCACGTGACCTCGTAGGCCGTGCCCTCGGCGGGTGCACCATCGAAGGTGATGACCTCGTGGCCGTCGGGGGTGATCGTGACGATCTGGTCCTGGCCGAGCTCGAGCGCGTGCCGGGTGTAGCCGATGAACGCGGCCACGTCGGAGCCGAGGAAGTTCTCACCATCGCCCAGCCCGACGACCAAGGGGCTGTTGCGACGGGCGCCGACGACGACGCCGGGCTGGTCGGCGTGCACCGCGAGGAGGGTGAACGCACCCTCGAGGCGGTTCACGACCTGCTGCATGGCTTGGGTGAGGTTGCCGGTCTCGTCGAACGCACGCCCGACGAGCTTGGCCGCGACCTCGGTGTCGGTTTCGCTCTGGAACTCGATGCCCTCGGCGAGGAGCTCTTTCCTGAGCGAGTGGAAGTTCTCGATGATGCCGTTGTGGATCAGCGCGAGCTTGTCGTCGGCGCCACCACGGTGAGGGTGGGCATTGCCGTCGGTCGGTCCGCCGTGGGTTGCCCAACGGGTGTGACCGATCGCGGTGCGAGAGCCGGCGAGCGGGCGCTGCTCGAGAGCGGCCCGCAGGTTCTCGAGCTTGCCGGCGCGCTTCTCGGACTGGACGCCGTCCTGCGTGACGATGGCAATGCCGGCCGAGTCGTAGCCTCGGTACTCGAGGCGGGCGAGGCCTTCCATGACCACATCCTCGGCGCGGTCATCCATGGCACTGCCGACGTATCCGACGATTCCACACATGATCGCAAGCGTAATGGGTGGAATCGCGCATCCCGCACCCCCGCGATCGCGAGCCACAGCGGGCCAGCTCTCGCCCGATCTGCTCGGGATGCGCCACAATGGCGCGCGTGCCTGCCACTCCCCCAGTACCTCCGTCAGGGTCGGAGCCGACGGTCCCGCTGCCGTCGCCCTACCTGGACTTCACGCGAGGCGACTGGGCCGCGCGCCGCGACAATCATCCTTTGAGCCTCACCCCCTCCGACATCGCCCGTGTGCGCGGCCTCGGCGATCGCGTCGATCTGCGTGAGGTCGAGCAGGTCTATCTCCCGTTGTCCCGCCTGCTGGCCTTCTATGTCAACGCCACGGCGGGGCTGCACCGCGTGACCACGGACTTCTTGGGCGATCGTCCCGCCAAGGTGCCGTTCGTCATCGGCGTCGCTGGGTCCGTGGCGGTGGGCAAATCCACGACGGCACGTGTCCTGCGTGAGCTCCTGCTCCGCTGGCCCCAGACACCTCGCGTCGACCTCATCACCACCGACGGCTTCTTGCGCCCCAACGCTGACCTTGAGGCGCGAGGATTGCTGCAGCGCAAGGGTTTCCCGGAGTCCTATGACCGCCGGGCGCTTTTGCGCTTCGTTGCCGACGTGAAATCCGGTATGCCGCGTGTCGTCGCCCCGGTCTATTCGCACCTCACCTACGACATCGTTCCCGGGGCCGAGATCGTCGTGGACCAGCCGGACGTGCTCATCGTCGAGGGCCTCAACGTCCTGCAGCCGGCGACGGTGCGCTCGGACCGCAGCACCCGCCAGGTGCTCTCGGACTACTTCGACTTCTCGGTCTACGTCGACGCGCCCGTGGAGCAGTTGCGCACCTGGTACATCGAGCGGTTCCTCCGGCTGCGTGAGACGGCGTTCGCGGACCCCGAGTCGTACTTCCACCGCTACGCGCAGTTCACCGACGCGCAGGCACGGGAGACGGCGGCCGGGATCTGGGAGCGGATCAACGAGCCGAACCTGCTGCGCAACGTGCTCCCCACTCGCGAGCGGGCCACTCTGGTGTTGACCAAGGGTGCCGACCACGCGGTGACCAACATTCGCCTGCGTCGCCTCTGACCGAACTGTCGGTGCGGCAAGGAACCCGCCCGAACGGATCGACTGGCGACCTACCAGGTGCCGCCCTTGTCGGGCTTTGCCGGGGGTGCCGAAGCCTCCTCGATGCGTGTCTCCCCCGCGGGCTCCCGCAACTCATCGATGGCCTCGTCCGGCGTGATGTCCTCCCCGACACGGGACATCACGTCTTCCCGCTCCTCGTCGGAGAGGCGGTTGAGGCCCTCCTCGAGGTTGTTGAGGTTGCGCTCGGCCATGCTCTGGAGAGAGGGGTGAGTGAGGAACTTGCGCACATTTTCACCACCGGCGAGCACCTCCGTGCCCAGCGCACGGAGCTCGGGGTCGTCGGTGCGCTGCATGATGACCGCGATCGTGGTCCGCAGCCGACGAGCGGCACGGGCATCGCCGCCGGTGATCTTGTCAATGGCACTGAAGTCGACGTCGTCCGACATGGGTCAGGGCCTCACGCTGGTAGCGATGCGTACGGCTTCGGGGGGAAGTCAGAGGAGATGTCACCGTCGGTCAGGATGCCGGCGATGCCAGTGACAGCCGCGAGGAGTCCGTCGATTCCATACAAGACGTTGGTCGTGATCTTGATGAACGCAGCGATCGCCTCGCGGGTGATGAAGACTTGGTAGGCACCCACGAGAGCAATGATCACGTTGATCCCCGGGACACTGGCCAGGCAGCCCGCGGCCGCGATCTCGGCGATGAGGATCAGCAGACGGTCCACGACGGTGGACAGCAGCGTCCCCAGCGCCGTTGCAGCCTCCGCGCAGGCCTGGACGAGCAGGGCGTACTTGTCGCCGAGGGTGTCGAGCTTTTCGGCGTGCGCGACCAAGGCGTTGGCAAAAGTCGTGAAATACATCGCGGCCGCATCAGCAGCCTTGCCTGTCCAGTCCGCCTCGAGCGCACCTCACCCCGCGAGCATCGTTGACGCGGCCGCCTTTTCGAAGGTGGCGAGGGCCTTGACCGCATGCCCCGCCTGGGCAAGCTCCCCATAGTCCCCAGCAACAGCCTTGGTGAGGTCCCCGACCGGGTCGACGCCAAAGAGACTGGCGATCTTGAGACCATTGCCGCTGATCGAGAGCCAACCGGCCTTGTCGATGATCCACTGCACCATGTCGGGGACCGGGGCACTGGTGCTGGGCACTCCAGCCAGCTCGGGGTTGGGGTTGACCAGTCCCGAAGACGTCGTGATCGAGGCATCCGGCTCGACGATCTTGGTGGTGGTCTTGAACGCCGCGTCGACCTTCTGCGCCGCGGCATCGTCCAGCTTGAGGTACTTGGCCGCCGAGCTGTCGAGGTTGGTCGCCGACGCGGCATACAAAGCACCGATGTCCGTCATGGCCTTCTCGAGCGCCGTGACGACATCCTTGTTGTTCTTGTAGATCGCGGAGAACAAGTCGTGCTCGTCGTAGGGGACCGGCGTGTAGCTCTGGACGTAGTTGTGGGCCGTCACTGTGAAGGACTGCGACAGGTCGATGGTGTGACCGCCCGCACCGAGCACTCCTGCGTAGGTGCTCACCGCCCGCGTCTTGACCGAAAACGTCATGAATCCATCCCTCCCCGAGTGCCCCTGCCAGTTCCCACCCTAGCGGCCCGACAGTGCCCGCTCGCCTAGGGTGATGCCGTGGAAGCCAGCCCAGCCCCCCTCGTCGGACGACCCAATTGGAGTCAGCGCTTCGCCAGCAGTATTGGCGGTGGACTGTTCCTGATGGTCGGCCTCGTCGTGCTCGTCAAGGGTGAATGGCTCGGCGCACCCCTTGCCCTTTTTGCACTTTTCGTGCTGTCGGACCTGTGGCGCAAGGTGACCGTCACCGGTACGACGCTGAGCGCGCGAGGTCGCATCACCAGCACCTCGGTCGCCCTGTCGGACATCGCTGACGGCGCTCTCTCGCCGCTGAGCAGGATCTGGGTCCAGCCCCGCGACGGTCAGGCGTTCTACGTGCGCATGGTGTCGCAGTACGGCGAGGGCGGCGTGGCGGACTTCCTGGCCCAGCTGTCGGCCCGGGTGGAGTCTGCCGGAGGCGAGATCGACACCGTGCAGAAGCGGGCACACCCCCAGGGGACGCGCCCGCTCTTCAGCGCGTGAACCGCTGAACTGGCTGGACCGGCTCGGTCAGTACCAGTGCGGGTAGCGGTTGTTCCAGAAGTCCCAGGCGCCACACGGCGTGCCGTAGGACTGCTTGATGTAGTTGAGCCCCCACTTGATCTGGGTGGCGGGGTTGGTGCGGTAGTCCGCGCCGACGCTGGCCATCTTGCTGGCCGGCAGGCTCTGCGGGATGCCGTAGGCGCCCGAGGAGGAGTTCTCGGCCTTGAAGTTCCAGCCGCTCTCGCCCTCCCAGAGCAAGTTGAGGCAGTTCCACTGGTTGGCACCGCTGAAGCCGTAGTCCGACATGATTGCGCGCGCAGCCGACCTGGGGTCCGCCTGGGCCCCGGCAATGAGTGACGCGCGCTGCTTGTCGCGCGCAGCCTTCTGGGCAGCGGCAACGCGTGCCTTGGCAAGGGCATCAGCCTTGGCCTTGGCCGCCTTCGCGGCGGCATCTGCCGTGGCCTTGGCCTCGGCCTCGGCCTTGGCGCTGAGGGCGGCTCGCTGCGCGTTGACGCCAGCCCGCTCGCTCGAGATCCGGGAGTTGTCCGCGAAATTCTGCTTGGCCGACAAGGCTGCTTGGCTCATGGCGCTGGCGCTGAGGGTGAAGGGCTCCGTGTCGGCAACGGCGTCCTTCGTCCCGACACCGACCGCCCCGGTCCCGACGAGTGCCAAGGCCAGCCCAGCAGTGACGGCGGGACGGCGGACAAAGGTCAAGGCCTGAGCCAGTGGTGCCTCGGAAGGGCGGGCGTGACGCCCGCGGTGGGTTCCGCGGTACCTGCTGCTCATACGACGTGTTTCCTCTCCAGACGCACAACAGCCCGGCTGACGAGGCAGTCGGGCTGCGTTACCAAATCGAGACCAACGTACGCGATGGACCTCGAGATGACCAAACTGGGGCACCGCACGCCGACCTTCGCGCGCCCGTCGAGAAGGCGTGACTCTAGCTAGACCTGACCGCACTCATCGGTATGCCGCCCGCTCTCGTGAGCGGACGGCATACCGGATCGTTGTGGTGGCAGCGAGAAGACTCCTCAGAGGTCGCCGTGCTCCTGCTCGAGCAGGTCAGTGACGAGAGCGGCGATGGGGCTGCGCTCACTGCGAGTCAGGGTGACGTGCGCGAAGAGCGGGTGCCCCTTGAGCTTCTCGATGACCGCAGCAACTCCATCGTGCCGACCGACACGCAGGTTGTCGCGCTGGGCCACGTCGTGGGTC
>JBDSIV010000038.1:0-12881 GCA_039917755.1 Knoellia sp. | reverse complement strand
ACAGATCGCGCCCCGAGTCTTTGCAGGTCAAAGACTCGGGGCGCTTCTCTTTGCGCGTGCACCCTCGGGAGGCTGGGATCAAGGACGGAAAGCGGCCGCCGCCTCTTTCAGGTCAGTGAGCGGGCCGGCCAAAGAGGCCTGTCCCGTTTGGGTGAGTTGCTGGTCCCTGGACGCCTGCGTGAACTCGGCTTCAATATCCCCGACCTTGGACTGGACTTCCGCGGCGTCACCGTTGCGAACACCCTTGTCGACGTCTCGCAACCAGGCCTGAACCTTCTTGGCGACATCAGTATCGAGGTCCTGGGCAGACAGGCCCTTGACCGCGGCACTCAGGGCCGCACTGGCGTCGGTCACCGCAGTGGCCGTGTCGGTGTTGGCTGAGGGGGTGGAGGGGGTTGAGCTCGGGGTGACGCTCGCACTCTCGGTAATCGTGACCGTGGGAGTCGGCGAGGGAGACGCCGACGGTGTTGGTGTGGAACGCTCGATCGTCGGAGTCTCGCTGGGAGTGCTCTGGCTGGTCGGTGTGCTGCGGGGCGCGTCCGGAGTGCTCTGGCGATCCTGCAGCGCCAGATAGATCCCGGCTGCAGCAATCGCGGCCGCGAGCAGAAGAAGCCACACCCAAGCACGCGATCGGCGCGGCTCAGGCTCGTAGGCCGTTTCATGCCTTTCGTATGCCGGCTCCTGCCAGTCGGCCTGTTGGGGCACCACCGCGGTTGGCGGGGTCGCCGGAGCAGCGACGGGGAAAACCTCCGTCAGCGCTGGTGCGCGATGCGAACGCAAGAGGTCCGCGACGTCGCGACCCGACTGTGGTCGGTGCGTCGGGTCCTTGGCGAGCAGGGCTGTGACGAGATCTGCCAGGTCTGCAGGGGTGTCTGGTCGCGCCTCCCGCACATCCGCGGGGACGTCGTGCGCGTGCTTCATCAGGATCGCAACGGGGGTGGGGGCCGTGAACGGTGGTTTGCCGGTCAGGAGCGTGGTGAGGACGCACCCCAGACCATAGAGGTCTGCTCTGGCATCCACGCGCTGTCCGGTTGCCTGCTCTGGGGCGAGGTATTCGGCCGTCCCGACAATGGTGTCCGTCATCGTCAGCTGGTGGTGCCCGAGCGCCTCATCGACCAGCTGGGTGATGCCGAAGTCGAGCACCTTGACGGTGCCGTCAGCGGCGTACGAGATGTTGGCCGGCTTGATGTCACGGTGCACGATGCCGGCGTCATGCGCGGCTTGGAGGGCTCCGGCCACTTCGTAGCCAATGGTGCGAACAGCGTCGATGGGCAGCGGGCCGGAGTCCCGCACCTCCTCCGCGAGGGTTGGTCCGGGCAGGAGTTCCATGACGAGGTAGGCCGTGTGCTCCTCGACGCCGGTGTCATAGACGGTGACGATGTGCGGATGGTTGAGCATCGCAGTCGCGCGGGCCTCGCGCCGGAAGCGTTCACCCGCGTTGTCACTGTCGGGACCAGTGAGATCGAGCGTCTTGACCGCAACCTCACGACCGAGCATCTCGTCCTCGGCACGCCAGACGACCGCCATGCCGCCACGCCCCAACGGGGCCCCAAGTCGATAACGGCCACCGAGCAGCCGCCCTTGCGTCGTGCTCATGCATCTCCTCGCGTGGACTTCCATTCGACCCTAGCGCCTCCCGTAGCCTGTGACCGTGCTGCCCCACATCACTGCGACGAGGTTCGTCACGCCCCTGCGCGAGGGCGGGTCGCTGCCCGGAATCGTCGAGGCCTCCGACGACGGAACCTACGTCGTGAAGTTCCGCGGGGCAGGTCAGGGGATCAAGGTCCTCGTTGCCGAGGTCATCGTCGGGGAGCTCGCTCGCCGGCTCGGCATCCGCGTCCCCGAGATGGCCGTCATCGACGTGCCTGCCGCCATCGCGCGCTATGAGGCCGATGAGGAGGTGCAGGACCTGCTCAACGCCAGCCTGGGCGAAAACCTCGCTGTCGACTTCCTGCCCGGATCGTTCGGCTACGACGGGTCACGGCCGCCCAACCCCGAAGAAGCAGCCGACATCATCTGGCTCGACGCCTTCACTGCCAACGTCGACCGCACCTGGTCAAACCCCAACCTGCTCGTGTGGCACCGAGACGTGTGGGCGATCGACCACGGCGCCGCCATCTGGTTCCACCACTCCTGGCCCTCTCGAGGGGCGGACGCCTCACGGTTCGCCTCCCAGCCCTTTGACGCGTCCGAACACGTGCTCGGCGACGTCGCAGGCGACCTTGGAGCAGCGCACACTCGCGCGATCGCGGTGTTGACCCCCGAAGTCTTCGCCGACGTCGTGGCCCTCGTCCCTGATGAGTGGCTCGAGCCGGCACCAGGTCTGGAGGACCCAGCCGCCCTGCGCACGGCCTACACAGAACACCTCACCCGACGTCTCGAGAGCGCCAGCGTCTGGTGGGAGGTAGTGCGATGAGCCACCCCTACCAATACGTCGTCCTCAGGTGCGTTCCGCGCGTCGACCGCGGTGAGTGCCTCAATGTGGGCGTCGTGCTCTTCTCGCAATCGGCAGGCTTCCTCCAAGCTGCCTGTCACGTCGATGCCGATCGGCTGCGCGCCTTCGCGCCGGACCTTGACCTCGACACTGTGAGGGCTTCACTGACCGTGGTCGACGATGTGTGCGCTGGCACCGACGGCGGGGGCCGGCCGAGGCTGGCGACACCGGGCAAGCGCTTCGGCTGGCTCAGTGCCCCGCGCAGCACCGTCATCCAGCCCTCGGGTGTCCACGGTGGGACAGCCGAGACCCCAGAGGCAGAACTCGCGGCCCTGCTCGATCGCCTCGTGCTCTGATGGAGCGTCCGCGACTGGCCCCTGTGCCAGCGTCCTACGTCTATCTGCGGCGCGGTGACGAGGTGATGCTCCAACTGAGGTCGGGCACGGGCTACCTGGATGGTCACTGGGTCGCCGGTGCCGCCGGCCATGTCGAGCCCGGCGAGACCGCGGTCGCGGCGGCGGTGCGTGAGGGGGCCGAGGAGCTCGGGGTGGAGGTCTCTGCCGACGACCTGACCCTCGTGACCGTCATGCACCGCACGGATGGGACGGACGCCCCGATCGAGCAGCGCATCGACTGGTTCTGGACCACGACTCGCTGGACCGGACACCCGCGGATCTGCGAGCCGACCACATGCGCCGACCTCCGCTGGCATGCCCTCGACGCGCTGCCCGAGCCGGTCCCCGACTATGAGCGAAGAGTCATCGAGAGCCTCTCGAACGCTCCGCTTCCCCTGATCACAGTCCACGGCTTCAGGTAGGCCCAGCCCGTCGGACGAGAACTGCAGTGCGCTCAGCGCTTCAGCCAACACTCATCGGACGCGCAGAGCCCAAGCCGCGACAGCCCCGGCAGCGGCAACGTTGAGGGAGTCCACTCCCCCGGCCATCGGGATGGTCACGACGACATCGGCACCGTCAACCGTGCGGCGCCTGAGTCCATCACCCTCGGTGCCGAGCACGAGGGCGAGGCGATCGGGCGGGTCGGCAGCCAGCTCGTCCAGACTCACGGCGTCGTCCGAGAGGGCGAGGGCAGCAACTCGAAATCCGCTGTCCCGCAACATGTTCATCCCGGCAGGCCAGGGATCGATACGCGTCCACGGCACCTGGAACACCGTGCCCATCGACACCCTGATGGAACGGCGATAGAGCGGATCCGCGCACCGGGGCGTCACGAGCACTGCGTCCACACCGAGCCCTGCGGCACTCCGGAAAATTGCGCCCACATTGGTGTGGTCCACGACGTCCTCGATGACCAGGACGCGTCGCGCGTCGGCGACGACCTCCTCGACCGACCGCAGTTCGGGGCGCTGCATCGATGCCAGAGAGCCCCGGTGCAGGTGGAACCCCGTGAACGCTTCGATGACGTCGTGGTCGGCGACAAAAACGGGTATGCCGTCTCGCTCGGCGTCTGCGACGAGGTCGGCAAGGTCAGTGAGCCACCGCTCGGCCATGAGGTAGGAGCGGGGCCGGTGGCCAGCGGCGAGGGCTCTGCGGATGACCTTCTCGGACTCAGCCATGTAGAGGCCGCGTTCGGGTTCGGTGCGACGCCTCAGCGCCACATCGGTGAGCGCGACGTAGTCACGGACGCGGTCGTCGTGGGGGTCGGTGATCCAAGTGGGCACCCAGTGAGGCTAGGAGGTGCGGCGCTCAGAACACGAATGCCCGCAGCAGGGTGTTGACCCCGGCGAGGGTGCAGAAGGCGAGCACGGCCCGGCGCAGCCGCACCGTGTCGAGGCGAGCACGCAGTGGTGCGGCGACGGCATACCCCAAGAGCAGGAACGGAATCCAGACGAGACCGAGACCAACTGGTGCATGGGGAATCCACCGACGACAGCCAACGCAGCCGCGGAGAGGACGGCGCCGCTGAGGAAGAACCCGGCAAGCGTTGAGCGCAGTGGCTCGAGTGCGAATCCGAGGCCAAGAATGGTAGGCCAGTCGATCACGAGAACCAGAGCATGCGCACGATGGCGACGGTTCCAATGACGATGATGACGGCACGCAGGACGTTGGGTGGCAGGCGTCGTCCGACTCGGGCGCCGAGCAGCCCACCGAGCAGCGAACCTGCCGCGATCAACCCGGCCACGCCCCAGTGGATCTGCTCGGGTGCCACGATGAAGAACGTCAGGGCGGCCACGGAGTTGACGATGGTCGCGAGGACGTTCTTGATGCCGTTGAGGCTCTGCAGGGTCTCGCTCGTCAGCGTTGTGAGGACGCCCATGAGGATGACTCCCTGGGCTGCCCCGAAGTAGCCGCCATAGATCGCGGTGGCAAAGACGCAGAACATGAGCACTGCCGCCCGCCGCGCTGAGTGCTGGCCCAGGGCAGTCGGTGCCGACTCACCCCGGCGGGCCGTCGACCAAGCAGTGAGCCGCGGCCCGAACGCCACCAGGAGGACCCCGAGCCCAATGAGGGCCGGCACGATCGCCTGGAAAGCTGCGGGGTCGAGCACGAGCAGCAGGACTGCTCCGACGATTCCGCCCAAGAGGGACATCGGCGCCCAGCGCAGCAGGGTCCTCTTGAGTCCTGCCAACTCGTGGCGGTAGCCCCACGAACCTGTGAGACCACCCGCCACGAGCCCGACGCTGTTGGAGACGTTGGCCAGGACCGGGGCATATCCGAAGAAGAGCAACGTCGGAAACGTCACCAGAGTCCCGGACCCGACCACCGTGTTGATCGTGCCAGCGACGACGCCGGCGGCAAAGATCAGCGCTGCCTCCGCGGCGCCCACCTCAGCTCTCGCGTGGGGGAACTGCGTCCGCAGGAGGGGTCAACGGCGGCTGCTGACGTGCCGGAGGCATGGCGTGGTCCTTGGCCTCACGGGAGGCCTCGCCCGCCTGGTCACGGGCCTCTGCGAGGGCCTGCGCCGGGTCCGCGAGCACGGTGTCGTCAAACGGCGTCGCGAGGTCCTCGCTCGGTTCCCAGTCCTCGGTGTCGCCGTCGTCGAAGACGCCGCCGCCTTCGCCGCGACCGAGCATGCCGCCGAAGCCCTTGAGCGCGTCGGTGAGCTCACTCGGGATGATCCACATCTTGTTGGAGTCGCCGCGGGCGATCTGCGGGAGGACCTGGAGGTACTGGTAGGCGAGGAGCTTCTGGGTCGGCTTGCCACGGTGGATGGCGTCGAAGACCTGCTGGATGGCGCGGGCCTGACCTTGTGCCTCGAGGACGCGGGCCTGCGCCGAACCCTCGGCGCGCAGGATCTGGCTCTGCTTCTCACCCTCGGCCATGAGGATGCTGGACTGCTTGGAACCTTCGGCCGTGAGGATGATGGCGCGACGCTCACGCTCGGCCTTCATCTGCTTCTCCATCGACTCCTGGATCGACATGGGCGGGTCGATCGCCTTGAGCTCGACCCGGTTGACACGGATCCCCCACTTGCCGGTGGCCTCATCGAGGACACCGCGCAGCTGGGCGTTGATCTGGTCGCGGCTGGTCAGCGTCTGCTCGAGGTCGAGCGAACCGATGACGTTGCGCAGGGTGGTGACGGTGAGCTGCTCGATGCCCTGGATGAAGTTCGCGATCTCATAGACCGCGGACTTGGCGTCGATGACCGCGTAGTAGATGACCGTGTCGATGCTGACAACGAGGTTGTCGCTCGTGATCACCGGCTGCGGCGGGAAGGACACAACCTGCTCACGCAGGTCGATGTTGGCGCGCACCTTGTCCACGAAGGGCACGAGGAAGTGGATGCCACCCTCGAGGGTGGCGTGGTAGCGCCCGAGACGCTCGATGATGAGCGCGGTCTGCTGCGGCACGATCCGAACGGTGCGGACGATGACAATGACGGCAAAGAGCAGCAGTAGCCCCAGGACGATGAGTTCAACCATGATTTCCCCTTGGTTTCGGTGAGCGTGGAGTCAGGAGTGGGCGGTGGTCAGTGGCGATCGGCCGCGACGATGGCCGTCGCTCCGTGAATGGCGATGACCCGAGCATCGTCCCCGGGTCGCAAGGGCTCTGAACCCTCAGCAACCCTGGCCGACCAGGTCTCGCCGGCAAGCTTGATGCGTCCGTCAGTGTCGGTGACCATCTGGAGGACACGAGCCTCACGACCCACCAGACCTGCCGCCCCGATGGTGTTGTCATGCTCGCCTTGAGTGAACTTGCGCTTGACGAGCGGTCGCACGACGAAGAGCAGCAGTGCCGCCACCAGAATGGCGACGATGACCTGGACGCTCGCGTTGCCTCCCAGGCCCGCTGCGAGGCCTCCAGCCAGTGCTCCACCGGCGAGCATGACGAAAACGAAGTCGACCGTCGCCGCCTCGATCGCCGCGAGCACAAGGGCCACTCCCACCCAGGCAACCCACGGGTTATCAGTGAGAAAGTCCATGACGCTCCCCTTCCGTGCCGTCGCCCTCGACGGCCTCTGTCAGATCAACGATCCCACGAGCCAGAAGGTGTCCTTCACCGGAGGGTCACCTCGACCACGCGGCAAACCGCGATCCGCGCTGTTCGAGTTCGAGTGCAAGCCCGAAGGTCTCACTGAGATTTGCGGCGGTGAGGGTGATCTCGATCGGTCCCTGCGCGACGATGCGGCCCTCACGCAGCAGAAGGACGTCGGTGAAGTTGGGCGGAATCTCCTCGACGTGGTGGGTCACGAGAATGAGTGCCGGGGCGCTCACATCGCCGGCGATGGCTCCCAGTCGTGCGACGAGATCCTCACGCCCACCGAGGTCGAGCCCGGCCGCTGGCTCGTCAAGCAGCATGAGCTCGGGGTCGGTCATGAGCGCACGAGCGATCTGCACGCGCTTGCGCTCTCCCTCGGACAGGGTGCCGTAGGTGCGGTCGGCAAGGTGACCGGCCCCCAGAGCCTCCAGCAACTCGCCAGCACGCGCATGGTCCAGGGCGTCATAACTCTCCCGCCAGCGACCCACGACCCCGTAGGACGCCGTGACGACCACATCGGCGACGCGTTCGTCACCGGGGATGCGCTCGGCGAGAGAGGCAGAAGCCAAACCGATGCGGGGACGCAGCTCGAAGACGTCAACCGCACCGAGCACCTCACCCAGCACACCGGCCACACCCCGGGTCGGGTGCATGCGGCCCGCGGCCAGCTGGAGCAAGGTCGTCTTGCCAGCCCCGTTGGGGCCGAGGATGACCCACCGTTGGCCCTCTTCGACCTCCCAGTCGACCTCGTCGAGCAGAGTCGCGCCGCCACGGACGACGCTCACGCCCGCCAACGCCAACACATCACTCATGACGGAAACCCTAGTTGACGAGCGCGTGCCTACGATGACGGCATGCCCGAGCTGCCCGCTTCTGTTCGGATCGCCCTGTGGGTGACGTCCGCGTGGACTCGAGGTGCCAGCCTCGAGAGCGCCATCGAGTCCGCCCTGCCCGACATCGACGCGGTCGGAGCAGGCATCCGAACGCTCGAGCTGTGGCACGACCTCGGTGAATGCACCGTCCTCGTGGCGCTGCCGGTGAGCGGTGACCTCACCAGCCTTCCCAGCTGCGACGCCGAGACCCGCGCGTCAGCGATTGAGGCCGAGGAGTGCCTCATAGCACCCGGGCTCGGCGCACTGCTTGTCCCTTCCTGGTCTATGTTCGGGCCGCCAGGTGCTACGGGCGTTGATGCTGGGACCCGGATGGACTGGACTGCCCACGACTGCGACCCGGTCCCCACCCACCGCGTCGAAGCGCTCGACCCCCGCGACTCCACCCGACTGCTCACGACAACCGTGCTCGAGATGACCGAGCAGCTCGACGCGCTCGGTGGTCAGCCCTTTGACGCCACGTCTGCGCGTGCGGCGCTCCCCCGCCCCGACACCTGGGCCCTGCCCGATGAGCTGCCGGGCCCGGTGCTGCGTGCCATCACCTTCGCCGCCGCGATCAGCACCGCATGCGCAGCCGGGCTCGACGGACCACAGGACGGACCGGACGGGTGGACCCAGCGGCGACGCCTCGACCTTCTGCGGGCGTTGCACCGGGCCGCCGAGCACGCACTGGCCGACGCCACGAACGCCGGCGTCTCAGCGGTCTCTCAGCGCAGGACCTCGCGATAGACCGCGAGAGTCTCGTCACCGATGCGCGCCCACGAGAAGGACTCCACGGCTCGGGCTCGGCCGGCCTTGCCAAACCGTGCCGCACGCTCGGGGTCTGACACGGCCGCGTTGAGGGCTTGGGCGAGGTCGGCGACGAAGCGGTCCGGATCCACCGGAGTGCCTGACCCGTCCTGGACCTGATCGATCGAGACAAGCCACCCAGTCTCACCGTCGACGACGACCTCGGGGATGCCTCCGGTTGCCGTCGCCACAACAGGCAGGTCACACGCCATGGCCTCCAGGTTGACGATGCCCAGGGGCTCGTAGACCGACGGACAGACGAAAACCGTTGCGGCAGAGAGCAAAGCGATCACCTCAGCCCGCGGCAGCATCTCGGGAACCCAGACGACTCCGTCACGGGTCTTGCGCAACCCCTCGATGAGCTCCTCGACCTCAGCCTTGATCGCAGGCGTGTCCGGTGCGCCGGCGAGCAGGACGAGCTGAACCTCCGGCGGAAGCTCGGCAGCGGCACGCAGCAGGTAGGGCAGGCCCTTTTGACGCGTGATGCGGCCGACGAAGATGACGCTCGGCCGGTCGGGGTCGACGCCGTGACGGCGGACCGTGTCGGGGTCCTCGGCCCGCTTCCAGAGCTCGCTGTCGATGCCGTTGTGGACGACCTTCACCTTGTCCGGGTCGATGGACGGGTAGCTGCGCAGGACGTCCTTGCGCATGCCGTTGCTGACCGCAATGACAGCGGCAGCACCTTCGTAGGCCGTCCGCTCAATCCACGAGGAGAGCCGATATCCGCCGCCCAGTTGCTCGGCCTTCCAGGGACGCATCGGCTCCAGGCTGTGGGCGCTGACGACGTGCGGGACACCCTCAAGGAGGGACGCCGTATGGCCCGCAAAGTTCGCGTACCACGTATGTGAGTGGACCAGATCCGTGCCGCCGCAGTCCGCGGCGATGGACAGGTCGACCCCCATGGTCATGAGAGCAGGGTTGGCGCCCTCGAGAGCCGACAGGTCGGCATACCCGGTGGTGCCCTCCTCCTCGCGCGGAGGTCCGAAGGCGCGCACCCGAACGTCGATGTCGCCACGTTCGCGCAAAGCTCGAGTGAGTTCGGCGACGTGCACCCCTGCCCCGCCATAGATCGTGGGTGGGTATTCCTTGCTGAGAATGTCGACGCGCACATGCCGACCATAGCCACGACCGGTCCCCAAGGCGAGACGCCCGTCACATTGCACTGCCCATTCCACTAGGTTGACGTGCATGGCATACCGCAGCGGTGGACCCAAGGTGCTCGTGATCGTTCTCGCAGGTGGAGAGGGCAAGCGACTCATGCCGCTCACCGCCGACAGGGCCAAGCCGGCCGTGCCCTTCGGGGGGATCTATCGGCTGATCGACTTCGCGCTGAGCAACGTCGTGAACTCCGGCTACCTCAAGATCGTCGTGCTGACCCAATACAAGTCGCACAGCCTCGACCGACACGTCACCAAGACCTGGCGCATGTCGACGATGCTCGGCAACTATGTGGCGC
Source organism: Knoellia sp. (assembly GCA_039917755.1). GTDB lineage: Bacteria > Actinomycetota > Actinomycetes > Actinomycetales > Dermatophilaceae > Knoellia. The sequence goes on along the minus strand of JBDSIV010000038.1, from coordinate 2,876 downwards.
CGATCCCGGCCCAGCAGCGCGTCGACAAGTCCTGGTACCAAGGCAGCGCCGACGCAATCTTCCAGAGCCTCAACACGATCACAGACGAGCGACCGGACATCGTCGTCGTGGTGGGCGCAGACCACGTCTATCGCATGGACTTCTCGCAGATGGTCGACCAGCACGTCGCGTCCAGCGCAGGTGTCACCGTGGCCGCGATCCGTCAGCCGATCGACATGGCCGACCAGTTCGGTGTCATCGAGGTCGACGCCGTGGACCACACCAAGATCACGGCGTTCCGCGAGAAGCCCGCTGACCCAGCCCCTCTGCCCGACTCGCCCGGCGAGATCCTCGCCTCGATGGGCAACTACGTCTTCGACGCCGACGTCCTGCAGGACGCGGTGACCCGCGACTCCGAGGATCCGGACAGCACCCACGACATGGGGGGCGACATCGTCCCGGCCCTGGTCCAGCAGGGCGCCGCCTACGCCTACGACTTCAAGAAGAACGTCATCCCTGGTGGCACCGAGCGCGACATGGGCTATTGGCGCGACGTCGGGACGCTCGACTCCTACTTCGACGCGCACATGGACCTCATCTCGATCCACCCGATCTTCAACCTCTACAACTACGACTGGTCGCTGTTCACGAGCTATGGCCCCTACCCTCCGGCCAAGTTCGTCCACGGCGCGTCGGGTCGCTTCGGTGAAGCCCTGAACTCGATGGTCTCTCCCGGTGTGATCATCAGTGGCGCCCGGGTGAACTCCTCGATCGTCTCCCCGGATGTCCGCGTCCACAGCTATTCCGAGATCGACGATTCCGTCCTGCTCGACGGCGTCGACATCGGACGCAACTGCCGGGTGCGGCGCGCGATCATCGACAAGAACGTCCACCTGCCCGAGAACACCTCGGTCGGCTTCGACATTGAGCACGACCGCGCTCGCGGCTTCACCGTCACAGACTCAGGCATCACCGTGGTCGGCAAGGGGACGGTGCTCGAGCCGTGACCCGAGCGCGCGTCGGCGTACAGATCAAGCCGGAGCACGCGGCATACGCCAAAACTCGTTGCACCTGCGCTCGGTATGCCGTGGGCACGCGTTCGTTCACGACTGGCCTGAGCGGTCCCAACTCTGACCTTGGTCCGGTCCGTGAACTTCTCGCGTGGCGCGACGCGGTCAACTCCTAACCTGTGCCCGTGACCATGCAACCGGGCCCAGACGAGCAGCCCAAGCTTCCGTCCACTCTGCTCGTGACTCTCATGGGCGATGACCGCCCTGGTGTGACGAGTGCCCTGTTCGATGCCGTCGCGCCGACGGGCGCTGTCGTCCTCGACCTCGAGCAGGTCGTGGTGCGTGGCCAGCTGACCCTGGCCGCGCTGCTCGCGCCCGGTGGGACGGCCAAGGCCCTGCGCGAGATCGTGAACGGCGTCGGGGCGGACCTCGGCCTCGCGGTGAGCGTGGCCAAAGGTCGAGGTGACAACCGGCGGCGCCCCACAGGGCGCGCCGCTGTCGTGGTCCTCGGTGCTCCCCTGAGCGCGCGCGCCGTCGCCGCGGTGGCCCGCTCCGTTGCCGACCACGGCGCCAACATCGACCGCATCCGCCGCCTCTCGCGTTATCCCGTGACGACGCTCGAGCTCGACGTCAGTGGGGCCGACCTCGACTCCCTGCGACGCGAGCTGTCGCTCGTTGCGGCGCAGGAGCACGTCGACATCGCCGTGTCCCCGGCGGGGCTCGCCAGGCGCGGACGGCGGCTCGTCGTCATGGACGTCGATTCCACCCTCATCCAGGACGAGGTGATCGAACTCCTGGCGCGCCATGCGGGTCGCGAGGCCGAGGTCGCCGCCGTGACGGAACGCGCCATGGCCGGTGAACTCGACTTCGCGGAGAGTCTGCACGCACGAGTGGCCACCCTCGCGGGACTGGACGCTGCTGTCCTTGACGACGTCCGCGCTGCCGTCCGGCTCACGCCCGGGGCACGAACGCTGGTGCGCACCCTCAAGCGCCTCGGCTTCACCGTGGCACTGGTCTCCGGTGGGTTCATCGAGATCGTGCAGCCCATTGCCGACGATCTGGGCATCGACCACGCGCGGGCCAACCGGCTCGAGGTCGAGAACGGCCGCCTTACGGGACGCGTGGTCGGCGCAATCGTGGACCGTGAGGGCAAGGCCAGCGCGCTGCGCGAATTCGCCGAGGCGGCCGGCCTGCCGCTGGCGCGCACGATCGCCATCGGCGACGGCGCCAACGACCTCGACATGCTCGGCACGGCTGGGCTGGGGATCGCGTTCAACGCCAAACCCATTGTCCGCCAACAGGCCGACACTGCCGTCAACGTGCCCTACCTCGACGCCGTCCTTCACCTCCTCGGGATCACCCGCGAAGAGATCGAGGAGGCCGATGCTGCTGACGGCACACCGACACCCGCGCCTGCCGTCGAGCACGCCCAAGACCTTTAGGCTGGCCCAATGCCTCGCTACCCCTCCACCACGCCGACGCTGTTCATCATCGGCGGTGCCGAGGACCGTGTCGGACGGGCGGCCCTGCTCCGACGCTTCGTCCGCATCAGCGGAGGTCGACGCTCGCGCCTCGTCATCATCCCGACGGCCTCCTCGTTCCAGGATGAGGTCGTTGCCTCCTACAGCGAGGTGTTCAGCCGCTTCGGCGTCGAGAGCATCGACACGGTCAATCCTCAGTCCCGACGCGAAGCCCACGACTCCCAAGCTGTCGCCCTGATCGATCAGGCGACGGGAATCTTCATGAGTGGCGGTTCCCAGTTGCGCCTGTCTCAATACTTCCCGGGGACACCGCTCGGGGATGCCCTGCACCGCGCGCATGCCCGTGGTGCAGTGGTCGCCGGCACGTCCGCCGGTGCCTCGATCATGAGCGAGTTCATGATCTCCA
>JBDSIV010000037.1:0-2717 GCA_039917755.1 Knoellia sp. | reverse complement strand
CCTTCACCGATGACGCCGGCGCTGAGCGTCCCGCCCGCCGCGGGGATCTGGACAACATCACCCTTGACCGGGATCTTGCACCGCTCCTCCACCGTCTTCGGCAGGGAGCGCGTCGGCGAAGGAGCCTGTGTCAGAGGTGCGCTGGCTCCTGCCTCCCTCCCCGGGGTCTCACCAGCGCCACATCCCGAGAATCCTGACACCGCAAGCATCGCCACCATCAGCATCCAGCCCCATCTCTTCATATGTCAACATTGACATATGAAGCGTGACCAGTCCACAGGCAACCTTGGATTCGCCCTGCTCGGGCTCCTGGCGCGATCACCGAGCACGGGCTACGACCTCGCCCGGCGGATGGAGCGGCCCGTGGGCTACTTCTGGAGCGCCCACCACGGCCAGATCTACCCCGAGCTCGCGCGACTGGAAGCGCGACGCTTCGTCCGGCATACCGTGATCGAGGGAGCTGGCCCAAGACCAACCAAAAGGTATGCCGTGACCGCAGCTGGGCGCAAAGCGTTGCGACAGTGGGTGGTTGGCGATCTTGAACCCCAACCGGTGCGTGACCTCGAGACACTGCGACTGTGGAACATCTGGCTCTTGGACCGCGCCGCCGCCCTGGATCTGGTCGCCGAGTCTCGAGAGGGCCACGCCGAGCGCCTCGCCGCCTACGAAGGTGAGCTGGCGGAGCTCGAGGGTGACCCAGAAGCTGCCGATCCCAGCCATCCGAAGTTCGCCAGTGTGCTCACGCTCGAGGGCGGGGTGCGGACGCGACGTGCCGCAGTGCAGTGGTGCGACTGGATGCGTCAGCGGCTCGAGAAGGCCTCCACCTGAGGGTTCCTCGCTCCGCCGACTTCCACGGAACACGAGACGGACGCGGATGACCACCGCCGATGACCAGCGCCGTGATCAGGTGTACCAGGATCGTGAGATCCGAGGGCAGCAGATTTCTGGCGAACACCGCCACCGCCGACCGCGCCTCGCTTCTCCAGCGCGAGCGAGTGCCATCTGATGGGGCCAGCTGACTGAGCGATCGAACCGGGGGACGATTCGTGGGCGTTGTCAGAGGCTCCGGCTACGTTGTGCTCGTCGCGATTGAGACGATCGTGATCGGGTCCAGAGCGCCACCCTCACCGGTGGTGGATCGTCGGCCGCACGCCTCCGGACGTGGCCGACCGGCAACCGCGTCTCCTGACACGGTGCCCTCAGGAGAAGACCTGGGCCGACGCTCCTCTATCAGCGGGGGGCGCGGTCAAGACGGGACAACCTGAGGGAGTCGACGCTCCATGTTGATCAACTACGAACCGGTTCGATACAAGGACCACACCTACGACGTCCGCGTCGTCAACGCGCCGCTCGAGATGCTCATGCTCCGCCGCGCAATGACAGGGCCGCGTGGGTCGAGCGACACGATGCTTGCGGCGATGTTCCTCCTCGACTACGAGTTCATCCTTGACGCGTGGGCGCGGGGGGTGCACGCGGTGGCGTTCGAGGACGAGCCGCATGGGCGGGTGTGCACGTGCGGACTCGTCACCGGTGCGCGACCCTTGCACGCTGTCGGCGGACACCTCGACACCATGACGTTCGAGGTCACCGACGACGTGGTCTTCGCCTTGCCGACCGGCTGACGCGTTGAGCGTTTGGACCGCCGACCGACGGAGTGGCTGACCGACGGAGTGGCTGACCGACGGAGTGGCTGACCGGGCTCACGCTGGTCAGCCACTCCGCGTCGCCGCGACGACGAGGATCAGCCATGCACCCTCGACCTATCGCTGACTTGATGCGGCCGCCGTGTCGTCGCCGTGTCGTAGTCGTGTCGCCGCTGCGTCGCCGCCGTGTCGCCGACCTGTCAGAGCCACGTCAAGTCGCCAGGGATCAGGCAGGCACATCCCACCACTGGTCAGCGTCGTACCAACGCTGCTCGTGCTCGGCTTCCATTTCTGCGGCGATGTCCATCGACACCTCTTCAGGAAGTGCCGTCGTCCAGCTGTCCGGCAGACCAGTATCCAGTCGCCGGCGGCGATGCCTCGCCTCGACTCGTTTTCGGGCGAGCGCGAACTCGGCCTGTCGTTTGGGCAATATCCGGTCGTAACTTCCCCACGTCAAGTCCCACGTCACGGATCGTCCGCGTTCATCGGGTGGATGGACGCTGGCGACGAGCCGTTGCTCGTGGACCTGAGTGTGGTGGCGCTGGCACAGGAGTGCCGCGTTGGACAGGTCAGAGGGGCCGCCATCGGCCCAGTGCACGATGTGATGCGCCTGAGTCCAGGCTGCAGGCGAGTCGCATCCCGGGAAGGTGCACTGACCGTCTCGGTGCCACAACATCCGGCGCTGCCCCCGCGTGAACAGGCGGGTCACCCGACCCAGGTCGACGACCTCACCGTGTGCCCCGAGGACGACGGGAACGACGTCAGCATCACACGCCAACTGCCGCACGACGGACGGGGCGAGCATGGTCTGACGGGCTCGGGACCCCATGACGATGCCAGCCCCGCGCCCTCCCTCGGCACCCGAGAGGCCAGCGAGGAGGTCGGCGAGCGTCATGGTCACGTGCACGACGGTGGCGGCCCCACCCGGATCCCGCTGAGAGGCATCGTTTGCAGCGGCGCCAGTGAGCACCGCGTCCAAAGCCTCCACCCGCCGTTGACCTGCGCAGCGCAAGTCGGCCTCGCCTGTCTCGGGGTTGGGGGCGGGCTTGGAAAGGGGCCCGATCGCGGCCTCGA
>JBDSIV010000036.1:0-5018 GCA_039917755.1 Knoellia sp. | reverse complement strand
TCGGCTCGAGGCGGCTCCGCCTCCGGTCGAAGCACCGTGTCGGGTGCAGGAACCCGCGGCTCGGCCATGCGACCGGGCGGCCCCGCCAGCGGTGGTGCCCCCATGGGCGCTGGCGGCGGAGCGCGAGGGACTGGTGCTGCCGGACGCGGTGGTGCTACTGGGCGAGGTGGTAGTTCAGTCAAGGGCTCCACGGGTTCGGGCAAGTACGGCGTTCCCAAGGTGGGAGGCAAGGGTGGCGGTCCCGTCGCCGGGAGCGGTGGACAGGGCGCCAAGGGAGCCGGCAAGGCCGGTGGTCGTGGCACGGGCGGTCGCGGCGCCGGAGCCTCTGGTGTGGCCGGGCGTGGCGGCGCGCGCAAGGGCGACAAGAACCAGGCGCAGGATGTCGACAAACTGACGCACGAGGACGAAGAGACCTGGTTCGACGGGACCGAGGAGTCCAGCCCCCAGGTCTGGGAGTGACTCGAAGCACGCACCTGAGCTGACGATGTCAGCGACTCATCCGGCGGATGGCCTCAACCAGAGGTCATCCGCCGGAATGCTTCCACCCCGCCCGCGGCCACGATGCCCAGCGGCAGGGAGAGGGCAACGGTCAGGGTCTCGATGGAGTCGGCGAATCGCGACATCCGGGTGGACCGGTATCCACGCACAATGGCCGCGGCGCTCGCGACGCTGATCCAGGCGATGGCCGTTCCCACGAGGAAGACCACGACCGTGGCCCCAGACCATCCGGTGGTGATCAGCGCGAACGCAGCAGCGAGCAGCAGGGAACCGCACGCGGCGAGCATGCTGTAGCGCGGCAACCGATCGCGCACCGTGCGGGACTGGTAGCCACAGGCGAGCGACGCAATGACGAGAACGGCCACCGAGCCCCAGCTCGTGACGGTGTCACGCAAAGGTGTGCTCACCAGAAGCCAGCCGCTGACGGCCGTGGCGAGCGACAGGTATGCGGTGCCAATCGCCACGATCTCGCGCGCCGCGTCGAACCGGGCGCGCATGTCGTCGCGCGTGATCCTCGGGCGACGTCCGGCGCCGCGTTCGCGCACGGACCAGATCGTCGTCGACAGTCGCTCAGTGTCAACCAACTGGGTCGGGTCGACGGTGAGGCTCGTCGTCGGGAGCAGTCGCATGAGGAGCGGACCCAGCCCGGTGACGATGGCGGCGATCGACGGGCCGGGCCAGTTCAGTACGGTGCCGAGTCCGACGAGGAGGCCCAGCCCACCGATGGCTGACATGACGGTCCGGTGACCGGGGGAGTCGACGGCCACCCTCGTCCGGGTGATGGCGAGTGCCAGGACCGCAACGGCACAGCCGGCCACCACGGCGACGGATGCGCGCCCGGGCGAGTCCGGCAGGGGCAGGGTCAGCCCAGCAGCCAGCCCGAGCGCCGGGGCGGTGGCGGCGGCCGCGAACTGGTGCGACCTCTGGCTGCTCAGGGCCGCGAGGCCGATGGCGCCAGCGGCGAGGAGGGCGGCAGCAACAGTGGGCATCCACGCAGTGGTCGCTCCGAAGAGCGAGGGCGCTGCCGACGAGGCGTCCGCTGAGTGCGCGAGGCTCCATGCGGCAACGAGGCTGATGACCGCTCCAAAGGCGGCCGACAGCCACATCAGCTGCGCGGCGGTCGAGGGCAGTGGTGTTGGCGGCTTCGACCGGCTTCGGGTCCCGGCCGCCCGGGGAGTGGCCGGGCGGGGGAGGGCCAGGCTCGATCGGGGCGCCGTCACGTCGGAGGCCTCTGGCGATGCGGGCGCTTCCCCACGGCGACGAGTCGACTCATCCACCTGCGGCCGGCTGGGAGCCTCAACCGCCTCGCGGTGTCGTCCTCCAGAACCGGCCGGAGCGCTGGCGCGGGCACCTCCGGCTCCTCGGCCACGGTCGAGGTTGAGGATGTCGCGAGTGATCGCGTGGGTCGTCACCGGGACGACGCTGAGGACGGACCCGGTGGGCACCGACTCGTCGAACGAGTCGTGCGGTCCGAGAACGCGACCGCTGGGCGTGGCGATGGCGTGCGGGTTGGCTCGGGAGGCGATTCCGAGGACGGAAAGCACCTCGGTGACCTGCGCGCCGAGGGGCACCACAAGGTCGTAGCGCCGTTCGCCAGCCGTGAGGCTGATCTGGAGCCCCCCGCTCGCGTCCGTCCCCGGCATACCGACCCCTCCTCGTCCCTACGGCCTCGGCCTCATCGAAGGATAGGCGTCCCGAGCCCTTCATGGTGCGGCGCCCTCCACCCCCTCGACCGTCTCGGGATAAGTTGACTCCGGTACCAGCACTCGGGGAGGAAAGCGTGACCGCGACAGTCGCAGGGACACGGCAAGAGGCGCCGTCGGTCCCGACAGGCCGGATTGTTCTGCAACCCCCGCCGGAGATCACGCCAGCCGAGGGTCTCAGCAACGTGCTCATGCAGGCAGTGCCAATGCTCGGCAGCGTCGGCTCGATGGGCTTCGTCGCCATCTCGGGCAAGGGTGCCACGGGCTACATCGGGGCCGGCATGTTCCTCCTCGCGTCTTTGGGCTTTGTCTTCTCGAGCGGGTTGCGCACCCGGCAGCAGCACAATGCCGAGGTCATCTCCAACCGGCGTGAGTACCTCGCCTACCTTGCCGAGGTCCGAGGCACCGTGCGCGACGCAGCGGCGAAGCAGCGCGAGGCCGGGCTGTGGAACTACCCCGCGCCGGCGTCCCTTGCCCTCCTCGCCGAGGAGAAGAGTCGTGTGTGGGAGCGATTGCCCAAGGACGAGGACTTCCTCCACGTGCGCATGGGCACCACCTCCCAACCGTTGTGTCTCACTCTCGAACCCGCCGAGACACCGCCCTTGGCACAGCTCGACCCGGTCGCGGCTTCCGGGTTGCACCGGTTGCTCACGACCCATCGAGTTCAGCACGGGCTTCCCGCCTCCGTGTCGATGTCGGCCTGGTCGCGGATCCAGATCACCGGCGAAGCTGGCCCCTCGCGGGCGCTCGCCCGGTCGCTCGTCGTCAATGCGGCGCTCATGCACTCGCCGGACTCCCTCATCGTGGCCGCGTTGACGAGCCCCGACTCGCGCGACCAGTGGGACTGGCTCAAGTGGCTGCCCCACGCGCTCAGCCCGCGCGAGCGCGACGCCATCGGGCCGATGCGGCTCGTCGCCGAGTCCGTCGACGAACTCCTCGAACTGCTCCCCGACGACGTCACGGACCGACCGCGTTTCGGACCGACCAGCCAGGCTCCGGCCCCTCACGTCATTGTCATCGTGGATGGTGCGCGGCTTCCGCGCCACAACCCGCTCGTGACCGACGACGGCGTTCTCGGAGTCACCGTGCTGGACCTGCCCGACCAGTGGGGAGAGCTCGACTCAACAACCACCTTGCGTCTCGCTGTGGATGCAACCAGGCCGGGTATGCCGGCCGGTCGCGTTCCGTTCGAGATCCTCAGTCTCAGTCGTGGTGGGGCCAAGGGCCTCGCTGACCAGATGAGCGTGACGGAGGCCGAGGCCGCCGCGCGTCGCCTTGCTCCCATGTTCGTCAGTGGCGAGGTCGAGGTCCGCGACGCACTGACGTCGAGCACCGAACTCGTCGACCTTCTCGGGCTCGGCGACGTGCGCGACTTCGACCCGACCACCGCGTGGCGACCCCGTCTGCAGCGCGACCGGCTCCGCGTGCCCATCGGTGTCGGTGCCAGCGGTCAGGTCGTCGCCCTCGACATCAAGGAATCGGCCCAACAGGGGATGGGTCCGCATGGACTCGTCATTGGTGCCACGGGTTCCGGCAAGTCCGAGCTCCTGCGCACCCTCGTCCTCGCGCTCGCGATGACTCACTCGTCGGAGCAACTCAACTTCGTCCTCGTCGACTTCAAGGGTGGCGCCACGTTCGCTGGAATGGCTGACATGCCACATGTGTCCGCCGTGATCACGAACCTCGGTCAGGAACTCACCCTGGTCGAGCGCATGCAGGACGCGCTCCAGGGTGAGATGACCCGACGCCAAGAACTCCTTCGGTCGGCCGGCAACTTCTCCAACGTCACCGACTACGAGAAGGCACGCGCCGCCGGAGCCGACCTCGAGCCGCTGCCCGCCCTGCTCATCGTCGCCGACGAGTTCTCCGAGCTGCTCTCCGCGAAGCCGGAGTTCGCCGACCTGTTCGTGGCGATTGGTCGACTCGGTCGATCGTTGTCCATGCACTTGTTGCTCTCGTCGCAGCGACTCGAGGAGGGACGCCTTCGCGGCCTCGAGTCCCACCTGTCCTACCGCATTGGCCTGCGCACCTTCTCAGCCGGTGAGTCGCGCACCGTCATCGGTGTGCCCGACGCCTATGAGCTGCCGCCCATCCCGGGACTGGGCTACCTCAAGCCGGACCAGACCACCCTTCTGAAGTTCAAGGCGGCCTACGTTTCCGGTCCGCCCAAGGGACGGCGCCGTCGGGCTGCCGTCGGAGGCACTGGATCCAACATGCAGGTGCTGCCGTTCACGACGACAAGGGCTGTGTCCGCGGTCTCGAAGGTCCAAGAGGCACCGCAAGCCGCCAACGAGCCCGAGGAGACCCACGCGGTGTTCGACATCGCCGTGGCCCGGATGAAGGGCCACGGCCGTCCCGCACACCAGGTGTGGCTGCCGCCGCTCGACGTTCCCAACTCCCTTGACCAACTGCTCGGCGACCTGGCTCCGGATCCGCAGCTGGGTCTTGTGAGCAAGCGGTGGAGGGCCCAGGGCTCCTACGTCATCCCCATGGGCATCGTCGACCGTCCGCTCGAGCAGCGGCGGGAGCTCTTCGTCCTCCGCCTGGGTGGCGCCGCCGGTCACGTGGCCGTGGTCGGTGGACCGCGCACGGGCCGCAGCACGTTCGCTCGCACCCTGGTCAGTTCCTTGGCCCTGACCACCACTCCCATCGAGACGCAGATCTATGTGCTCGATTTCGGTGGCGGCACTTTCACTCCGTTCGCCGGACTGGCCCACGTCGCCGGTGTCGCGAACCGCAACGAGCCCGACGTCGTGCGACGCACCGTCGCCGAGATCAGCGGCATCATCGACAAGCGCGAGGCCTACTTCCGAGCCC
>JBDSIV010000035.1:0-5339 GCA_039917755.1 Knoellia sp. | reverse complement strand
GGGCCCCGGCCAGGTCACCGCGGCCGACATCACGGCGCCCGCCGGGGTGGAGGTCCACAACCCGGACCTGGTGCTGGCCACCCTGGACGACCAGGCCCAGCTGGAGGTCGAGCTGACCGTCGAGCGTGGCCGCGGGTACGTCTCGGCCACGCAGAACAAGGACGCCGACGCCGAGATCGGCCGGATCCCCGTGGACTCCATCTACTCACCGGTGCTGAAGGTGACCTACAAGGTCGAGGCGACCCGCGTGGAGCAGCGCACCGACTTCGACCGGCTCGTGGTCGACGTGGAGACGAAGTCCTCCACCGAGCCGCGCGACGCGGTGGCCTCGGCGGGCAAGACCCTGACCGAGCTGTTCGGGCTGGCCCGTGAGCTCAACGTCGAGGCCGAGGGCATTGACATCGGCCCGTCGCCGACTGACGCCGCCCTCGCCGCTGACCTGGCACTTCCTATCGAGGACCTCGACCTCACCGTGCGGTCCTATAACTGCCTCAAGCGTGAGGGCATCCACTCTGTGGGCGAGCTCACCGCGCGCAGCGAGGCCGACCTCATGGACATCCGAAACTTCGGAGCCAAGTCGATCGACGAGGTCAAGGCCAAGCTGGTCGGCCTCGGTCTCCAGCTGAAGGACAGCCCCGCCGGCTTCGACCCGAGCCAGATCGCTTCCTACGACGACGAGTTCAGCTTCTCCGACGCCGACGACGCAGAGGACGCGTCGTTCGCCGAGGACGAGCAGCTCTGACGCGCTGACTTAACCCCTAGGAGATAAAGACATGCCTACGCCCACCAAGGGTCCCCGTCTCGGAGGCGGCCCGGCTCACGAGCGCCACATCCTGGCCAACCTCGTGACCGCGCTGTTCGAGCACGACTCGATCACGACGACCGAGACCAAGGCCAAGCGCCTTCGTCCGCTCGCCGAGCGCCTCATCACGTTCGCCAAGCGCGGCGACCTTCACGCCCGTCGTCGGGTCATGACGGTCGTTCGCGACAAGGGTGTCGTCCACCGCCTCTTCGTGGAGATCGCCCCCGACATGGCCGAGCGCCAGGGTGGCTACACCCGTGTCACCAAGATCGGTCCCCGCAAGGGCGACAACGCCCCCATGGCGGTCATCGAGCTCGTCCGCGAGCCCGTTGCCAAGAAGGCCACCGTCAAGGAGGCCGAGGGTGCGACCAAGCGCGCCGTCAAGGAGTCCAAGGCTGCTGAGGCCAAGACTGCTGACACGGACGTCGTCGAGACCGAGGCCGTCGAGGCTGAGGCCGCCGACGCTCCCGCCACCGAGGCCGCTGCTGCAGCAGAGCTGCCCAAGGGCGCCGTCGCTCCCACCGCAGACGGTTCTGCCCCCGAGGGCCACACGGTCAAGGGCAACGCCGACTCCGGCAAGTACCACGTCGAGGGTTCGCAGTGGTACGACCAGACCGAGGCCGAGTTCTGGTTCGCTTCGGTCGACGACGCCAAGGCAGCGGGCTTCGAGCCTGCTGGTGGCGAGGCCAAGCAGCAGGCCGAGGGCGACGACGCCTGACCTGCCTTCGCCGTTCACACGGGCCGCTCACCTTTTGGTGGGCGGCCCGTGTGCGTGCGTGGGCTCATTCCGGCGGGTGTGCCGCGCACAGAGCCGCGGGGCTTCCGAAGCAATGGACATGCAGTGGACGAGAGTATGCCGCGTTGGCACGCTCGTTCGGTCGGCCCGATGGCCCTTGGGCGGGGCTACTGCATGTCCGTTGCTGCGCCCGAGGTGGGGCCGTCACCCTCAGAGGATGTCGATAGTCCCGGTGGCGTGCGAGTCAGAGCGAGGGAACTGCTGTCGACCGGTGCAGGCGCTCGGGGGCCGACGAAGTGTCTCGCCAGCGGAAGCATCGCGAGGATGAGAACCATCGGGACGGCATACCCGATCCGCAGGTTGCCGCTGCCGATCGCGCCAGTGAGGACAGCCCCGAGAAGCGCGCCCACGTAGTTGAACTGGTTGAAGCGAGCAATGACCGCATCAACACGAGCGCGGTGAGCGGCGTCGTCCATGCCAGCCTGCGAGGTCTCACTCGCGATGCGGGCCGCCGCCGAGAAGGCCAGTGGGGCGATGACGGCGACGCCGAGGCCGACCACGAAGAAGCCGAGGATGCCGATCTGCCACATCGAGCGCGGAGCGAACACGATGATGGCCAGACCGATGAACGCGAGGACACTGCCGGCGCGAACGAGGGTCCGCGCCCCAAGGCGAGTTGTCAGAGCATCCCCGAAGAGGCGGGCGAGCAGCGTTGCCGCGAGATAGGGCAGCGTCGCGAGCGCAAACATCGCGCTGTTGGTGGGTGGGTTGTCGAAGACCAGCGGACTGCTGAGATAGACCGGCCCCCAGGCCGTGGCTGAGGTGTCGACCATGTAGAAGAGGATCAGGGCGACGCCCACCAACAAGATGCGCGACCAGGGAATCCCGAGTTCCTCGGTGGTCACCGGCTCAGCGATCCCCGGGATGGCACGACGCAACAGGGGAGTGGCGAGGACGGCCAGGGGTGCGAGCGTCAGGGCGCCGACCATCACGGGGAAGCTCACGGGCACGAACGCCAAGCCGGTGGCGAGGAGGCCGCCTGCGGTCCACGCGGCGTGGAAGGACGGCATCACCGGTCGGCCGACCTGGTGCTCGAGGGCCACGGCCTGCATGTTGCTCGCGGCGTCGTTGGCACCGAGGCCGAGTCCATAGACGGCGACACCCGGCGCGAAGACGGGGAGCGATCCGTCCCCACGCACCCCCATGGCGATGAGCACGAATCCCACGGCGATGATGACCAAGGCCAGACGCAGGGTGCGCGCACTGTCGAAGTGGCGGGCCAGGGTCTCGGCGACGACCGATCCCGCACCGGCGAGCAGCACGAGCATGAGCATGATCCCCGAGAGGGCCAACGCTGACAGGTCGAGGAGGTCCTGCACGACTGGCAGCCGCAGGGTCAAGGTGATGAACAGCAGGCCTTGCACGAAGAAGGCGGAGCTGATGGCCAACCGCTCTGGGCGCAGTGTCACGGGTGTTCGGGTCCTGCCCGGCCCACGAGACCACCAGTGACGATGTGCGAGAGGCGCGTGAGCTGTTGGTCAGGCTCGATGAGGGCGAAGTGCCCCCCACTTTCAGCCGGGGTTGTGTCGTCCCCGATCTCGACGAGGCCCGTGAGCCCGATCGTGGTCTCGGCGACCTTCTCGGTGGCAGCGACGAAGGTGGCGTATGCCGTCTGGGCCCGAGCCATCTGCGCGCGTGCGTTCATCACGTCCTTGACCGTAGACCGTCTCGCACGAGCAGCGGGGGAACTCGTGAGGACCGGTGTCCTAGGCTGCGGACCCATGACGTTGTTGCGGGTGCGAATCGACCTCGCCTATGACGGCACCGACTTCTCCGGCTGGGCTGCCCAGCCCGGACTTCGGACCGTCGAGGGGGAGCTGTCGAGCGCTCTGACGACGTTGTTGCGCGCGCCAGAGCGGGTGCGGCTCACGGTTGCTGGGCGCACGGATGCCGGAGTGCATGCACGCGGGCAGGTCGTGCACGCGGATGTCGAGGCAGACGCGTGGGGGATCGTGCCGGGACGCAGCGACCGGACCCCCGAGGTTGCCGCACGGGCGCGATTGGGTGGCATCCTCCCTGCCGACATCGTGGTGCGGGCCGTCTCGCGGGCACCCGAGGGCTTCGATGCTCGGTTCGCCGCCCTGCGGCGTCGCTATCTCTATCGGCTCTGTGACGACCTCGCAGTGCTCGACCCGCTGCGCCGACGCGACACCGTCGTCATCAAGGAGGCGCTCGACGTGGGCGCGATGGACGCGGCCGCGCGTCGACTCGAGGGGCTCAACGACTTCGCGGCGTTCTGCAGGAAGCGAGAGGGCGCGACGACCGTGCGCACCCTGCTCACCTACTCGTGGGAACGGGCCGCCGACGGCATGATCGAGGCCACGGTCATCGCGGATGCGTTCTGCCACAGCATGGTTCGCGCGCTGGTGGGTTCGGTGGTGCCCGTAGGTCTGGGGCGTGCGGAGGTCGACTTCCCGAGGACGATCCTCACGAAGGGCGCGCGAGACGCTCGGGTCAAGGTGATGCCGGCCCACGGCCTCTCCCTCGAAGAGGTGAGCTATCCGGCGGACGAGGACCTTGCCGCCCGGGCGTTCGAGGCTCGCGCCACTCGCACGCTCAACTGATTGGTTCCAAGGGGGCAATCAGTTGGGGAGTCAGCGGGAGATGGTGACATCATCACCACGCAGGTGGGCGCGGAAGCCACCCTCCTGCACGGACACGGCTGTGAGTGCCATCCCGTCGGGGACACCCTGCACCGTGTGCCGGATCGTCACGAGCTGACGCACGATCGCCGACGCCGCGGTGTCGAGCCAGTCGGGGCCGTCGAGGTCGATCGTCTGCGGAGTGATGACGAGCTGGCCGTCCACCGCGTGAACCGAGCCAGTGGCGCGCACCTCGACCTCACGACCCAGGACGCTGACCTGGCGTCGCAGACCCGCGATTCCATCGCCCGCGGCAAACAGGGTCACACCAGCGCCGATCTGCGCCGCCGCGGTGTCGAACGGCAGCATCGCGTCGATGTCGAGGCGCCCGGCCCGCAGCCCGTCGCCGGTGAGGGTCACGGCCGAGCCGATCGCGGTCACGTCGCGCAGACCCCCGTCGCCGGTGACGACCTGGGCGCTCGTGAGCCGGACGTCGTCGAGCCAGGTCTCGCCCTTGGCGAGGTTCGTGGGTACGGATGGTCGCGGGCTGGCGCTCACCCTCGGCACCGCGACGTCGGAACCCGAGCCCGGGCTCCCCACCGACCACACGAGAAGGAGGGCGGCGACGACCAGCGCCACGAGAGTGGTGACTGCGCCCAGCACGAACTGTTTCACCCGCCACATCCTGCCCTGTGTGCCTGAGCGGGCCCGATCACAGACCTCAGGCACACAAGGCGAGATGCGCAGGATGGCGATAGCCTCCTCATCAGGTCTGTGTCACAGCAGTGCTGCGTCCGCGCACCAACGAGGGTGGAGCGGCGACCCGGAGGAGCACTCATGCCCAGTCCCCGCCGCCTGTATGCCGTCGTCGCAGCGACCGCTGTCGCTCTCGCGCCGCTCATGACGGGTGTTGCCGGCGCGAGTCCGGCCGCTGCCGAGACCACGTCCGTCACGCTTGCCGGTTCGCTCCAGTCCGAGATCGGGTGCTCGGCCGACTGGCAGCCGGAGTGCGACGCGAGCAAGCTGACCCGGGTCGGCGACACCACGGCATACGCCACGACGTTCACTCTCCCGGCAGGGACCTATGAGTTCAAGGTCGCGATCAACGACTCGTGGGTGGTCAACTACGGCGCGGGCGGAGCGTTCGACGGTGCCAACA
>JBDSIV010000034.1:0-17758 GCA_039917755.1 Knoellia sp. | reverse complement strand
GTCGGAGTCTCGAGCGAGCGCCCAGGGCGGGGTGACCACGGCCCTGTCCTACATGCGCACCGGCCAGTACTACCTCAACAAGGGTGGCCCGTACTCCGAGTTCTTCCCCGAGGTGCTCGAGGCCTCGAAGGGGCGTGCCTATGTCGACTACGGCTACCACCTTGCCCCCATGAGTCAGGAGCACCTCGCGGAGGTGCCTGACCTGGTCACGGAGCACGGTGTCAGCTCGTTCAAGATCTTCATGTTCTATGGCAGTCACGGACTGCACGGTCGATCCGAGGACCAGAGCTCCTTCCTCATGACGCCCCCGGGCGAGCGCTACGACTACGCGCACTTCGAGTTCGTCATGCGTGCTGTGCAGCGAGCTCGTGAGGAGAACCCCGAGCTCGCGGACCAGATCTCGTGCTCCCTGCACTGTGAGACGGCAGAGATCATGACGGCCTACACCAAGATCGTCGAGCAGGAGGGCACTCTCTCCGGCCTGGAGGCCTACAGCGCTTCTCGACCGCCTCACTCCGAGGGGCTGGCCGTGCACATCGCCGCCTACCTGGCCCACGAGACCGGGCTCGCGAACATCAACCTGCTCCACCTCACCTCGCGCAAGGCGGTCGAGTCAGCACTCGCCATGGCGCGGACCTTCCCGCACATCAACTTCCGCCGCGAGGTCACCGTCGGCCACCTGCTGGCCAGCTACGAAACCGCGAGCGGTGTTGGCGGCAAGGTCAACCCACCGCTGCGCTCTCCCGAGGATGTCGACGCATTGTGGGGCTACGTCCTCGACGGATCCATCGACTGGGTGTGCAGCGACCATGCCTGCTGCAGCGCCGAGATGAAGTTCGGCGACCCGGCCGACGACGTCTTCCTCGCGAAGTCGGGCTTCGGCGGTGCCGAGTACCTCCTCGCAGGGCTGATCAGCGAGGGAACCCGCCGAGGTCTTCCGTATCACCAGATCGCCGCCCTGAGCGCCTTCAACCCCGCACAGCGTTTTGGTCTCGGCTCCAAGGGAGTGCTCGCCGAGGGCTATGACGCAGACATCGCCCTGGTCGACCCCGAGGCGTCGTGGACGGTCCGGGCGGAGGATTCGGAGTCGACCCAGGAATACACCCCCTTCGAGGGCTTTGCCATGTCGGCCAAGGTGACCGACACCTTCGTGCGCGGCAACCGCGTCCTCGCGGACGGTGTCCTCGCCGGCGAGCCAACCGGCCGCTACCTGCACCGACCCACGGGCCGCAGCTGACCCAACGCAAAACGAGCCCGTATGCCGTTGACTCGCTCAACGGCATACGGGCTCTGCGTTGTGTGCTGGGTTCTGCAACGGCCTGTCGCTTGGGCTCAGCCGCCGAGGTAGGCAGCCTGGACCCGCGGGTCGTCCCGCAACTCCGCCCCGGGGCCCGAGACGACGACCCGGCCGCGCTCGAGGACGTAGCCCCGCTCGGCAAGCTGCAACGCCGTGCGGGCTTGTTGCTCCACGAGCAGGATCGCGAGGTTGCGCTCCTGGTGCAGCCGCGACAGGTATTCGAAGAGTTCGGCCACCTTCAGGGGTGCCAGACCGAGGGAGGGCTCGTCGAGCATGAGCAGCGACGGGCGCGACATCAGCGCGCGAGCGACGGCGAGCATCTGTGCCTCGCCTCCCGACAACGTGCCTGCCAGCTGCTTGCTGCGATCCGCGAGCCTCGGGAACAGGTCGTACATCTGCTCCAGGTCGGCCCTGATCTCGTCTCGCCGGTGTGGGAAGAAGCCCAGCTGGAGATTCTCCTCGACCGTGTGTTCCGAGAAAACCTGGCGACCCTCGGGTACGTGACCGAGACCAAGTCCCACTCGCTTCCAGCCGGGGAGTCGAGTGACGTCTTCGCCACGGAAGTGCACCGATCCAGCCGTGGGAGAAAGCAATCCCGAGATGACCCGGAGCGTCGTGCTCTTGCCGGCCCCATTGGGACCGAGCAGGACGACGAACTCACCCTCGTCGATGGTCAGGTCGATCCCCGTCGCGGCACGGACCGCGCCGTATCCCGCGTGGACGTCGCGCAGCTCGAGAAGACTC
Source organism: Knoellia sp. (assembly GCA_039917755.1). Classification (GTDB taxonomy): domain Bacteria; phylum Actinomycetota; class Actinomycetes; order Actinomycetales; family Dermatophilaceae; genus Knoellia. The sequence goes on along the minus strand of JBDSIV010000034.1, from coordinate 15,717 downwards.
ATGCGTCGAACTCCTCGGTGCCCGCCGCGACGATCTGCGGCTGCGCTCCCTCGGACACGTCGGGGCCAAGATAGGCCGCGATGACGGCTGGAGATGACCGCACGTGTTGAGGTGATCCTTCGGCAATGACCTTCCCGCTCTCGATGACGGTGATGACACTGCACAGCTTCATGACGAACTCCATGTTGTGCTCGATGAGCAGGACAGCGATGCCGCGGTCCCGCAGGGCGCCGCAGAGGTCGGCGAGAGCGGTGAGCTCGTCGGCGGTCAAGCCGGTCGCCGGCTCGTCAAGGATGAGCACCCGCGGCTGCGTGGCAACTGCTCGGATGACCTCGAGCAAACGTTTTTGACCATGCGAGAGCGAGCCGGCGAGCCACTCGGCTCGCTGGCCGAGACCGGCAAAGCGCAACAGGTCGAGCGCCTCCACTCGCTCTTCACGGGTCTGGCGGCGATAGGTGGGGCTGCGCAGCACGGCACCGATCCACGTGTAGTCCTCGCGCATCCGCATGCCCGTGACCACGTTGTCGATGACACTGAGACGTTCGAAGAGGTGGGGGATCTGGAACACGCGCGTCACTCCCGCCGCAGCGACACCATGGGGGTTCCGTGGGGCCTCGACCCCCTGGATCAGCACACTGCCCTCGTCGGGCCGGTGATACCTGGTCAGGACGCCCACGAGCGTCGACTTGCCGCTGCCGTTGGGCCCGATGATCCCGTGGATCGTGCCCGGCATGACCCGCACGTTGATGCCGTCGGTCGCCTTGACCCCACCGAAGTGCTTGACCAGGCCGACGCCCTCGAGCGCCGCGGCGCCATCTTCGGGAGGAACGACGGTGACGACCGAGTCGGGCACCGACCCGATTCCTGAGGATCCGTCATCGTCAATCCGGTCACGGCCGAAGCGACTGGCACTCCACGTCCCGACGATGCCCCGGGGAATGACCATCATGGAGGCGAGCAGGACGAGCCCGAGGATCAGCGTGGTGTAGCGCGCCTGGTCCTTGATCATCTCCATGAGCAGAGCCACAGCGCCCACACCGACGAGGGGACCCACCAGCGATCCGATACCCCCGAGGAAGAGCCCCAGGAAGAAGATGAGGCCATTGTCGAGCAGCCCGATGTCGGGGTTCACGAACCCCAGCTGGAGCGAGTACAGCCCACCGGACAGGCCCCCGATGCCACCGGCGATCGCAAAGATCGTCACCTTGGTGCGAGCCGGCCAGATACCCATCGCCGATGCGGTTTCCGGGGACTCGCGCACGGCCATGGCTTCGCGCCCGACACCCGACTTCACGAGGTTGCGCTGGAACAGATAGACGGCCGCCAAGCAGGCGATCACGATGTAGTAGAAGACCTCCTTGGGCATCACCTCACCGCCCCACGTGGCGTGCACCCCGCTGATTCCGACCACTCCGCCCGTGACGTCGGTCCAGGCTCGCCCTGCCTCGACGACGATGAGGTCAGCGGCGAGCGTGATCATGCCGAAATACAGATAGGTGGCTCGCAGGCTGATGCTGATCACCAACAGCGAGAAGATGACTCCGAGCGCCACCGCGCCGACGAGTCCGACGATCCAGGGCAGGCCGGCCTTGGTGGCGATGAGGGCCACCGAATAGCCGCCGAGCAGTTGCAGTCCGGTGTGCATCATCGACAGGAGTCCGCCGTAGCCCATGGACAGGTTGAGCGAGATCGTGAGGATGGCAGAGATGGCGGCGGAGGCCACGACACCGTTGTAGTAGGCCGCGTTGTAGCTGTAGAAGTCGGTGATCCGCGGCCACAGGAGCAGGACGACGAGGATCACCAGGGTCAGCCCCCGAAGTCCCCATCGGCGAGCGCGCATGTAGCCATCGCTCTCGAAGACGCTCGCGCGTGGGGCGGAGGGGCTGGGGGTGGACGTCATCAGTGCGCCTCCATCGGCTTGCCGAACAATCCGGCGGGAAAGAACACGAGGATCACCGCGAGCACGATGAAGACGGCGAAGTTTCCTGCGCTGCCACCAACGGCGGCGCGCACGACGTTGTCCAACAGACCCACGATGAGGCCTCCTGCAAGCGCGCCACCTGGAGACCCGACTCCGCCGATCACCGCAGCGATGAATCCCTTGATGGTGAAGAGCAGGCCTGCAGCGGGTGCGATGAAGATGACCGGGGACGCGAGAATCCCCGCCAGCGCCGTGATGACCGTACCGATGACGAAGCTGAGCACGATGATCCGCTGCACAGGAATGCCCATGAGGACGGCAGCATCCGGATTCTGCGCGGCGGCTCGGATTGCTCGCCCATACATGGACCTCTTGAGGAAGCGGGCGTATCCCGCAACCGTCACGAGCACGATGACGATCGCGAGGAGCTGCTGCCACTCGACCGTGAGCGATCCCAGGCTGATCGACCCGTTGATCATCGGCGACGGACGCAGTGCGTCGACGTCGAAGAATCTGAGGGTGAACAGCGACTGGAAGATCAGGGCGGCAGCGAGGGTCGCGATGATCCACGCGAACCGGGAGCCTGACAGACGTACGGGCAGGATGATCATCCGCTCCATGAGCAGGCCCATGATCACCGCAGCCACGATGCCGATGGCGATGGCTGCTGGCCAGCCCCAACCAAGCAGCGTGACCACCACGTAGCTTGTCGCCGCCCCGAGGACCATGGCCTCACCCTGGGCGAAGTTCATGATGCGGGTGGGCTGGAAGACGATGGTGAGCCCGAGCGCCACGAGGGCGTAGATGGCGCCGGAGTACAGCCCGCTGACAACGACCTCGGGGCTCATGTGCTCGACACTTCCGCGACGCACCAACGCCTGCGCGCGCCCCCGCAGGATGTGTGGAAGTCTTCCGTCACAGGCATGTGCATTCTCCTTCAATGGCGAACCGTACCGCAATGGAGAATCGGTTCCACTATCGGTGACGCTGTTCCAAGTAAAGGCCCTAGGGCCCCGCGCTGTCAACGATCTGGCCGCCCCAAAGTCGCCTGAAGTCTCTCAGCTGTCGAGGATTTCCGTGTCCGGCCGGAGCCAGTCACCCGTGCCATAGGGGTCGGGTAGGGGCTGCGAGCCGTGCTCGTGCAGGATCCGCCACTCCCCGTGCGCCCGACGCAGCACCCAGGTCATCCGGAATTTCATCGGCACGGACGCGCCGTCGATCTCGAAGTCATAGCGGATCACGCCTGCGACGAGCGCGAGGTCACCGGACTCGTGCACCTCGGGCCCTTCGACCCATGCCCAGGACGCGAGCTTCTGAGGGGCAACGAAGTAGTCGCGCCACCCGTCACGAATACGCTCCCCTCCGCGGTTGGTCCATCGGGGTCCCTCGACAAAGACGTAGGTGTCCTCAGCGGGGTCGAAGCAGTCGAGAACTCCCGCGAGATCCTGCTGGGTCAGGGAGTCGAGCATCCGGACCGGGGTCTCGACAGCTGGTCGGCCCATCAATGAGGTCATCTCGCCGACGGTCATGCGCTGTGCTCCTGAATGGTGACGGGAATACCACCGGGAGTGTCCACGAACGCAACACGGCGCGTGCCAAACAGGCCGCCCCGGCTGTCGAGGGGTCCCGCATGAACCCGCCCGCCGCTGTCGCGGACCCGGTCGAGCGCACGATCCAGATCAGGCGTCTCGACGAGCCACCCGCTGTGGCCGAGGGCTCGAGCAGTGCGTTGCCGAGCACGGTTGTCAGAACCGACGCCGCCATCGCCGACCTGGGTCACCTCGATTCGAGCTGTTCTGCGGCCAGCGAGGAAGGCCAGTCGCATCGTGGTGCCCGAGGGAAGCCCGGCCATCTCCTCCAGCCCGGGAGACGTGAAGGACACGTCGTACCAGACCTCGAGACCCAGCCCTTCGGGTCCCCAGAAGGAAACCTCGGACTCGACATCAAGCACGTGGCAGACCAGCGACGTGACCTCGGTATACGGCCGGTCCGGCTCTGCCGACCACGCCGCCGTGCCTCGCGGGCTGTCCGGTTGGACGAAGACGATGTCCGTCCCTTCGGGTGCGTGGCAGAAGCCCTCGGTGACCGTGACCTGCTTGTCGCCGAGGGGTACCTCCCACGTCGCTGGCGCGGTCGCCCACGCATAACCCGCGGCGGTGAGGTCGGCGTGGGTCTGCACGATGTCATCGGTGTACACATCGATTCCGACAAGCCCGACGTCAGCCGTGTGCGGGCGGACACCATCCGCCGCATCGGGCACCGTGAGCAACACGATCTGTCCGTGCGCCGCTCCCGCGGCGCAGAGCACCGTGTAGGGCACCGCGTGGTCCACACCCCACAGGCTCCTCGCCTGCTCGGCTGGCACCACACCGTCAGCCGAGACCGCGAAGCCGAGCTGCCCACAGTAGAAGTCACGATGCCGGGAGGGGTCGCTCACCCCGACAAAGACGGCGCTGACCCCGGGAATCAATGCATTGGACCCGTCGTGCGTCATGGTCATGGCCTCGCTTCATCGTGGACCGGTGCCGGTCCGGACTTCCTCGTACCCGAGGAGCCCGGAGGCCGATTCCGCTCTATGGAATGTCGTTCCAATCTAGAAGCCCTATTACTCGCTGTCAACGCCTCTTCCCAAGATGCCCCCGCACCCCTATCATCATTGATACGGCGTTCCGCCCATAGGAACGCACCCAGATGAGGAGTTCGCCATGAGATACCAGACGTGGGCCACCCTGACGGTCATTCCCCTGACCGTGCTCGTCGGCTGCAGCGGCAAGGCGGGCTCCGCCGACCCCACTGGCGCGAGCAGTGATGGCAACACCGCCGGCTGGAAGGCCGGCACGGACAAGGTCAGCTTCGGTCTCATCGGTCCGATGACCGGGCCGTTCGCGGTGCTGGGCATCTCGCAGCAGAACTCGCTCAACGTCGTCATCGACCAGATCAACAAGGAAGGTGGGATCGGGGGCGCTCAGGTGGTCCTCGAGACCCGCGACTCCGGCCTGGACCCGGGCAAGGCCGTCCAGCAGGCCAACGAGTTCGCTGGCAACCAGCAGGTGAAGATGGTGGTCGGGCCATCCATCACCTCGTTCTACAACGCCGCCAAGGGAGCGTTCGAACAGAACAAGATGATCAACTGTCAGCCGGCGGTCGCGGCCGGGACCTTCGCGGACCTGAAATACGGGTTCCGCTCGCAGGACCCCAACGCCCTCAACGTCGACAAGATGCTGGCCTATCTCAAGACCGACGCGAAGGTGAAGAAGGTCGGACTGATCTATGAGGCCGACGACACCGGAAGCTTCTTCGACCAACAGTTCCGCGACAAGGCACCCCAGCAAGGTCTGGAGTACGTCGGCTGGGAGAAGACCGTCGCCGACGACGCCTCCCACCTTGCCTACGTCCAGGCACTCAAGGCCAAGGGGGCCGAGGCCATCTGGATCTCGACAAACCCAGCCGGCGCCAAGACGATGGCCGCAAAGAAGGCAGCCGGCTATGACGGCATCCTGATGGGCGGGTCCGGCCTGTTCAACATCGCCTTCATCGAAGCTGCGGGGGATGCTGCCGCAGGCACCGTCTTCTCCTCCTCGAACTACCCGTGGTTGCTGCGTGACCGGGCCTCGTGGCAGGCGGGGTACCGCACCCACATCGAAGCCATCGAGAAGAAGTACGGCGTCAACGTCGGACCCAAGAGCGGGGCGACCTCTCCCAAGGGCACGGCCATCGCCGCCGACTGCGCCTACGCCTACGCGAAGGCCGCCGAGCAAGCCAAGTCCCTGGACGCCGACAAGGTCGCCCAGGCGCTGGAAGCCCTTCACGTCCCGAGCGCCGAGACTCCCTCGGGCAACAGCATCAACCCCGGGAAGAACCACGAGTTCTACGGCATCGACGACATCCACCTCTACAAGTGGGAGAAGGACGCCAAGGGTTGGTTCGCGACAGAGGTGACCCCGAAGTGAGCACGTTCCGACACCTCCGCCGAGAAAGTTTGGCGCAGTAGGCCAGCGACACCACCCTGCGGCCCCCGCATCCGACACCCCAGGAGATCATCGTGGCGCTACCCGTCGTGGACTTCATCCACGTGGAGGACTACCCGGCTCGCACCGTCGACCTCCCTGAGGCCATGTCCACCGGTGACGTCACCGTCCGGGACCTCAATCGTGACCCCGACTCCGGGGCACAAAGCCTGGTGGTGACCTTTGCGGCCGGTGGTGAGGTCGCCGCCGGGTACTGGAGCTGCGACCTCGAGTTCCTCATGCTCGAAGGATCGCTGACCATGGGATCAGCATCAGTGGAGCGCTACGGGTACCAATTCGTTCCAGCAGGGGTCGCCACCGGTCGCACTGTCGTCGGAGATGCTGGTGCGACCGCGCTCGTCTTCACTTCGGGCCCTGTCCTGCTGACCGCCTCGGCCCACGATGAGCCCGGGGCGCCCCGGCATCGCCTGATCGGACCGGTACATCTGGCCGACGTGCCGTGGGAACAGCCCAGGACAGCGGGCTTTCCCGCGGGAGCCGGCCGCAAGACCCTGCGTGAGGATACCGAGACGGGTGGGGGGTTCTGGGTTTTGGGAGTGCTGCCGCACTGGACCAGTGCCATGACCGAATGGCACGCCTTCACGGAGGAGAACTACATTCTCGAGGGAGGCATCGAGACGGCCGAAGGCCTCATGGAGGTGGGCTCCTACCTCTCCCATGCAGCCGGCCCAGCATCCGTCCACGGACCCATGCGCTCCCGGCGCGGATCCCTCTTGATCACCCGCGCCCAGGGCCCCTTGGAGACGACCTACGCACCCTGCCCGCTCCCGCTTCCGGGTGTGTGGCGCTGACTGTCGCGGGCACAGGACCGCAGGGTTGGCGGCAACTCCACAGGGCGTTGGGGGTGCTACCCCCCTGTGCAACAGGATCAACGTGCGGGCATGGGGGCCCAAGGGCACCTCGCTGTGCCGAAACCCTTCCCAAGTGGGTCCGACACCCCTATCCTTATTGATACAGCGTTTCTATTAGTGGAACAGCATGAACTAGGAGACTCCATGAGCTACCGCAAGTGGGCCGCACTCGCGGCCATCCCCATCGTCGTCGCCGGATGCAGCGGCAAGGCCGACACGGCCACCACCAAGCCGGGTGGGACCGCAGACGGCGGCAGTTGGAAGGCTGGGCAGGACACCGTCAAGGTCGGGCTCATCTCGGCGATGACCGGCCCCTTCGCGGTGCTGGGCATCTCGCAGCAGAACGGTATGCAGATTGCCGTCGACGAGATCAACGCCGCCGGCGGCATCGGCGGCTCCCAGCTGGAGATCGTCACACGCGACATGCAACTCGATCCCGGGAAGGCCGTGGGCTTCGCCAACGAGCTCGCGGGCGACCCGAGCATCTCCTTCGTCGTCGGACCATCGATCACGGCGTTCTACAACGCCGCGAAGGGCTCCTTCGAGTCGAACAAGAAGGTCAACTGCCAGCCGGCCGTCGCCGGCGGCACCTTCGCCGACACGACCTACGGCTTCCGGATGGAGAACTCGGCCACCCAGGACGTCACCCGCAACCTCGAGTACCTCAAGAGCAAGGGCCTGACCAAGGTGGGCCTCGTGTACGAGGGCGACGACACGGGCAAGGACTACGCCAAGCTCATCACCGACCTCGGCAAGGACTACGGGACGACCCTCGTGGGCTACGAGCAGTCTCGCCCCGACGACGCGTCCCACGTGGCCTACGTCCAGTCGCTCATGAGCAAGGGTGCGCAGGCCATCTGGATCTCCAACAGCGGCAGCGGGGCCAAGACCATGGCCGGCGCCCAGCAGGCCAACTTCAAGGGCCTGATGGTCGGCGGTTCCGGCGCCCAGAACATCTCGTTCCTCGAAGCGGCGGGCGATGGCGCGGCGGGCGTGGTCTTCGACGCTCCGATGTACCAGTACCCGACACGCGACACCACCAAGTGGACCCCCGGTTACCAGAAGTTCGTGAGCGCGGTCGAGAAGAAGTACGGCGCGAATGTCGGCCCGAAGAGCGGCGCGAAGTCGCCCAAGGGCGTGGCCGTCGCGGCGGACTGTGTCTACGCCTTCGAGGAGGCCGCCAACAAGGCGAAGTCGCTCGACAGCACCGCGCTGGCCAAGGCCTTCGGCAGCATCGACATTCCCGCGGACAAGACTGCCTCGGGCTGCCAGATCCGGCCGGATAAGGAGCACGAGTCCTACCCTCTTGACTGCATCCGCCTCTACAAGTGGGAGAAGGATGACAAGGGCTGGTTCACCACGGACATCACCGTGACCAAGTAGCCAGGCACCACCACACCGAAGGGCCCGGATCTCTTGGATCCGGGCCCTTCGGTGTGCTCATTCACTGTCAGCGCGAGCGATCCTCGACGCTCACCCCGTGTGGTGAGCGGACTCGACGAGAGCGTCTGCCCGCCAACCCAACCGCTCGGAGAGCTGGACTGTGACCTCGAGAAGAGCGTCCCGGCACTCGTCGAACTCGCTGAGGAAACGCTCCTCAGGACCACAGACGCTGACGACCGCCACTGGGGAGCCAAGGTGGTTGAACACAGGAGCTGCGACGGACGCGGCGCCCCCCTTGCGCTCGCCCTGGGAGGAAGCCCAGCCCTGGGCCCGGATCTTGGCAAGTTCATCGCGCAGGGCTGCCGGATCCGTGAGCGTCGTGGCGGTCAGCGCCTCCAGGGGGTGTGCGCTCACATAGTCCTCGATCTCCTCGGGAGGGAGGAAGGCGAGGAAGGCCTTGGACGAGCCGCCAGCATGAAGCGGGAACGACTCCCCCAACCCCACCGACATGATCACCTCACGCAGGGGGGTCACCTGGTCGACGTACGCCCGTGATCTGCCGGTGCGGATCGACAGCGTCGCCGTCTCGCCAGTCTGCCGGGACAGGGCGACGAGTTCGGGGTGCGCCATCCGACGGATGTCGATCCGTTTGAGGTAGGCGAGCCCGAGACGCATCGCCCCGACGCCCAGTGCATAGCGGTGGGTCTCGTCGTTCAGCTCGATGAGGTTGCTGCTGCGCAGGGAGCTCAGGACGCGGTGCACGGCCGCCTTGGACAGGCCGAGCCCCTCCGCGATCTCGGTGACCCCGAGGTCGGGCTTGTCGGCCTCGACGAAATAGGTCAGGAGGTCAGCGGCCCGTTCGACGGTCGCCACGGTCGCACTGGAGACGTCTCCAGATCGAGCGGTCCGCGCCGCGCGCGGCTCACGTTCCTGAGAGCTTTTCGGCGCCATTCTTCCTCCGGTCGTCGTCCTGCCTCTGGAAACCGATGGGCACAGGCGTATCCGTGACAATGCGTGTATCCAAGAAGTCCCACCATTCGTCTTGGGAGACGCGCTCAGTCTCCCACGTCGAATCAGCCTTGAGGGTACCAAGCGCGGTCCGGTATTCGCCCCATCCCGCCTCGTTCTCGAACGCCGCCCAGTTCTCGATGACATAGACGTCACCCACCACGCTGTAGTACCAGTTGACCGACTTCACCATCGGCAGGTCGTCATAGAAGAAGCGCTCACGCTTTTCCAACCAGGCCCAGAAGCCCTTCATGTCCTGGCGTGCTCGCGAGGACAGCCTCATTCGGTAGACGAGGTGGATCATGTCGGTTTCCTTTCGTGGTGGTGATGTGTTGCTTGCGGTATGCCGTTCAGCGGGGTTGCGCAGTCGACTCCTGTTGGTGTCGGGCCAGCAGTCGCGCCGCGGCGCGCTCCCCAGACTCCATCGCCCCCTCCATGCCACCGTCCTCAACGGCAAGGTGTTCACCGGCGAGCTGAACGCGACCGGTGTCTGCCTCGACGGCCTGGGCGAGAGCCGCCATCTGGCCGGCCAGCGGCATCGCCCACGCACCACCAGCCCACTCGTCGCGACCCCACGAGATCGTGCGGGTGACCCGCACCCCCGCGTTCGCCGACGACGGACGGTAGGCACGAAGCCGCTCGAGGACTACGCGCTCCTGTTCTGCCTCGTCGAGCTCATCCATGCCAAGCGCCTCCACGCCAGTGACCCACACGGAGAGGGAGCTCGGGCCATCGTCACGCAGACGCCACGGGAAAAGCCTTTGGGCGACCGTGTCGGTCCACGTCATGACGGGGAGCCCATCGTCGAGCCAGAACGGGCGGTCGACTTCGAGGTGGTACTTCGTCACGGCGGTCGAGGGCATGGCCTCCACCAGCGAGGTGAGATGCTCCGGGAGCAGGGTCGGATCGACGTGGATCCGGCGAAGCGCCGGGAACGGCAAGGCGAGGATGACAGCCTCGCTGTCGAGCTGCGATCCGTCAGCAAGCGACACGACGATCCCGTCGCTCGAGGGCATGACCGCGGTAACCGGAGCGCCAAGCAGCACCGGTTCGTCCAGCTCTGCGGCCATCGCCTCGGGCAGCCGTTGGTTGCCGCCGGCAATGTTGCTCGTCCCCTCCGCGAAGCGGGACATTCGCTGCATCGCCCGGAGTACGGCAAGCGCAGAGTCGGTCTCGAGGTCCTGGATGGTGGAGGCTCGGTTGATCAGGGACAGTGCTTCGGGGGGCAGTCCCTGTTGCTCGAGGTACGAGCACAATGGCACGTCGTAGGCCTGCGCATCCTCCTCCATCCATGAGCGTGCGTCAGTCAACGGGTTCGACCGCGCGACTGCTGCTCTGACCAGGGCGGCGGGAGGCAGGGCCCGCCACGGTCCGGGCGGCAGCGGGTTGATCTCGGCGTCCGCCCACTGCGAGGCGTCGATCGTCCTTCCTCCACAGGAAATCGCGTGGGCGCGCAGATCGACTCCCACCGGCTCGAGCTGGAGCCCGTAGCGGGCCACAGCGGACTGGACCCGGTCGTAGGCGTCACCGATGTTGATCGCGCCGCCCTCCTCGAGGCCGGTGGACCCCTCGAAGGACCACACCCGACCACCAACCCGGTCGCGCGCCTCCACGACGCGGACCCTCAGTCCGGCCCGTTGCAGCGTCACGGCTGCGTGCAGTCCGGCAAGGCCGGCCCCGACCACGGTGACGTCTACACGGCCCTCGGTCATGGTGTCTCGCATGGACGGCCTCCCCTTGACTCTTGTTTCGTTAGACGGAATGCTGTTCCAAACAGTACGACCGCAGTGGAGCGTCGTCAACAGATGACGCACAATCCAGAGGAGTTCAATGTTGAGCACCACCGCCCCCCTCGTGCCCGAGCTGCAGGACCCGGCTACCAACCTCGACGCCCTGATGCGGGCCCGGGCCAGCACCGATGGCACACCCACCACGGTCTGGTGGACCGGCGACGCCTACGCACAGGAACCCGGCTCCCGGGCCCAGCACCTCTTCGGGTTCGTCGGCTTCAACATCGCCCGAGCCATCAAGGTGGACGGCGGATGGGACCTGCTCACCCGGGAGGCTGCGTTCTACCTCGACCCACGCACGCGAGGGATCATGGACACCTGGTCCAACCCCTGGACCTCCCAAGAGGTCGACATCCTGCACGTCTGGAATGACCCGGTCAACCAGGAGTTCCGCGTGGACAACCCGTGGGGCCCGTGGCACGCCCCCTACACCGACCTCGGCCGCACCATCGCGTTCAACCTCGACATCCCGATCGCTGCGCCGAGCGTGTTGCCGGTCCAGGACTGGGCCGAGAATTCGGCGCACGACACCTACGTCGCGATGGAGCTCTTTCACTTCTTCGCGGAGCGCGGCGCGGTGCTCGACAGCGCGGCGACCAGCGCGGAGTGCGACATCTCCTGGACCCGGATGTCCCAGTGGCTTCCGTGGATGGGGATGGGCCAACACCCCGGCAACATGGTTTTCCACTGTCGCGGCGCCAAGCTCCAGGGGTGGGAGGAGCTGCCCAGCGCGGTGCGCGAGCGTGTCCTCGACCAGCACCCCGAGTACTCAGAGGCACCCACGTCGTCGACCGGCCCGAACGAGACGAGCTGGACCTACTTCAAGAAGATGCGCGGCTCGTCCGCCAGCGACGACGCGAGCACCCCGAGCCCGGGCGGGAGCCCCCGCACGTGACCTCCCAAGCCACCGCGGCATACCGGGCCGTTGCTCTGCAGGTTCGCACCCAGGGCGTCAACGCCATGAGCGTGACCGACGCCCGGGCCTCGATGATGGACTCGATCGATCACATTGCCACCGCGGCCCGTGGCGCCAAGGGCTGGGTCGGGCCGGACTGCCGCCTTGTAGTGCTGCCCGAGTACGTCCTCACGGGCTTCCCCATGGGCGACACCATCCCGGGTTGGCGTGACAAGGCTGCCATCGACCCCGACGGTCGGGAGTACGAAGCGCTCGGCGAGATCGCGCGGGACCTCGGCATCTACCTGGCGGTCAATGCCTACGAGACGGACAAGCACTTCCCCGACCTCTACTTCCAGGCCAGCGTCGTTCTGTCGCCCTCCGGTGAGGTGGTGCTGCGGTATCGCCGGCTCCACTCGCTCTACTCGCCGAGCCCCTACGACGTGTGGGATGCCTACCTCGACGCCTATGGGATGGATGCCGTCCTGCCCGTGGCTCGGACCGAGATCGGCGTCCTCGCGGCTGTTGCCAGTGAGGAAATTCTCTATCCCGAGTTGTCGCGTGCCCTGGGTCTGCGCGGTGCCGAAGTGCTGCTCCACTCGACGAGTGAGGTGTCCAGCCCCGACCCGACGCCCAAGAGCATCGCCCGGCGGGCGCGAGCCATCGAGAATCTCGCCTACGTCGTGTCCGCCAACTCGGGTGGCCTCACCGGGACCGCCATCCCCGCCGACTCCACGAACGGCGGATCGGAGATCATCGACTACACCGGTCGGGCCATCATCCGCGCCGCCGGTGGGGAGTCCATCATCGCCTCGGCGGAGCTCGACCTGAGCGCCCTGCGCCGTGAACGTCGCCGACCCGGCATGGGCAACCTGCCGGCCCGGGTCAAGCCCGGACTCTGGGCGCAGGAGTACGCCAGGCACGACGTCGAACGCCCGAACTCGCTTGTCGGGGTGACGGCGGAGCGATCCTTCTTCGCCGCCCGCCAGGCGGAGGTGCTCGAGCGTCTCGCTGAGGCTGGCGTCATCAGCTGACCGGACCTCCCCTCCGGCATACGTATCAACGAAAGGTAGTGACGACATGGGAATTCGCGAAGGAATGCCGCTGCTCGCCAAGCATGACGGCGAGTGGGAAGGCGTCTACACGCACGTGGACACCGACGGCAAGATCATCGACCAGCACAAGTCGCTGCTGTCCTGCCGGTTCCCGGAGGACGGTTCGCACGACTACCTGCAGGTCAACACCTACACCTGGGAGGACGGCCGCACCGAGCAGTACTCCTTCCCGGGAATCTATGACGGTCACGGTCGGATGCGCTTCGACACGGATCGGCTCGACGGCGTGACGTGGGACCTCGATGAGAATGCGGTCTACCTCACCTGGCGCTACCGCAGCGCGGACCCCACCCGCAACCAACAGCTTTTCGAGATGATCGTGCTCGATGACAGCGGCAACAACCGGAGCCGGACATGGCAATGGCTCGAGAACGGCGTGTGCGTCCGACGCACCCTGATCCAGGAAGTCCGAGTCAGCCACTGACCATGACCACGACCACAGGCCGACCCAGCCGGCAGGTCATCCTGACCAGAGTTCCCACGGGGCTGCCGTCGGTCGACGACTTCGCCGTCGTCGACGCCGCTGCACCCGCACCGGGCCCCGGTCAGGTGCGGGTGCGGGTCCTCGAGCTCTCCCTCGATCCCTATCTGCGCACGGCGATCACTGGCCGCCACCTCGGCGACGCGGCGGTGCCTCCGGGATCGCTGGTGCCGGGGCGCTCGGTCGCTGTCATCGAAGAGTTCGGTCCCCCGGGACCCCAGGCCCCCAGCGACCCGGGTCTTCGGGTCGGGGACCTCGTCCTGACCGAGACGGGATGGCGGGAGCAGGCGGTCCTCGACGCCAGCGGGCTGACTCCGGTCCGTGTGCCCGAGGGCGTGCGTCCCTCGCATGCGTTGGGGGCCCTGGGGATGCCGGGGCTCACAGCCTTCGCTGCCATCACCCGTCAGATTCGTCCGCAAGCCGGAGAGACGGTCGTCGTCTCATCAGCCACTGGCGGTGTCGGCGCGATCGCGGGGCAGTTGGCTCGGCTGGCAGGGGCTCGCACCGTGGCAGTCGTGGGGAACGACGAGAAGGCCCGCATCGCGACTGGGGAGCTCGGCTACGACGCTGCGGTGCTGCGCGGAGCCGGCTTCGCGACCCGCCTCGCGCAGGCGGTTCCCGAGCGGGTGGATGCCTACTTGCACATGGGTGACGCCGAGACCCTCGCAGGCGTCGTGGGCCACCTCGCGGTCGGAGCTCGCATCAGCCTCATCGGCCTGATGGACCAGTACAACGACGGTCCTGCGACGAGCATGCTCGTGGGGCCGATCATCGGGGCGCGGGCCACGGTGCACGGCATGGTCGTCTACGACCACAACGACCTCATCGACGAGCAGATCGAACGTCTTGGTGCCCTTCTGCGGGCGGGCGAGCTCACCGTCATCGAGGACCGCTACCACGGTCTGGAACGTGCCCCCGAGGCCTTCACGCGCCTCATGACTGGGCAGAACCAGGGCAAGGTCATCGTCGAGGTGTCGTCATGAGAAGTCGCCTCTGGCGGCAGGTGCGCCTGGCCGACACGTTCTCTGACGCAGCGGAGCTCCTGTCCGAGACGGTCGGCAAGCCCGGGCCGGGCGAAGTCGTCATCCGGCAGGAGTGGGCCGGGGTCAACGGACTGTTCGACGAGGCACTCTGCCGCGGCGATGTGCCCTACCTCAGCACGACACTGCCCCGCGACCTCGGCGTCGAAGCAGTCGGGGTGGTGCTCGAGGTCGGGCCCGGCGTGGAGCACCTGCGGGCCGGCGACGCCGTGGTCACCTCCCGCCTCGGAGGGGGCTACCGCAGTCTCTACCGAACCCCGGTTGACCAGGTCACGGCCGTGCCCTCCGCCGACCCGCGTTATGTCGCACTGCGAACGTCAGCGGTGAGCGCACTGCTGGTCCTCGAACATGCCGCCCGCATGGGCCGGGGCGAGACCGTCGTCATCACGGCCGCGGCCGGTGGGCTCGGTCAGTTCCTCGTCCAGTTCGCGGCCCGCGCCGGCAACGAGGTGATCGGCGTGTGCTCCTCAGCGGACAAGGTCGAGCTGCTCCGCAGCCTGGGCTGCGCACGACCGGTGGATCGCACGGTCGAGGACGTCGGCGACGTCATCGACTCCGAGTACGGAGGTCAGGTGCCGTTGGTGGTGGACACCGTCGGTGGCCCGCTGTTTGACACCCTGCTGGCCAGGCTCGGCACTCGGGGGCGCCTGGTCACGGCGGGGCACTCGGCCGACATCGGCCCGGGCCGACCCGTGCCAGCGCTCGCCCCACGTGTCTACGAGCACCTGTACTGGACGTCAGCCAGCATCATCGGTTTCCAGAACTCGCACTACGCCGAGCACCACACCGAGGCGCTGACCCGGATCCTGGACTGGGACGCGCAGGGGCTGCTCGAGGTGATGATCGACCCCACCCCGTTCGAAGGGCTGGAGGCCGTGCCAGCTGCCGTGGAGCACCTCGTCCGCGGCCGGAGCCAGGGCAAGGTCGTCGTCCGTGTCGGCGACCCCTCCGAGCACACGGCTGAGCAGTAACACCTGCTGGCCGGCAGCATTCCTGCCGGCGGGCTGAACCTCTCGGTGCCGCCGATCGCCGAACCAGCGGCACCGAGAGGTCAGGCAACCTTGCGTTCGCGGATCACCGTGCGCCGGACCAACCGGTCACTCTCCATCCAGTGCCACGAACGCACCTTCTCCTGGCCGTCCTCGCTCAGCTGGATGACCTCGTGGACGCTGTTGCCCGGCTCGAGCAGTGTCTTGTAGCTCCAG
>JBDSIV010000033.1:0-18451 GCA_039917755.1 Knoellia sp. | reverse complement strand
GACGACCCCGAGTTCGTTGCTGAAGGCGCTGAGCCAGTCGTGCCGGTTCGCGAGCACGATGATCTGCCGGTAGTCGCGCACCTCGAACAGCTTCTCGGCACCGCGGTGCATGTAGCCGATGATCGGTTCGGCGTGGATGATGCGCTCGCCGTCAAGGGTGAGACGCAGCCTCAGCACGCCGTGGGTCGCCGGGTGCTGTGGTCCGATGTTGAGGACCATGTCGGCCGTTGCGAGCCCACCGGCACCGACGGCGACGGTCGTCGTCTGTGGCGTCGCTGCGGTCGGCTCAGGCATGGACCCGAGTATGCCGGGTCATCGCCCAGTCGAACCCGCCGAGTCCGTGCGGGTCGGTGAGTGCGGCGATGCTCGAACTGCGGCCCAGCGCCCGGACGTAGCCGAGGGGGTCTGTGCTGGCCTTTGCGTGGTGGGGTGTTGCGGCGCTGAAGCCAAGGTCGTGGAGCAGGTCGCGCTGGCTGATCACCTCGTCGGCGCCGAGCGAGTCGGTCGCGACGTGCGCGGTGAGGTCGCGCTGCCCGTCGGGGATCGCCTCGGTGAGCGTTCCCTCCCGGTATGCCGTGAGCGTGCCTTGCGGTGGCCGCGTCGCCCTGGTGTGGCCGTAGTCCACGGCAATGGTGAGGCCAGTTCGGCTGCGGGAGAGGAGGTCTCGCCAGGCGAGATCACGGGCAAGGCCGATCTCGATGCGATCTCCCGGCGTCTGGGTCGGCCACCAGTCGTCCGCCCAGACCCGGTCGTGTCCTGTCAGTTCGTCGCCCAGGGCCTCGGCGCCGTCGGCTTCGACGAGGACCTCGCGAAGGATCCCCAGGCCGTCGACCTCGGCGATGGTGCACGGCACCACATCGAGCCACTCGTGGGCGAGGACGAGCGCGTCGAGGTCGCGCAGGTCGTCGGGCAGGGTGGACCCACCTGGGGAGCGGAGCCAGTCGATGGGTGCTGGGAGATCTGGTGGACGCTCGACCACGTCGACCCCCATCACCTCGAGGTCGGGCCGCAAGCGGTGAAGGTGAGCCAGCAGCTCGCCGCGTCCGCACGCAAGGTCGACCACCCGGCATACCCCGGCTTGATGGGCGAGGGTTGCGATCACCTCAGCAAGGACGGCACCCAAGGCTCCGTGGGTGGAGGTCGTGAAGTGCCCCGCGGGACCCTCGGCGCGGCGATAGAAGCCGTCGGGTCCATAGAGCGCGTCCCACCACGCGTCACGCCAGGGCCGAGGACTCATCCTCGCAAGGTAATCCATCGGCTTCGGGAGCGGTCGGCAGGCAAACTCGATGCTTTCTCGCCTTGCGTGTCCCACCGGAACCCAGGGGTTCCGCTGAGACACGCAAGGCGAGGGGTACGGGGGTGCCTGTGGAGAAGCCGACGGCGGATATCGGGAAGTTAGGCACTATCGGGATCATGAAGCCACTCCCTTTTGACGTGACAACTCTGGCCAACGCCCAAGGCGGCATGGTGGTGCGCAGGCAACTGAGGCGCATGGGGTTCACCCGAAAGCACGTGGATGCACAACTGGCGGCTGAGCGGTGGATGGAGCGGAGCCCCGTGGCCCTGAGCACGTTCACGGGCGAGCTCACGCGGGAGCAGCAGGGGTGGCTCGGGGTGCTTCACGCAGGGCCGCCGGCGATCGTCGGCGGCTACACCGCGCTTGAGTTCCACGGCCTTAAGAACTGGCACCGCGACCACATCACCGTCCTCATCGACGAGGAGAGGCACCTCGATCCAGTGCCGGGCATCGACTACTTCCGGACCCGGCGACCGCTCGAGCTGTGGAAGTCCAAGAAGAGTCCCCTGCCGATGGCCGCAGTGGAGCCAGCTGCCTTGTTGTGTGCGGCCTACGAACCGAGCTGGCGCACCGCGCAGGGCCTCTTGGCGGCAGTGGTGCAGCAGCGACTGACGACTGCCGCAGAGTTGCGCGAGCAGATGGAACGCATGAAGCCGCTCCGTCGGTCACCGAGGTTCAGGGTGCTACTCACCGAGATCCAGGGTGGCGCTGGGTCCTTGGCCGAAGTTGACGTGACGCGCATGTGCAGCGATTTCGGTCTCCCCCGTCCGAACCGACAGACCCGCCGCCAGGACCGGCAGGGCAAGTGGCGCTACACCGACTGCGAGTGGGACCTGCCAGACGGCAGGGTGCTGGTGCTTGAGGTCGACGGTGGTTTCCACATGGAGGTCGAGCACTGGGAGGACGACATCAAACGCCAGCGCGGCCTCACGACTCCCGGGCGGATCATCGTGCGGTGCTCGTCGCGCGAGATCCGGGATGAGCCGTTCGAGGTGGCGGCGGACCTCACAACGCTGGGACTGGGGTCCTTGTGTGCCTGACCGGAACCTAGAGCTTCCGCTCAGGCACGCAAGGCTTAGGTTTGGGGCGTGAATCACCCGGCCCCCCTCTCCATCGGTGTCATTGGTGCTGGGCGCGTCGGTGCCGTCCTGGGTGCTGCTCTCGCGCGTGCTGGACACCACATCCAGGCGGCGTATGCCGTGAGCGACGAAAGTCGTGAACGTGCCGACACGCTTCTCCCGGGAGTTCCGCTCAAGGACGTCCCGGACGTCATCGACGGCGCCGACCTCGTGCTGCTCGCGGTCCCCGACGACGCACTGCCAGAACTTGTCCGTGGGCTCGCTGCCACCGACACCTGGCAGGCGGGGCAGATCGTCGTCCACACCAGTGGGCGCCATGGCGTCGACGTGCTGCGGCCCGCGCTCAGCTCCCACATCCTCCCGATCGCGATCCACCCGGCCATGACGTTCACCGGGACAGCGCTCGACCTCGGGCGGCTCGAGGAGTGCGCGTTCGGCGTGACCGGCCCCGATGCCCTGCGGCCGATGGCTGAGGCGCTCGTCGTCGAGATGGGTGGGGAGCCCGTCTGGATCGCCGAGGACCAGCGGGCGGCCTACCACGCAGCACTCGCCCACGGCTCGAACCACCTCGTCACGCTCGTCGCCGAAGCCATGGAGGTCCTTGCCGCCGCGGGCGTCGAACAGCCGCAGGCCGTCCTCGGGCCCCTCGCGCGAGCTGCCCTCGACAATGCGTTGCGCCTCGGTGATGCAGCGCTCACCGGGCCCGTTGCACGCGGGGATGTGAGTACCGTGGGCACGCACCTTCGCGAGCTTGAGCGGATCTCGCCCGAGATCAGGACGACCTACGTTGCTCTGGCCCGTGCCACCGCGGTGCGTGCGCTCGAGAGCGGTCGGCTCCAACTGTCGGCCGCTGAACCCCTGCTCGATACCCTCGCTGACCCGGAGCACCAGGAGCCCACCTCGTGACACAAGCCGAAGCCACCGAAAGGCCCACTGCGACACCGGTGGTCGCAAGCACCCGCGATGAGTTGCGTGCCGCTCGGGGGCAACTCTCCGGCAAGGACGTTGCCGTGGTCATGACCATGGGCGCGCTTCACGAAGGCCATGCCCAGTTGCTGCGTGAGGCTCGCCGCTCCGCCGACCACCTCATCCTCACGATCTTCCTCAACCCGCTGCAGTTCGGGCCCAAGGAGGATCTGTCGCGCTACCCCCGCACGTTCGACGATGACCTGCAGATTGCGACGGCCGAGGGCGTCGACATCGTCTTCGCCCCGACGCCCGACGTCGTCTATCCCGACGGTGACCCCGGCGTGCGCGTCTCTGCCGGCCCCTTGGGTGACGTCCTCGAGGGCAAGTCCCGCCCCGGGCACTTCGACGGGGTTCTCACCGTCGTGGGCAAACTGCTTCACCTCACCGGCGGCACGCGCGCCTTCTTCGGGCAGAAGGACGCCCAGCAGCTCCTGCTCATCCGCCGGATGGCCCGCGACCTCGACTTCCCCGTGGAGGTGGTCGCGGTCCCGACCGTGCGCGAGGACGACGGGCTGGCCCTGAGCAGCCGCAACATGTACCTCACCGACTCCGACCGAGAGGTCGCCCTCTGTCTGAGCCGCGCGTTGAGCGCGGGAGCCGGGCAGGCGGCATACGGCCCCTCCGCAATCCGCCGAGCGGCCCGCGAGGTCCTCGTCGCGGAGCCGCTGGCGCTCGTCGACTACCTCGTCCTCGTCCACCCGAGCACGCTGGCGGACGTGCCTGAGTGGTATCGCGGGGAGGCCTTGCTCGCGATCGCCGCCCGCGTCGGCACGACCCGACTCATCGACAACGCCCCGATCCTCGTGGGCCCCGGGGGTGGGAGACTCGACGTCTTCTCGCAGTCCGTGACCTCCGGTATCCCCGCTCGTCCGGCCACGTGACCGGTCCCCCACCAGGAGTGCGACAGATGTTCCGCTACATGCTGCACAGCAAGATCCACCGCGCGACGGTGACGCAGGCCGACCTTCACTACGTCGGCTCGCTGACGATCGACCTCGACCTCATGGAGGCCGCTGACCTGCTGCCCGGTCAGCAGGTCGATGTCGTCGATGTGGACAACGGCAACCGGCTCACGACCTACGCGATCGAGGGCGAGCGCGGCACCGGAATCCTCTGCATCAACGGTGCTGCT
Organism: Knoellia sp.; assembly: GCA_039917755.1. GTDB lineage: Bacteria > Actinomycetota > Actinomycetes > Actinomycetales > Dermatophilaceae > Knoellia. Next base: position 13,974 of record JBDSIV010000033.1, on the reverse strand, counting down.
GCCCGGCTCATCTCGCCCGGCGACACCGTCATCATCATCGCCTACGCGTCGATGTCGGACGAGGATGCTCGCACGCACGAGCCGCACGTGGTTTTCGTCGACAAGGACAACAAGATCGTCGAGGTCGGTGACGACGGCGGCGACGTCCCCGAGGGTTATGGGCTCAAGACGTCGGCCGTGACAAAGCGTTCGCACGGGTGAGCGCAACCCCTTTGGGTTCCGACAGCGCCGGTATGCCGGGCGCTCGCTCGAGCGCGCGACTTCCCCGTGCGCTTGCCGCACCTGCGCCGGGGTGGACGACGACTGCTGACGTCATTGTCGTCGGCTCGGGCATTGCCGGGCTGTCGTGTGCGCTCCGGCTTCGTGAGCGCGTCGACCGGGTCCTCCTCGTGACGAAAACCGTTCTCGACGAAGGCTCGACAGCGTGGGCGCAGGGTGGCATCGCTGCCGCGCTCGATCCCGAGGACTCACCCGCCGAGCACCTCGAGGACACGCTGGTCGCTGGGGTCGGTCTGTGTGACCGTGACGCCGTCGAAGCGCTCGTCACTGAGGGACCGAAGCGGGTGCGGCAGCTCGTCGCGCTCGGCGCGGAGTTCGACCGCGACGCCGAGGGCGAGATCAAGCTGACCCGCGAGGGTGGCCACCACCGCGACCGCATCGCCCACGCCGGAGGGGACGCCACCGGACGCGAGATCTCGCGCGCTCTCATTGCGGCCTTGGACCGGGTCCGGGACGACCCCGGCATCGAGGTCCTCGAGCATGCCCTCGTCGTCGACCTGTTGCAGGACAGCGGAGCTGACACGTCCCGAGTCACGGGCGTGACCCTGCACGTCATCGGTGAGGGGCAGCTGGACGGGGTCGGTGCCGCTTATGCGCGTGCGGTCGTTCTCGCCACTGGGGGTCTGGGCCAGATCTACACGTCCACGACGAACCCGCCGGTCGCGACCGGCGATGGCATGGCTGCGGCCCTGCGTGCCGGGGCAAAGATGACCGACCTCGAGTTCATCCAGTTCCACCCGACGGTGCTCTTCCTCGGCGAAGGGTCGACGGGCCAGCAGCCGCTCATTTCCGAAGCGGTGCGCGGGGAGGGGGCCTTCCTTGTGGACGGGGTCGGCCGCCGGATCATGGAGGGACGGCACGAGCTCGCCGACCTGGCACCCCGTGACGTCGTGGCCAGGGCCATCCTCGAGACGATGCGCGACCAGGGCACCGACCACGTCTTCCTCGACGCCCGGCACCTCGGCGGCTCGTTCCTCGAGGAGCGCTTCCCGTCGATTCTGGCGTCCTGTCGCTCACTGGGCTTCGACCCGGCCACAGAACTCCTGCCAGTGGCTCCGGCGCAGCACTATGCGTCCGGTGGCATTGAGACCGACCTGTGTGGCCGCTCCTCACTGCCGGGCCTGTATGCCTGCGGCGAGTGCTCGTGCACCGGCGTCCATGGCGCCAACCGCCTCGCTTCGAACAGTCTGCTCGAGGGCTTGGTGTTTGCGAGTCGGATTGCCTCTGACCTCCCCGCGCGCATTGCTGCTGGAGAGCTGCCGGAGGTCGCCGTGCCGTCCTCGCCTGCTCGCGCCGGCGGCGCTGAGGCCGGGACGGGTGCCTTGTTGGACAACTCGCTACGCCTCACGGTGCAGCGCGCCATGTCGGCAGGTGCTGGTCCCGTGCGCTCGGCCGAGTCAACCGCTGCGACGGCCGACGCGCTGGGTGACTTGGCCGCGTTGCCCCCCTCGACAGCCGAACCCGGTCCCAAGTCCTGGGAGACGACCAACCTCCTGCACCTCGGCCAGGCGCTCACCGAACTGGCTCACCGCCGCTCGGAGACTCGCGGCGGTCACGTGCGCAGCGACTTCACCGAGCGCGACGACGCCCGGTGGCTCGTGCGCCAGAGCGTCGTCGTCGCACCTGATCGCTCCCTCACCGTGACAGAACGGAGTATGCCGTGAGTTCGTCCTCGTCATCCGACCTTGCCTTCCCGACGGAGGATGCCCGCCGGGTCATCACCGGCGCCCTGGACGAGGACCTTGGCGGCCCGCAGGGCCTCGACGTCACGACCACGGCGACGATTCCCGAGACCCAGAAGGCTCAAGGGGCGGTCGTGGCCCGAGAGGACGGCGTGGTGGCCGGCGTCGAGGTCATCGCCCTGACGCTCGACGAGGTGGCAAAGCGCCTCGGGGCCGCGCACGTGAGGGTCGACGTCAAGGTCGCTGATGGCACCCGGGTGGTCCGCGGGGACATCATTGCCGAGTTCTCCGGTTCCACCCGCGTCACGCTCACGGGGGAGCGCACGCTCCTCAACATCATCAGCCGACTGTCGGGCATCGCCACTCACACCCGTCGGTGGGCCGACGTCCTCGAGGGTTCCGGTGCCATGGTCCTTGACACCCGCAAGACGACGCCGGGTCTGCGCGCCCTCGAGAAGTTCGCCGTGCGAGCAGGTGGTGGAACCAACAAGCGCATGGGTCTGTATGACGTCGCGATGATCAAGGACAACCACAAGTTGGCCGCGGGAAGTCTCGCCGCGGCATACGCCGCTGTGCGTGAGCAGTTCCCGCAGGTGCCGGTCCAGGTCGAGGTGACCACGACGGAGGAGGCGCTTGAATCAGTCACTGCGGGCGCGCGGTTCCTGTTGTGCGACAACATGTGCACGGACCTCCTGCACACCACGGTCGAGGCGGTGCGCGCGACCGGCGAGAGCGTCGAGCTCGAGGCGACCGGGGGGCTGACGCTCGAGGTGGCTGCGGACTATGCCGCCACCGGAGTCGACTTCCTCAGCGTCGGTGGGCTGACCCACAGCTCGCCGATCCTCGACATCGCCCTCGACCTGACCCCGACCGCCCACTGATTGCCCGTTCGCGCGGGTTCCAGCATCGGTGAGCGGTCGCGACAAGGCGCGCGAACGGGCAATCAGTGGCTCTTTCAGCGGCCTTTGCGCAGGGCGGGGGTGCCGGCCCGGACCGTCGCGGGGTGGACGAACAGGGGGAGCAGCCGGCGCGCGGCTGGGGTGCTCAGGGCCTTGACTGTCGCCAACTGGGCCTCACATCGCACGACCAGCTCGTCGTAGGCGCTCTGCCCCATGAGCTCCACGAGTTCGGCGCGGTTGCTGCGATAGACCGGCTCGGCACCGACATGGGCGTCTGGGTTGCCTGAGCAGTACCAGTCGAGGTCGTGCCCACCGGGACCCCAGCCACGACGGTCGTACTCGCCGATCGAGACCTCGAGGTAGCTCGTCTCATCGGGCTGTTCGACAGTGCGGAATGTTCGGCGGATCGGGAGCTGCCAGCACACGTCTGGCTTCTGCGTGTGCGGCGGTTGGCCCGTGAGGACAGCGTGCTGGTGGAGGGCGCAGCCGGCACCGGCGGGGAAGCCGGGGCGGTTGAGGAAGATGCAGGCACCGTCGACGACCTTGGTCTTGCGAGCGTCGTCCTCGAGCTCGGTCCACGCCGAGATCTTGGTGGTGTTCTTGCGGTCGGGACGCAGCTGCCATTCGTCCTCACCGAGTTCGGCCACCACAGCGGCCACCCGTGTGAGGTCGTCTTCGTCCGAGAAGTGGGCACCGAGTGTGCAACAGCCGTCGTCGGGACGATCGGCATAGATGCCTTCACACCCTGACCCAAAGATGCAGGTCCAGCGCGACGTCAACCAGGTGAGATCACAGCGGAAGCGCTGGGCGGGGTCGGCAGGGTCGGAGAACTCCACCCAGGTCCGGGGAATGTCGAGCGGGGTCTCAGCCACCGGCTCACCCTATGTCGACTCAGCCGACTACCGTGGACCCATGCGGCTCGGGGTCATCGATGTGGGTTCCAACACCGTGCACCTCCTCGTCGTCGACGCGCACCTGGGCGCACAGCCGTTGCCCACGAGCTCGCACAAGCGAGAGCTCCGCCTGTCCGAACACGTCACCGATACCGGGGAGATCGACGACTCCGGGCGTGAGCAGCTCGCCGACTTTGTTGCGGAGTGCCTCACCCTCGCGGAGGACCAAGGGGTCGAGGACCTCATGGGCTTCGTCACGAGCGCGATCCGTGAGGCACCCAACGGGGACGAGGTCCTCACCGAGGTCAAGGAACGCACTGGGGTCGTGCTCGACGTCCTCTCCGGCGAGGACGAGGCGCGCCTCACCTTCCTCGCGGTTCGACGGTGGCTCGGGTGGTCGGCGGGGACCCTCTTGGTCGTCGACATCGGGGGCGGCTCGCTCGAGATCGCCCAAGGGCTGGATGAGGACCCCGACGTGGCGATCTCCCTTCCGCTGGGTGCGGGCCGCGTGACCCGGGAGCACCTCACCGGTGACCCACCCAGCGCCGAGGCGGTCCGTGAGACCCGCAAGCACGTTCGCGCAACGATTGCGCGCCAGTTGCGCCCCCTCACCAAGGCGGCATCACCTGACCGCGTGGTGGGGACCTCCAAGACGATGCGTTCACTGGCGCGCATCACTGGCGCCGCCCCCAGTTCCGAGGGCATGTATGCCGCCCGCTTCCTTGAGCGTTCGGCTCTCGATGCTGTCCTGCCCGAGATCGAGAAAATGACTGCAGCACAGCGTATTTCACTTCCTGCGGTCTCGGCTTCGCGGGCCCAGCAGCTCCTCGCCGGAGGCATTGTGGCTTCGGCGACGATGGATCTTCTCGGGGTCGACCGGCTCGAGGTCTGCCCATGGGCACTGCGCGAAGGCATCATCTTGCGACGACTCGACGGAATGCACTGATGGAGGTCCGCTGATGGGGACCGGTGACGCCGTGACCATCCCGGACACCCCCGTCGCCCTCTCGACGGCCTCGGTCTATCCCGAGAACTGCGCCGCCGCGTTCCAGCACGCTGCCAGGCTGGGCTACGACGGTGTTGAGGTCATGGTCTGGACCGACCCGGTGACCCAGGAGGCAGGCGCGCTTCGCGCGCTGTCAGAGCTCCACGGCATACCGATCACATCCATCCACGCCCCGACGTTGCTCATCAGCCAACGCATTTTTGGGGTCGACGCCTGGGGCAAGATCGACCGCTCCCTCGAGCTCGCCCAAGAGGTCGGGGCAGAGACCGTGGTGCTCCACCCACCGTTTCGCTGGCAAAAGGAATACGCCAGCGACTTCCCCGACGGCATCGCGACGCGCGAGCATGACTCGGGTATCACCCTCGCCGTCGAGAACATGTTTCCCTGGCGGGTAGGTGGTCGCGAGATAGAGGCCTACCTTCCACACTGGGACCCCGTGCCGCAGCCCTATGACCATGTGACCCTCGATCTGTCGCACACCGCGACTGCCGGGTCCGATGCGCTGGCCATGGTGGAAGCGCTCGGTCCGCGCCTGGCCCACCTGCACCTGGCCGATGGTCTCGGATCGATGAGGGATGAGCACTTGGTGCCCGGGCGTGGCTCGCAGCCGTGTGCCGAAGTGCTGGACCTGTTGGTGCACAACGGCTTCGGTGGTGCCATCGTTGTTGAGGTCTCGACCCGCAAACTCTCGGTGGATCAGCGGGAGATGGCTCTGGCTGAGTCCCTGGCCTTCTGCCGTCTCCACCTCGCCTCGGCGCTCGAGGCCGACTCCAGTGCCGAGGGCCCAGACAAGGTCGAGCCGTGAGCCCGCGCGGACGGCGGCCCGGGGGAGAGGACACGCGGGCCGCAATCATCGCTGCCGCCCGGGCTGAGTTCGCGCAACGCGGCTACGACGGCACCTCGCTGCGGGGCATCGCTCGTCAGGCTGGGGTCGACGCGAAGCTCGTGCACCACTACTTCGACGGCAAGACCGATCTGTTTGCCGAAGTGCTCTCCTTCCCGGTCGACCCGTCGGACCTCATCGAACGTCTCATGACGGTGCCACGCGAGGACTTGGGAGTGGCGCTCGTCCGCGTATTCCTCTCGGTGTGGGACACCACGATCGGCCGACAGCGGTTCGCGGCGATGTTCGCCGCAGCGTCCGCCAGCGAGGAGCACGCGCGAATGGTGCGCGAGTTCGTCGGGCGTGAGATCTTCGTCCGACTCATCCAGCGGGTGAGCGAGGGGGCGGAGGCCGATGACGTTGCATCGGTGGAGCTGCGGGCGGCTCTGGGGGCGGCGCAGCTCATCGGGATGGGCGTGCTGCGCTATGTCGTGAAGATTCCGGCGCTCGTTGACGCCTCGGATGAGGACATCGTGGTCATCCTGGGCCCGAGCCTCCAGAACCACCTCATCCCCAAGCCCCACTGAGAGCGGCTCCGCGTGGTGACCGAGGAGCCGAAGGCGATTTGTGAGAAGTCGCGAGCAGTGGACCAGGGGGGTTGCGCGTCCGGTAGCGGTGGGTTTAAATTCATCACATGATGAAAAGCGCGGGCAGGAACGCGATCGTCGTGCAACATCTGCGGGTCATGCGAGGCGACCGGGAGGTTCTCCCCGACCTCAGCGTGGCTGTCCCCGCCGGTCAGGTGGTGGGACTTCTCGGGCCCAGTGGTGGCGGCAAGTCCACCCTCATGCGGGCCATCGTCGGGGTGCAGCAGGTCGCCTCGGGTGAGGTCACCGTGCTCGGTGAGCCCGCCGGCTCTCCTGGACTGCGACACCGGGTCGGCTACGTCACGCAGGCGCCGAGCGTCTACGCCGACCTCTCCGTGCGGCACAACCTCGCCTACTTCGCCACCGTGCTCGGGGCGGGGAAAGGTGCTGTCGACCGCGTCATCGACGCCGTCGACCTTGCCTCCCATGCCGACACCTCCGTCGGCAACCTCTCCGGTGGTCAACGCTCGCGGGTCTCCCTTGCCGCGGCCCTTGTCGGCGACCCCGAGCTGCTCGTCCTCGACGAACCCACAGTCGGCCTCGATCCCGTGCTCCGGCGCGACCTCTGGGATCTCTTCCGCCGCCTCGCCCACGAAGAGGGTCGCACCCTGCTCGTCTCGAGCCACGTCATGGACGAGGCGACGCGCTGTGACCGTCTGCTTCTCCTGCGAGAGGGCGAGATCCTCAGCGACTCCACCCTGCCCGAGCTCCTCGACCGCACTGGCGCCACCGATGCGGAGCAGGCGTTCCTCTTCCTTGTGGATCAGGCGGCGGCTCACCCTGATCCGCGGTCCGCAACCGCGGGAGACCCGTCATGAACCCGCGCATCACCCTCGCCACAGCGGCCCGCGTTCTGCGCCAGCTCAAGGCGGACCCGCGAACGATCGCCTTGATGCTCGTCGTACCGTGCGTCCTCATCGGCTTGCTCGCGTGGATCTATGACGGCACACCGGTGTTCGACCGTGTCGGCGCCGCCCTGCTCGGCGTCTTTCCCTTCGTCGTGATGTTCATCGTCACGAGCGTCGCGACGCTTCGCGAGCGCACCTCGGGGACGCTCGAGCGGCTCCTCACAACACCTCTCGGCAAGGGCGATTTCATGCTCGGCTATGCGCTCGCGTTCGGGTTCATGGCGGTCGTGCAGGCGCTTGTCGCAACGGGATTCGCGGTGTGGGTCTGTGGGCTCAACGTTGCGGGACCGACATGGCTCCTTGTCGTTGTGGCGGTCGGCGACGCCCTCCTCGGGACCGCACTCGGGCTGCTCGTGAGCGGGTTTGCCTCGACCGAATTCCAGGCGGTGCAGTTCATGCCAGCGCTCGTGCTCCCACAATTCCTTCTGTGCGGGTTGCTCGTGCCACGCGAGAACCTACCCTCGGTTCTGGGGCCGATCTCGGACGTCCTGCCTCTCTCGTATGCCGTGGACGCAATGCGGACGATTGCCTCGGTTGCCGATCCCTTGAGCGAGGCTGCCAGCGACATCGCGATCATCTTTGGTGCGATCGTCCTGGCCCTCGCCCTCGGCAGTCTGACCCTGCGTCGCCGCACCCCCTAGCCGGCTCCTTTGCGTCCGCAACCTTGGTCGGAAACTCGACCACCTTTGCGGACGCAACCGGCCGGCATACCCCTAATGTCCGCAACCTTGGTCGAAAGCTTGACCACCTTTGCGGACGCAACCGGCGAGCAAAAGCGAGGGATCACGAGGGGAAGTGGACGGCATACCGGTAGGGAAAGGGTCGCGCGAACGGATAACCTGACCGATGTGGATGCCTCAGACCTGCTTCGCTCCAGCTTGTTGTATCTCTCGGACTCCTCGCTCGTGCGCACCACGATCGAGAAGGCCCCAGTCAGTCGCAGCGTCGTGCAGCGCTACGTGCCCGGAACGGACGTCGCTGATGCAGTGAAGGCCACCGCCGAGCTGCGCGCGACGAACCGCATGGTGACCATTGACTACCTGGGCGAGGACACGCTCGACGCCGGTCAGGCCGCGCACACGGTCGACACCTACGTCGGTCTGCTCCGCGCGCTCAAGGCACGTGACCTGACGCAGTTCGGAGCCGCAGAGGTGAGCGTCAAGCTCAGCGCCGTCGGCCAGGCGCTGCCCCAGGATGGCGAGCAGATCGCGCTCGACAACGCCCGCCGCATCTGCGAGATCGCCCAGGACGCCGACACCACGGTCACCCTCGACATGGAGGACCACACGACCACTGACTCGACCCTGGGGATCCTCGCCGAGCTGCGAAAGGACTTCCCCGACACCGGTGCCGTCGTGCAGTCCTACCTCCACCGCACCGAGGGCGACTGCCGCGACCTCGCCACCTCGGGCAGCCGCGTCCGCCTCTGCAAGGGCGCCTACAAGGAGCCGGCTTCGGTCGCGTACCAGGACGCCGAGGACGTCGATCTCTCCTATGTGCGCTGTCTCAAGGTGCTCATGGCCGGTGAGGGCTACCCGATGATCGCGAGCCACGACCCCCGTCTCATCGACATCGCCCGCGCCCTTGCGAGCCGCCAGGGCCGGGAGCCCGACAGCTACGAGTTCCAGATGCTCTTCGGCATTCGCCCCGATGAGCAGAAGCGCATCGCCGACCGTGGCCACCAGATGCGTGTCTATGTCCCGTTCGGCGAGGAGTGGTACGGCTACCTCATGCGCCGGATGGCAGAGCGCCCCGCCAACCTGCAGTTCTTCTTGCGCAGCCTCGTCTCCAAGGGGTGAGGCGCCGTCGGCTCCAAGGGCTGAAACCCACTGGTCCCACCTCACTCGAACCGGCATAGTCTCGCCGCATGGGAACGGTTGCGATCTTCGGTGCTGGCGTCATGGGCGAGACTCTGCTCTCGGGTTTGCTGCGCGCCGGTCGCCCGACTGACGAGCTCGTCATCACCGAGCGGCGGCCGGAGCGGGCTGCCGAGCTGACCGAAAAGTACGGCGTGCGCGCCGTGAGCAACGTCGAGGCCGCTGCCGAGTCGGACACCCTCATCCTCGTCGTGAAGCCGCAGGACATGGCGGCGCTCCTCGCCGAAATCAGCCCGCACGTCGCTGAAACCAACCTCGTCATCAGCCTCGCCGCGGGTATCACCACAGAGTTCGTCGAGAGCCACCTGCCCGAGGGGCGCTTCGTGGTGCGCGTCATGCCCAACACTCCCGCCCTCGTCGATCAGGGCATGGCCGCGATCAGCGCAGGCCGGCACTGCCTCCCGGAGCACCTCGAGCACGCGCGTGGGCTCCTCGCCGCGACCGGCAAGGTCACCGAGGTCCCCGAGAAGCTTCAGGATGCCGTCACCGCCATGTCCGGCAGCGGGCCCGCCTACATCTTCTACGTGGTCGAGGCGATGATCGAGGCCGGAGTTGTCCTTGGTATGCCACGGGCCACGGCCACCGAGCTCGTCACGCAGACCCTCTATGGCGCAGCCACGATGTTGCGCGAGACCGGCCAGCACCCGACCGTGCTGCGTGAGCAGGTCACCTCGCCCGGTGGCACGACCGCTGCCGCCCTGCGAGTGCTCGACGACCACAAGGTTCGGGCCGCTTTCGTCACCGCGATCGAGGCCGCCGCGGTGCGCTCGCGTGAGTTGTCCGGTGGCTGAGCCGACGGGCTCAGAGACCCTCGTCCGGGTCACCCGGGACAACTGGCGCACCTATCGAGACGTGCGCCTCGCCGCGCTTCTCGACACCCCGCGGGCCTTCGCGAACACGTATGCCGTGAGCGCGGCCTACCCGGACGAGTCCTGGCTTGCTCGACTCGAGTCGATGAAGACGTGGCTGGCCGTCGATGCCGACCGGCCGGTTGGCACGGTCTCGCTCTGGCACAGCACCGATCAGCCCGCCGACGAGATCTATCTCATCGGCCTGTGGGTCTCGGCCTCAGTGCGGGGCCGTGGGGTGGGTGACCTCCTTGTCTCGACTGCCATCGCCACTGCTGCCGAGGATGGTTTCAGCCGTGTTCACCTCGAGGTCTCCAAGGAGAACGTGCCGGCGCAGCGACTCTATGAACGCCAGGGTTTTGTGCGCACGGGGACCACATGGGACAACCCGCTCTATGGCGGGATTTGCGAGATTGGGTATGCCGTTCTGACGGACCCGGGTTGCCCGGCGTCGGTGCCGTCCGGAAGAGTGCAGGCATGAGTGAGATCAGCGTGCGCCCGCTCGGCGAAGAGGACTGGCAGCAGTTTCGTGACGCCCGACTGACTGCTCTTCGGGAGTCGCCCGAGGCTTTTGCGGCCACGGTGGACGAGGAAGAAGCCTTCGACGAGGATTTCTGGCGGCTGCGGATGAACCGCTCGGCCCGCCTGCTTGCCGAGCGTGAAGAAGCCCCGATCGGCATTGTCAGCGTCGGCCGCTCGAGCGATGGCAACCCCAAGACCTCTGAGTTGTTCGGCCTGTGGGTGAGTCCCGAGGCCCGCGGCAGTGGAGTCGCCAGTGCACTGGTGCGCGCCGGCGCCACCTTGGCTCGTGGTCAGGGACAGAGTCTGCTCACCTACTGGGTGAGCAGTGACAACGGTCGCGCCGTGGCGTTTGCGAGCGGCTTCGGGTTCCGGCCGACCGCTGAGCGTCGGCCCATGCGCGTCAAGAGCGAAGACGACGAGGACGAGGTCGCCATGGTCCTTGCCCTCGGTGGTGACCGCGGGTCGGTTCCGTCCGACTTCTAGAACACGTGAGACGAGGCCCTACGGCCCTGAGGACGGCCGAGCCCGACTGGGCTGCGAGGGTCAGGGACGGGCCGAGAGTCGCTCGAGGAGCTCTGTGGGACCGCTGACGATGAGCGTGTCGTGAGCGGACACCTTCGTCGTCGGCACGGCATACGTGAAGTCCTCGCCGGGAGCCTTCACGCCCACGATCGTCACGCCATATTTGCTCCGGAGCTTGCTCTGCTCCAACGTGAAGCCGATGGCCTCGGTCGGTGGCCGCATCTTGACGATGGCAAAGCCGTCGTCGAACTCGATGTAGTCCTGGAGCTTGCCGCCCACGAGGTGGGCCACCCGCCGGCCGGTGTCGGCCTCGGGGCGCACGATGTGCTGGACGCCGATCCGGTCCAGGATGCGTGCGTGCTCGGGCGTCATCGCCTTGGCCCAGATGTCGGGGATGCCGGCATCAACAAGGTTGGCAGAAGCCAGAACCGAGGCCTCGATCGAGGAGCCGACACCGACGATCGCGATCTGGTAGCGCGAGGCCTTGGCGTCGCGGACGACCGCGGCGTCGCTGGCGTCGCCGTGGATGATCGAGCTGAGTCGCCCGAGGAACTTCTCGGCCAGCAGGCCGTCCTTCTCGATGGCGACGACGCGGTGCCCGAGGCGGCGCAGCTCCAGGGCCGCGGCCCCACCGAATCGACCCAGCCCGACGATCAGGACGTCGAGATCGCTGTTCTTGGCACCCAAGGCTGCTCCTGAGGTCGTGTCGACGAATGGACGGTCGGGTCGAGGCTAGTCCCCATCGGTCGGGCGCCGGGTAGCGTGCCCCACATGGCTCACCGCACGCGCCTCGTCTGGGATGACGGCTTCACGGATTACAACTTCGGCCCGACGCACCCGATGGGGCCCGCGCGACTGGCGCTCACGACGCGGCTGCTCGACGACTTGGGAGTTCTGGACAAGGTCGAGGTCGTCAGCCCGGCCATCGCCAGCGATGAGTTGCTCACGACCGTTCACGAGCCGGCCTATGTCGCAGCGGTGCGGATGGCCTCGCTCGACCCCGAGCATGCCGATGGGCGGCGCGGCCTCGGCACCGAGGACGACCCGGCGTTCGCCGGCATGCACGAGGCCAGTGCCCGCATCGTGCAGGGCACGGTCGACATGTGCGACGCGGTGTGGCGTGGAGAGGCCGACCACGGGGTCAACTACTGCGGCGGACTCCACCACGCGATGGCCACGCACGCCTCCGGGTTCTGCATCTACAACGACATCGCGGTGGGCATACAGCGACTTCTCGACAGCGGCGCGGAGCGGGTGGCCTACGTCGACATCGACGTCCACCACGGAGACGGGGTCGAGCGGATCTTCTGGAACGACCCGCGAGTCCTCACCATCTCGATCCACGAGTCCGGACGGGCACTCTTCCCGGGCACCGGCTGGCCCGGGGACATCGGTGGTCCCGACGCACGAGGTTCGGCCGTCAACGTGCGCTGCCGCCGGGCACCGGCGACTCGGACTGGTTGCGCGCCATCGAGTCGGTCGTGCCACAGGTCGTGGCCGCCTTTGCTCCTGACGTGCTCGTGACCCAACACGGATGCGACAGCCACCGCGAGGACCCGCTGGCGCACTTGTGCATCTCGATGGACGCCCAGCGCCGCGCCCACGAGTGCTTGCACCGCCTCTCCCACGATCACGCTCACGGCAAATGGGTCGCGCTCGGGGGTGGTGGCTACGAGTTGGTCCAGGTCGTTCCCCGCTCATGGGCTCATCTCACCGCGATTGCGGCCCACTCCCCGGTGCCGTCATCGACCGTGATCCCGCAGCGATGGCGTGACCACGTACTCGAGACCTACGGGGTTGAGGGCCCGCAGACCATGGGTGATCTGGCCGACAAGGATCTGCCGGTGTGGGTGCGGCCGTGGGAGATGGGGCACAATCCCGATCGGCCCGCAGACGCCGCGATCCTGGCCACGCGTCAAGCGGTGTTCCCGCTCCACGGACTGGATCCTTGGTTCGACTGACCCCAACTTTCCCTCCATTGCGCCGCGTGTCGACTGGACGTGGGAAACATTTCGCTCCCATGGCTTCCCCAAGGGTCACACCAGCCCCTATGGTTGCTTCTTGCACGCCCGTAGATGACCGCCGGTGGGGAAGCCGGCGATGCGCGCATGCAGAGATCGAGGTGGCGATGTCCCAAGAACGGTTTGCCGAAGTGCGGTTTCTCACCGTGGCAGAGGTGGCCTCGATCATGCGCGTGTCGAAGATGACCGTTTATCGCATGGTGCACGCAGGCGAACTCCCGGCAGTGCGCGTGGGCCGGTCCTTCAGGGTTCCCGAGGATGAGGTGCAGAAGTACCTCCGGGAGTCCTACATGGGCACCGCGTGAGCGCGACGCACCGTATGCTGAAGGCCGGGCCGACAGGGCCCGGCCTTCGCCGTTGTGCGCCTCATGCGGGTCCCCGTTTGGGCGCTCGGCCCGCGCGCCGGTAGGGTTGCGACTCGACACACGCGCGCCGGTCGGCCGCGCAGGCCGATCAGCAGCTGCTGGTCCACCGTCGTTCGAAATTCTCTCAATCAGCAAGGACTGCTCATGGGTTCAGTGATCAAGAAGCGCCGCAAGCGCATGGCCAAGAAGAAGCACCGCAAGTTGCTTCGCAAGACGCGCCACCAGCGTCGCAACAAGAAGTGACGCGTCCCTGACGCAATCGAACGGCCCTCACCTTCTGGTGGGGGCCGTTCGACGATCACATAGGGGTATGCCGTGTGCGCACCTCGCGCACCGTTCCGTCGCCGGTCTCGAATTCGTTTGCGTGACAGGCCTCTCCCACCTCTCCCGCGGCGCGCTCTCGCCAAGTAGGGTCGTCCACAAAGCGCGTGCAGCCGCAGAGCATTCAGCCAAGCGTGTGAAAGCGAAGACGTGAATCAGGAGAGGTCAACGCCCGTGGGCCAAGTAGTTCTCGTGACGGGGGTGTCCCGCTACGTCGGAGGTGTTCTGGCACGGCAGCTCGCGGCCGACCCCGGAATCGACAAGGTCATCGGGGTCGATGTCATTCCACCGCCGCGCGACATCGGTCGCGCCGAGTTCATCCGCGCCGACATCCGCAACCCGATGATCGGCAAGGTCATCG
>JBDSIV010000032.1:0-30571 GCA_039917755.1 Knoellia sp. | reverse complement strand
CGCCGGTCACTTCGGCGACGTCATGCGCGGGTTGCCCACCTTGGTTGCCTTTGGTCGAGCGCGGCGTCAGGTCGAGGTCGTGCGGGCCGTGTCGGAGCAGCACCGCCTGGCGACGATGCGCACCCTGCGTCTGGCCTTCATGTCGTCCGCGGCATTGGAGCTGCTCGCGACGATCTCGGTGGCCATCGTCGCGGTGTCGGTCGGACTTCGGCTCACCCACGGTTCCATGACCCTGCATGCCGGGCTGCTCGCCATTGTGCTTGCGCCCGAGGCCTACTGGCCGATCCGTCGGGTGGGGGCCGAGTTCCACGCCGCCGCCGACGGAGCCAACGCCATTTCCCGACTCATTGAGCAATCCGTGGGGACGAGCGCAGCGGGGGACGACGGATTGCGCGATACGTCAGAGTTCGTGGGGGTGCGCGTGGTGGGGGTGGGGTATGCGTATCCGGGGTCGGAGGTGCGCGTGCTCGATGGCGTGTCCCTCACTGCAGGCCAGGGGCTGACAGCCATCACCGGAGAGTCCGGGTCGGGGAAGTCGACGCTGCTCGATCTTCTCGCCGGGGCACGCCTGCCGAGCGCGGGGGTGGTGGAGACAGGACGCGTGCACTACGTGACGCAGCGACCGTTCCTGCCCGACGGCACGATTGTCGGCTCCCTGCGCCTGGGCACGGACCCCGTCCTCACCGAGCACGAGCTGTGGGGGGCGTTGCGCAGGGTTGGGCTCGACTGCTTCGTCGCCGGGCTCCCCGCTGGGCTCGAAGCCTCCCTCGGCGATGACGGTTTCGGCCTCTCGGCCGGGCAGCGACTTCGCCTCGGGCTCGCGCGAGCCGTGCTCTCGGACGCGCCCGTCCTGCTCCTCGACGAGCCCACTGCCCACCTCGACACTGCGGGCACCGAGCTCGTCACCACCCTCCTTCGCGACCTCGCGAGCGATCGCTGCGTCGTTGTCGCCACTCACTCGCTCGAGCTCGTGTCCATCGCCGACCACCACACCCAACTCGATCACGCGCTGGCGGGGGTGTCGGCATGACCGTCCTCGGATCCACCCTTGCCCGACACGACGGAGCCCTCGCCGGCGTCTGGGGTGGGCTCGCCCTGACCTCCGGGGTCGCCCTCACCGCGACGTCCGGCTGGCTCATCGTGCGCGCGGCCGAACGCCCCGTCATCCTCACCCTGCTCACCGCGATCGTCGGGGTGCGCGCCTTCGGGATGGCACGCCCCTTCTTCCGTCACCTCGAGCGGCTCCGCTCGCACGACTCGGCTCTGGCAGACCTCGCTTCCGCCCGCACGTCCGTGTATGCCGCACTCGTCCCTCTCACACCGGCCCGCCTGGGTCGCCGGTCCCGCTCCGCCGTTCTCGCCGGAGTGGTCGACGACCTCACCGACGTGGTCGAGGCGCACGTCCGCGTGCGGGTGCCGGTGCTGTCCGCAGCGGTCGCCGCGCTCTTTGCCGTCCTGTTGACCGGCGCCCTCGAACCCCGCGCTGGGCTCGTCGTGACGGTGTGGATGCTGCTCGTTGTGCTCCTCGCTCGACAGGGACTGAGTCGCGAGCGCGAGGCGCAGCCACTCCTGGGCGTGGCCCGAGCGGAGGTGAGCCGAGCGGCGGAACTCGTGTCACGGCATACGGCAGAACTGCGGGCGATCGGAGCGACCGGTCACGTGCTCGAGGGCCTCGACCGAGCTCACGCCGACCTCGCGGATGCGCTGGCCCGCCAGAGCCGCGGACGCGCCCTCGTCACGGGCGGCGTGTTGGGCCTCACGGGTGTCGCCACCATCGTCTTGGCTGTCGTGGCCCTGCGCTCGGACCTCTCCCCCGCCCTCATGGCGCTCCTCGTCGTCGTGCCCGCCGCTCTCGCGGACGCCGTCCTGCCGCTGGCCGATGCGGTGCGAGCGCAGGCACGCGCCGAACAGAGCCGGTCCAGGGTCGACACGCTGCTCGACCAGACCCCAGCGGTCGCCGACACCGGCTCAGGACAGGCCTCCTCGCGGGCGCCGCACCTCCGGCTTGAAGGCGTCACAGCCGGTTGGAGCGACGGGCGCGTGGATGCCGGACCGGTCGATCTGGACCTGCCGCCCGGACGCCGCGTCGGGATCGTCGGCCCCAACGGGTCAGGCAAGTCGACCCTGCTCGCCGTCCTCGCCCGCGCCCTCGACCCGGTCTCGGGCACCTATCGCGTGGATGGACGCGACGTCACCGAGTTGGATGCCGACGCGGTGCGTGACCTCATCGCCGTCGTTGACGACGAGCCGCACCTCTTTGCCTCAGATCTGCGCGCCAACCTCGTTCTCGCGCAGCCCGATGCGAGCGACGGAGCCCTCCTCGACGCGCTCGTGGTCGCCGGGCTCGGTCCGTGGCTCACCGAACTGGCCGAGGGCCTCGACACCCGGCTTGGCTCGGGTGGTCGCGGCGTCTCCGGTGGCGAGCGCGCCCGCCTCGCCCTCGCCCGCGCCGTGCTCTCTGGCCGACCCGTCATCCTCCTCGACGAGCCGGTCGCCCATCTCGACCACGCCACGGCGACGAGTGTCATGCGTGACGTCTGGACGGCCACTTCGGGGCGTACCGTTGTTGTCGTCAGCCACCGCCACGAGGGCCTCGACTCCGTCGACGTGCTCCTCGACATCACCGCGACCCGCAAGGATTGAGTTCCGTGACCTCCACGTCCACCGCTCCCCGCCTCGGCGATCTGGAGCGTGCCCTCATGGAGCAGCTGTGGGACTCGGCGGCGCAGCGGCCGCAGGGCGCCAGCGTGCGCGACGTGCTCGAGGCGCTCCCCGAGGACCGCGGGCTGGCCTACACGACCGTGATGACCGTCCTCGATCGCCTGTCCAAGAAGGGTTTGGTCACTCGCGAACGCGACGGCCGGGCCTGGCGCTACACCCCCGCTGGCACGCGCGAATCGCTCACCGCGGACACGATGCGGGCCTCGCTCGACGACGCGAACGACCGCCGCGCCACGCTCCTGCACTTCCTCGATGGGGCCACGCCCGAGGAGCTCGACGACCTGCGCGCTGCCCTGTCCGAGGTCGAGCAGCGACGCGGTTGAGGGCTCGGCACTGCCAGTGTTCGCTCTCCTGCTCGTCCTGCTCGCGGTGGTCCTTGCCGGAGTCGCGCCACGGGTGATGGCCCGACTCGTGAGGTTCCGTCGCGCGCCCCGAGCAGCCCTTGTCGCGTGGCAAGCGGTGTCCCTCGCGGCGGTGATTGCCGCCCTGAGCGCAGCACCGGCTGCCGTTCCTTCTCTCACACAGGTCCAGACCCGTCGCTGGCTCGTCTTCGGCGTCGCCGCCGCCCTGACCCTGCTGGTGCTCGGCCGACTCCTCCTGTCAGGGCACAGGATCGGCACCCGGCTGCGGGCTGCACGGACCCGCCACCGCGAGCTCGTCGACGTCCTGGCCACGCCCGATTCGGTCGCCCAGAGCGAGACGCGGGCGGACGGCATACGCGTTCTCGACCATGCGACGCCGACGGCCTACTGCCTCCCCGGTCGCCGATCGCGCGTCGTCCTCACCCAGGGCGCTCTCGCAGCGCTGCCCGCAGAAGGACTGGAAGCCGTCCTGGCCCACGAGCGGGCCCACCTGCGCGGACGGCACGACCTGCTCATCGAGTACTTCACCGTGCTCCACCACTCGGTCCCCGGAGCGGTCCGTTCCCCCACAGCCCTGCGAGAGGTGCGCCTGCTCGTTGAGGCCCTGGCCGACCGCGCCGCCGTGCACGCGTCCGGTCCAGTCACCACAGCCCGTGCCCTCCTCACGTTGGCGCAGGGGCAGGCACCGGAGGCAGGACTCGGCGCCAGCGGCGATGGCACCACCGCCGCTCGGATGCGTCTGCTCGCCGCCGATCCGGTCTCACCTCTGGTGGTCTCCGGGATGTATCTGTATGCCGTGGCTGTCCTCGTCCTACCGCTCGCCCTGCTCTGGCTCGCGTGGCGATGATCCCCCCGGGAACTGGTTGCGGACTTCGCTGACCTCGAGATGGACGACCCGTGGTGGGGTGATGACGCGGCATCGTCGAGCGTGTCCGGCGCGAGCTCGCGCCCAGCGCGGGGTGACCTGAACGGGGGACGGACACCACGGCATACCCACGGTTTCATCGATGGGAGAATGGCGACCATGGGTTCCCTCGCTGACGTCACTCCCTCCATCGCGCTCGGTGCCCTCGACGGTCGCTATCGCGGCGCGGTGGCTCCCCTGGTCGACCACCTGTCGGAGCCGGCGCTCAACCGCCAGCGCATCCACGTCGAGATCGAGTGGCTCATCCACCTCACCGACCGCCAGGTCGTGCCCGGTGTGCGCCAGTTCACCGACGACGAGAGGGCCGCGCTGCGCGCCATCGTCGCCGACTTCGGCTCCGACGAGATTGCCGAGATGGCCGAAACCGAGCAGGTCACCCAGCACGACGTCAAGGCGGTCGAGTACTTCCTCAAGAAGCGCCTCGCGCAGATCGCCCCCAGCGACGACGACAAAGGGCTGGCCGAGCTCATCCACTTCTGCTGCACGAGCGAGGACATCAACAACCTGTCCTACGCCCTCATGGTCCAGGGGGCAGTCGAGCAGGTCTGGCTGCCGCGGGCGAACATCCTCGTGGAGGCCTTGTCCACGATGGCCTCCGACCTGCGCGCCGTGCCGCTGCTGTCCCACACCCACGGCCAGCCGGCGACCCCGTCCACATTGGGCAAAGAACTGGCCGTGCTCGCCTTCCGATTGCGGCGCCAGCTCCGCCGCATCGAGGATGCAGAGTTCCTCGGCAAGCTCAACGGCGCGACCGGGACCTATGGCGCTCACCTCGCCGCCGTGCCCGAGGCCGACTGGGAAGAGATCAGCGAGACCTTCGTCGAGGGCCTGCGCCTCACGTGGAATCCGCTCACCACCCAGATCGAGAGCCACGACTGGCAGGCCGAGCTCTATGCGGACATCGCGCGCTTCAATCGCGTGCTCCACAACCTGTGCACCGACATGTGGACCTACATCTCGATGGGCTACTTCGCGCAGGTGCGCGGGCAGGGCACCGTCGGATCCTCGACGATGCCGCACAAGGTCAACCCCATCCGCTTCGAGAACGCCGAGGCCAACCTCGAGGTCAGCAATGCCCTGCTCGACGTCCTCGCTTCGACGCTCGTGCAGTCCCGGCTGCAGCGCGACCTCACCGACTCGAGCATGCAGCGCAACATCGGCGTCGCCCTGGGCCACTCGCTGCTCGCCCTCGACAACGCGACCCGCGGTCTGGCCGGGCTCGACGCCGTGCCGGCCGCGATGGAACGTGACCTCGACGGCAACTGGGAGGTCCTCGGTGAGCCGATCCAGTCGGCGATGCGGGCGCTCGGGGCGCAGGGTGTGCCCGGCATGGAGGAGCCCTATGAGCGACTCAAGGAGCTCACCCGCGGGCGCCGCATCGGTCAGCCCGAGCTCGTGGAGTTCGTGCGTGGCCTCGGGCTTCCGGCAGAGGTCGAGGAACGCCTCGCCGCGATGACGCCACAGAGCTATGTCGGGATCGCGCCGTCACTCGTCGACCACCTGGGCTGAAAGCGGCTCACAGAGGTTCGCGAACCGGGTCGTGCAGCCTGCCGGACCGCCGCACACACCGAAAGCGCGGTGGCCGGCTCAGAGGGTGACCGCGCCGCCGGGGGTCTCGAAGGTCACCGACAGCAGGCCCGGGTTGCCCTTGGGCGAGACGAAGTTGAAGTCGACGTCGGCCGGGACGTAGGCCTCGTCGACACCCACCCAGTCGCGCACGCGGTCGGGGTCACCGGCAATCTCGAGGGCACGGAGCGCCACCTGCGTGGATCCCCCCGACGACGGGTGCGGCACGTCCTTGTCCCACTCGACGAAGAACGGCAGCTGTGGGTCGGACTGCAGACCCTTGACACCGAGCTGCTTCCAACGGAGCTCGACACCATCGGGGCGGTGGCGGTTGCCCGCGACGGAGTCGCGACCGAGCCGCTGCTCCTGCCTGGTGATGTCCTCGACGCTCACGACCCACCCGAGCCAGCCGCCGCCAGCGGCGGAGCGGGCGCGGACGACCTGGCCGAAGGGGGCCTTGTC
The DNA here is from genome assembly GCA_039917755.1 of Knoellia sp. Classification (GTDB taxonomy): domain Bacteria; phylum Actinomycetota; class Actinomycetes; order Actinomycetales; family Dermatophilaceae; genus Knoellia. The sequence continues at coordinate 24,535 of JBDSIV010000032.1, read as the reverse complement.
GGACGCTGGGTGGTCGAGCACCTCGACAACCTCGAGATAACGGCCACCGAGCAGAGGAAGGATGACGTTGCGCGTCCCAAAACGCGGGTGCACCCCCCCGTCGACGGCGGCGACGCCGAGCTGCGTGGCCAGACGTTCGGCCGTGGCTCGCGCACCGTCGTTCTCTGCGGCATAGACAACATGGTCGACTCGCATGCCGATAATCGTGACACACCTCGAGGGGCACTCTTGACACGGGTGCACCGAGGGGCGCCGCAGTCGTTGAGCAGTCACCTATTCCGCTGGCGCACAGCCTCGTAGACCACGATCGCGGCAGCTGCCGATGCGTTGAGAGAGTTCACCTGACCGTGCATGGGGATACGGACGCGCACCTCTGCGGAACGAAGCGCCTCGTGGGTGAGCCCGAACTTCTCGGTCCCGACCGCGATCGCGACGCTTCCGGTGAGGTCGGCGTCGGTGTGCAGCGTCTCGGTGTCGGGGGTGGTCGCCACGAGGCGTATGCCGCCCTCCCGCAGCCAGGCGAGCGTCTCATCGAGCGTGGCACTTGCCACGGGGACGGAGAACACCGTGCCCTTGGAGCCCCGCACGACGTTGGGGTTGCCCCAGTCGGTCACCGGGTCGACCGCGATGACGGCGTCGACACCGGCCGCATCGGCAGTGCGCAGCATGGCTCCAAGGTTGCCCGGCTTCTCCAGTCCCTCACACACGAGCAGCAATGGCTCAGAGGGGAGCTCAAGGTCGGCGAGGTTGCCCCGCACTGACGCAACCAGCGCGATGAACCCATCCGGACCCTCGCGATAGGCGACCTTCTCGAACGCGGACCTCGACACCTTGATCGTCTCGACACCGGAGGCTCGAAGGTCGTCGACAAGGCGCAGCTGCTCAGTTGCGTCAAGCATGAGGTCGGGTGCATAGAACACCGTCCGCGGCCGCACCCCGGCGTCGAGCGCCAGTTCGAGCTCCTCAAACCCCTCGACGATCGTCACCCGGGCCTCGTCGCGCGCCCGGCGGCGGCGCAGGCCCACGAGCTGCTTGAGGCGCGGGTTGGCAGGTGAGGTGATCTCGAGATCGGGACGGGACGGCATACCGGCCATTCTCGCCTGCGTCAGAGCAGGGACTGGAGGACGGGCACAAGGCCATCCTCATCCACGTCGAGCGTCGTCTCGTCGGCAGCAGCCTTGACCTCGTCGGGGGCGTTGCCCATGGCGACTCCCCGAGCGGCCCAGCGAAGCATCTCGAGGTCGTTGCGCTGGTCCCCGACCCCAACCGTGTAGGCCGGTTCCACACCCAGGAGGCGTCGCACCAGCTCGAGCGCAGACCCCTTGCTGACACCTTCGGGATTGATGTCGAGCCAGGCGGTGAATCCGACTGAATAGTTCACGCCGTGCAGGCCGATGCGCTCGGACAGCGCCATGAAGTCCTCGGCGGTGCCCGTGGGATCGCGGAACGTCACTCGGGTCACGGGGTGGGCAAGCAGCTCGTCCCACGGGACAACGGTGATGTCGCCCTGGAGCTCATCGTCCGGGAAGGGCGCGCTGACCTTGAACCCCACACCGAGCTCCTCAACGGCCACAACGGCGTCCGGCCACTCGGCGCGCAGCAGGTTGAGGGCCGGTGCCGCGTCGAACGTCACGGCCTCGACCACCTCGTATCCCTCGTCGATGCTCGGGTCGAGGCGCAACGTGACGGCGCCGTTGGAGCAGACGACATAGCCCGTGTCGATCCCGAGCTCGCGCAGGATCGGTGTGGTCGCGATGATCGATCTGCCGGTCGCGATGGTCACGTGGTGCCCCGCCTCGGCGACGGCCCGAACAGCGTCGCGCACCGCCGGAGACATCTCTCCGGCGTGGTTGATCGTGGTGCCGTCGACGTCAAGCGCGACGAGGTGCGGGGGAATCGTCATGCAGCAAACCTATCCATGAGCGGGCCGATCGGCGCCGGCCCCTCACGCGTGCGTCCGCAAAGGTGGTCACCTTCGCGACCAGGGTTGCGGACGCAAGCCTGACGCCAGACTCACTCGGGGGTGGACCAGGCCTGCCGGATGCTGAGCCGACCCTGCGTCTGGAGGAGCGAGCGCTGATAGATCCGCGCCGCCGCCCTCACGACGAGCCCTGCCGCCAGCACCAGGATGGCAAGCGCCACCAGGGCCTGCCACCACGGCGCCGAACCCTCGAGCACCCGCATCGGCATGAGGATCGCCGAGAACGGCGGCACGAACGACATCACCGTCTTGACCGTGCCGGACACGAACAGGGCCGCAAAGAAGACTGCCATCGTGAGCATCGTCAACGGCATCGAGGTGGCCTGCACGTCCTCGGTCCGGGTGGCCAGCGCACCCGCCACGGCCCACAGGCACGCGAGCAGCGCGAACCCGACGACGAAGAAGACCACGAACCAGCCGACTGCGCCAGAGATCGCCGGCACGTACTTGTCGTAGTCGGTGAAGGTCAGCCCGATGAGTCCCACCCCGACAAACACCGCCATCTGGGCAAAGGCGAGGGCGAGATTGCCCATGACCTTGCCGGCGAGCAGCTCCCTCACCGAGATCTTCGTCGTGATGATCTCGACGATGCGGCTGGCCTTCTCCTCGACGACGCTGTTGGCGAGCGCGATCCCAAACGTGAGAGACGCGACATAGAAGAGCATCGCGAGCGCGAATCCGACGGCCTTGGCAACCCCAGCTCGCTCCGCATCACCCTCGAGCAGCGCTGTGCTGACCGCAGATCCACGCTGCAGCTGTTCGACCGAGGTGCCGGCCTGGTCGGCGTTGACCTTCAACGTGGCGTCGCGAATGGCATTGGTCGCCGAGGTCGCCAGATCGGAGGAGACGTCGTCCTTGCCGGTGAGGACCCAGCCGCCGTCGCCCTCGTGCAGCCACACATCGGCATCGCCCTGACGAACAGCCTTCGACGCGGCTAGGTCGTCGGGCGCCGTGGTTACGGTGACGGTGGTCTTGTCACCCTCAGCCTCGGTCACCACCTTGACCTGCTCGGCCATCTGGTGCGCCGCGCTGGAACTGGTGACGACGGCATACTCCGTCGCTTTGCTGGCCAAGAATCCCTGGACACCGAGGACGCCAGCCAGGATGACGATGAGGCCGAGGGTGCCAAAGAGGAAGGCACGGTCGGTGAGTTTGGTGATGATCTCGCGGCGGGTCACGGTCATCCAGGCGGTGGACTTCATGCCGTCACCTCGCGATAGATCTCGGACAGGGCAGGCACTTGGCGGGCGAAGTCGAGGACATCGCCTCGGTCGACGGCTGCGCGCAGGAGTCGTTGCCGGGCGGCGGGGTCGGTGAACTCCAGGAGCGCTGTGCTCCCGTCAACGTCATGGACATGTATGCCGGGCTGGTCGCGCATCCATCCTGCGTCACCCCCGACGGTGATCCGGTAGCGCTCCGGACCGGCGCCGCGCAGCTCGTCGACGGCGCCGGCCGCGACGACCCGACCCTTGGAGAGGACGACGAGTCGGTCGCAAAGACGCTCCACGAGGTCGAGCTGGTGCGAGCTGAAGAGCACGGGCACGCCGCGAGCCGTGTGCTCGCGCAGGAGGTCGGCCATGGCGTCGACGGCCTGCGGGTCGAGGCCGGAGAACGGCTCGTCGAGGATGAGGGCGTCGGGGGAGGTCATGAGAGCCGCAATGATCTGGACCCGCTGCTGGTTGCCGAGCGAGAGCTTCTCGACCCGCTCAGAGGCGCGATCGGCCAGGCCGAAGCGCTCGAGGTGCTCCATGACCGACGTCTTGGCAGCCGCTGCGGTCATGCCCGACAACTCACCGAGATACACAAGCTGGTCGAGGGTCTTCTGCTTGGGATAGAGACCGCGCTCCTCGGGCATGTAGCCGATACGACGACGGCTGGCCGTGGTGATGGGCGCGCCGTTCCAGCGGACCTCGCCGGCATGGGTGGCGAGCAGCCCCATGATCATCCGCATGGTCGTGGTCTTGCCCGCGCCGTTGCCCCCGACGAAACCGGTCATCTGCCCGCCCGGGACGGTGAAGCTCACGTCGTCGACGGCCTTGAGGTCGCCGAAGCTGCGGCTCAGGCCGTCCACTTCGATAGGTGATCCGTGCGCTCTCTGCTTCATGACGTCCACGCTAGGACGAGGGGATGGCTCGTGGATCAGTCGCGCGGGTGAGGCGGGTACTCCGCCGGTCGGATGAGACCGAACTCATAGGCGAAGACGACCGCCTGCACCCGGTCACGCAGATGCAGTTTGGCCAGACAGTTGGAGACGTGGGTTTTGATCGTGGCCTCGCCGAGGAAAAGCTCCTTGGCGATCTCCGCATTGGACCGGCCCCGGGCCATGAGAGTGAGGACCTGGAGTTCTCGGTCGGTGAGCCGTGACACCTGGTCGGCTGACCCGAGCGAGGTCACGCCCGTCGGGGATGTCGTTGCGGCAGTGGGCCGCTGACCGACCATGGCGGCGATGACGCGGGTCGTCACCTCAGGTGCGAGAAGGGCGTGCCCGCCGGCGACCGAACGGATGGCGTCGACGAGCTGCTCCGGATCGGAGTTCTTGAGCAGGAATCCGCTGGCCCCCGCCCGCAGCGCGTCAAACAGGTAGTCGTCACGGTCAAAGGTGGTGAGCATGACGACGCGCCCGAGGTCCTCCGCGACGATCGCGCGCGTGGCCTCGATGCCATCCATGACAGGCATCTGGACGTCCATGAGGATGACATCTGGGGTGAGTTCACGCGCGGCAGCAACGGCCAACTCGCCGTTGGCGACGTCGCCCACGACCACGATGTCCTCCTCGACGGACAGCATCATCGTGAAGCCGGAGCGCACCAGGTGCTGGTCGTCGACGATCAGCACGCGCAGAGGCGCCCCTTGCGTCGACGGCTCAGACATCGCTCTCCCCCAACGGAATTCGCACCCTCACACGGTAGCCGCCGATGGTACGCGGCCCGATCTCCACCGTCCCCTTGTGGGAGGCTGCGCGCTCGCGCATGCCGAGCTGCCCGAGCCCCGAGCCCGACGTTCCGTTGCGGGGTCGTCCGTTGTCGAGCACCTCGACCTCGGCGTACGCCCCCGTGGGCGCGTCGTCGACCACGCGCAGCACGACGTCGGAGCCGGTCGCCGTCGAGTGTCGGGTGATGTTGGCGAGGGCCTCTTGGGCGACCCGATAGAGAGTCAGCCCGATGGGTCGAGCAACGTCCTTGTGCGCGCCTTCGCGCGTCTCAACCAACTCGTATGCCGTGTGCAGGCCGTGCGCGTTGCGCTCGGCGATGAGGTCGGACAGGTCCGTGAGTGTCGGCTCGGGACTGCGCGACGTGGGTCCAGGCCGCCCGTCCTGCTCGGGTGGCTCGGCCTCGGCGCTCTCCTGGATGTCGCGCAATGTGCCAAGCAGGCTGTGCATCTGGGTGACGGCGTCGCGCGAGCTCTCCTCGATCTGGCCGAGCGCCGTGGCGGCCTCGTCCGGCCGTTTGGCAAGGACCCGTCGAGCGGCTCCGGCCTGGATACCGATGACGGCGACGTGGTGACCCACCACGTCGTGCAGTTCACGGGCGATGCGCAGGCGCTCAGCGACGACGGCGCGGCGTTTGAGCGCCTCGGCCTGTGCTGCAATGGTGCTCGCCTGCTCCTCGAGCCTGGCCCGCTGCCGCGCTCCCCGCCAGGCGATCTGCCCAACGAGGATGGCCCCGACGAAATAGAAGGCGTTGATCGCCACCGTTGTGACGACGGCACCGAGTGTGGGACTGAACCATCCGTCGGCGCCAGCGGCACGGGTGGACTGGGTGATCTCGTCGATCCCGCCGCCGAGGGCGAGCTGCCAGCCCACCCACAACAGCATGAAGACAGTGATGCCCGCGACGACGAGCAGGGCTGACCGGCGATGGCGGGCGTAGGCAACAGCGGCAAAGATCGCGACAAAATAGACGGTCTGGAGCGCGACCTGACCCATGATCTGGGGCATCGTCACGCCGACGATGAACATGTGCGCGGCGGCGAGCACCCCGACGAGGATGGGGTGCTGGCGACGCCACACCATGAGCAGCGCACCGGATGCGATGGCGCTCCACTGCACCCACCGCGACTGTCCACCGGCCTGGATCTCGGTGACACTGCGCATCATCTCGAGCAGCAGGATTCCGCCGACTGTGAGGCTGAGGCCGACCAACCAGTCACGCCGGCTGATGAGCGGAGTCGGACGCTCCCAGTCGTCGTCGACGGCGAAGAAGTCGCCAACGGAGGTCGACAGCGATCGGCGGGCGGACGGCATACCCCTCACCCTAGGGATGGAAGGACGAAGGGCGGATCCCTCAGAAGTCGGAGATGTGGCATGACTGAAATTGGTCATGCGCGACGTGAGGGTGGTGTCTATGGTTGAAGAAGCGAAGGAGGTCCGGAGATGCCCATCTTCATGGTTGAACGCCAGTACGCCGAACAGCTGAACCCCACGGTCGAGGGTGCTACTGAGATCAACGCGATCAACGACGACGAGGAGGTGCGATGGTTGATGTCATTCCTGTCTGCTGACCGCCGCAAGTCCTACTGCCTGTATGAAGCCGAGTCCGCCGACGCCATCCGGCGAGCCGCAGTGCGGGCCGGACTGCCTGCCGATGTGGTCACTGAGCTGGGCCACCGGGTGCTCCCGGACGCGTCACTCGTTCCGGTCGTCTGAGCTCTGCCCGACGACTTCGTCGAGCAGTCCGTGCCGCATGGCGTAGTGGGCGGCCGACGTGCGGTTGGTGCACTGGGTCTTCATCAGGATGCTGCGCACATGGTTGGCCGCGGTGTGCTCGCTGATGAAGAGGGCCCGGGCGATGTCGCGGTTGCTGCGCCCACGTCCCACCAAGCGCAGCACCTCGGCCTCGCGCACGGTCAGACCATCTGGGAGTCCGGACTCCGACGCGACAGCATCACGTCCCAGGAGGCGAAGCACCCGGGGAAGGTTGTGCTCGCTGGCCAGGGCGCGGGCCGGACCAGCCACCTGCTCGATCCTGGTTGCTGGCTCGCCTGAGGCGCGTCGGTGGACTGCGTGCATCGCCAAGGTCGTCGCCACGTGCAGGGGTGAGTGCATGTGCCGGTCCATGGCGGCTGCCGCGCTGAACGAATCGTCCGCGCCCGGAAGGCCGAGGCCGGATCGCAGCTGACCGATCAGCCGATCTGCACTGCCGTGGGCCACGAGGAACTCGCCACCCGCGAGGTTGAGGCCGGCATAGGCCTCAACCTCCGGCAAGAGCACTCGCATCGCGTCCGTGTCCCCCAGAAAAGCGGCACCCTCTGCCAAGAACCCCAGGGCTGCGGGCCAGGTGGAGGACGCGCGCAGCCGCGGCAGATCCTGCTCGAGGGCTTGGTGCAGGGCGGGACGGACCACGCCGCGCGCCTCCAGTTCGGTCCCGAGCGCCACCGTCGCCGGACGCCAGGGGTTGGGTGTGGTGGTCACCCGGTCCAGCATTCCTCTGGCGAACTCGAGGCCTCGCGTCTCGCGGCGGATCATGAACGACTGCAGACTCCCGGGGCCGTCGTTGGTCCCATCCGGGCTCTCGAACGTCTGCTCCAGGGCCCGGCTCCGTCGCGCGCAGTCCGTGGCTCCGGTGAAATCGCAGGTGAGGAGGAGCGTCGTGGTGCGCCAGAGGAGGGCCGTCCACTGCCAGAAGGGCTGCTGGGTGGTCCGGATCATCCTGGCCAATTCCTCGTGACACTCGCGCAGGGCCCCCACATCACCGATGGCGTAGAAGTCCAGAGCCCGGAAGGTCATGGCTGGTCCTGATCGAGGAAACTCAGGGTGGCGGGCCAGGATCGCGGCCAGTTCCTTCGACCGTGCAACGCGCCCAGACAACTCGGCCTGTCCCACGCTGTCGCCCAAGGTCGCCTGCAGCACGGCCGCGAGCAAGCCTTCGTCACCGTTGTCACGGGCGAGCCTCTCTGCGAGGCGCCGCTCCTCATGGGCACGCTCCGGTTTGCCGGCAAAGGCGTACGCCCGGGCAAGGGAGGCTCGTGCCCGGATAGTTTGTGGATCACGATCTCCCTCCTTCTTGGCCTCAAGGGCTGCGCTCAGGAGGGAGACTGCAATGTCGCCCGGAACGGCGACGCGCCAAGCCACCCCCTCGAAACCGACAGCCGCTGCCAGTCGCTGCTGGGACCCCACCGACCTCGCCACTTCTTCGTTGAGCTGGAGCGACCGCCTCATGTGCCCCGCGAGGTTGTGGGCACGGGCGGCGGAGACGAGCAGCCGGTCTCGCGTGGGCGCGGACTCGGCGTGGGTTGCGGCCTGCTCATAGAGCAGAGCGGCATCGGAGTTCGCCAGTCGATCAGCGGCCGTTCGCGCGGACGCCTCGAGGTAGCCGGCCGCCTTCTCCTGCGACCCCAGGACACCGGCCGACACGAAGTGGTGCGCGAGCCGCTGGAGGCGGGAGGGCTCGGCCGGGAATCCCTCCTCAAGGGCCCGTCCGACCCGGGCGTGCGCGGCGGCAAGGTCGAAGGATCCGCGGGAGTCGAGCACCGCCTGGCGAGCCAGGCCGTGCACCCAGCGCCAACGTCCAGGGCGCCCGACGTTCTGGTCGACGAGTCCGGTCTGTTCGCAGGCCTCGAGGGCGGCGAAGACCTCGCGCAGATCGGCACCGTCGCTGTCATCGGCCGCGCTGACCAGATCGGAGCCGAACTCGTCGCCGATCACGGCCCCGATGAACAGCAGATCGCGCTGGCGAGCCGTCAGGGAGGCGAGGCGGCCGGCGACCACGGCCCGCAATGACTCCGGGACCGACACCTTGGTCCCGAACAACGACGCCACCCCGCCATGCTTTTGCAGGTCGCGCCACAGCTCCCGCAGCACGAAGGGGTTGCCGCCAGTGCGCTCGTGCAGCACGCCCGCAACCTTGCCCGAGCTATTGGTCGTCGGGTCGTGTGCGGCGGCGATGTATTCGGCCACGTCTTCGATGTCGAGCCCGGCGAGGTCAACCCGGTGCACGCCGTCGAGCGGGATGACACCCGACATGAACTCCGAGAGCAGGGTCGAGCGATCTGCGGGCGAGGTGCGGTGGGTCAGGATGACCAGGACTGGAAGTCCCGCAGTGTGGTCGATCACGTAGCGGAGACCCCTCAGTGCCGATTCCCCGGCCCAGTGCAGGTCCTCAAGCACCAGCAGGAGCGGGCGAGCCTCGCACGCCGCCCTCAATGCCGACACGACGACCTCAAAGACGACCGGGGCAGCGGCTCCCTCTACGGGCCCGGACCCGAGAGTGGATCCGAGGGTGAGCAGTCTCAGGAGATCTCGCGCCTCATCAGGATGACCGTGCGCGACATCAAGTCTGAGATGTCCGCTGTCGAGGGCCGCCAGCAGCGCGCCCACCGGCTCCACGAGGGGGTCGAAGGGCAGGCCTGCATCGGCGATACACGACCCGACGAGCACGGACACGTCATTCCTCTGGAGCGCGAGTGCCACCTCTGCTGCCAGGCGGGACTTGCCCGCACCGGGGTCGCCACCAACAAACAGCACCTGCCGGGCTCCGCGCGCGGCGTCTGACCAGAGCCCTTCGAGGAGGCCGAACTCATGGCGCCGACCCACGAAGGGTGGGTGACGCCCGGTCCACCTGGCCGGGAGCTCCGGCTGTGGCCACGTGTCCACATCGTCAGGCTAGACCCCCGACAAGAGGCCGTCATGGGCAGAACTGACTACGAAGACTGCGATCGTCGAAGGTGCAGTTCCGGTCATGTGCCGCGGGTCGCGTGGGCGGAGCCTGAGTTCACCGGGTCAGGACCGTCCAGGTCGGCCCTCACAAAGGAGTATCACCGTGCACCACACCCAGCACATCCAGCACATCCAGCCCTCCCAGCCCTCTCAGCCCTTCCACCGCTCTCGGCGCATCCGCCTCATCGCCACGATCGCGGTCACCGTGCCGCTGCTCGGGTCGACCGTCACTGCACAGGCTCGACAGGACCCTGGTGCTGCGGTCTTTTCCCAGACATCGCAGTCCTCCCACACTCCTGTGGGTTGCACCCTCAAGCGGGTCGACACCCAGTTCGTCACCTGCGACAACCTCACCGGCAACAACGTCCCCGCGCCGGCCTGGATCAGCCAGCGTTGACCCAGGGGCGGCCCCCCTTTGCGCGGTTCAGGCGGGGGTGAGGACGTCGAGCCCGATGAACGGACGCAGCGCCGTGGGCACGACGATCGAGCCGTCGGCCTGCTGGTGGTTCTCGAGGATCGCAACGAGCCAGCGCGTCGTGGCGAGAGTGCCGTTGAGCGTGGCGACGACGTCGGTGCCGCCGCCCTCGACGCGATAGCGGGTCTTGAGGCGACGGGCCTGGAACGTCGTGCAGTTCGACGTCGAGGTCAGCTCGCGGTGGCGCCCCTGGGTCGGGACCCACGCCTCGCAGTCATATTTGCGCGCGGCCGGGCCACCGAGGTCACCGGCGGCGGTGTCGATGACCCGGTAGGGCAGTTCCATGAGCTCGAGCATCTGCTTCTCGAACGCGAGGAGCTCCTGGTGCTGGGCGTCGGCGTCCTCGGGGCGGCAGTAGACGAACATCTCGATCTTGTTGAACTGGTGGACGCGGATGATGCCGCGGGTGTCCTTGCCATAGCTGCCCGCTTCGCGGCGGTAGCAGGTGGACTGTCCGGCGAAGCGGATCGGACCCTTGCTCAGGTCGAGAATCTCGTCGGCGTGGTAGCCCGCAAGCGCCACCTCGCTCGTGCCGGTGAGGTAGAGGTCGTCGGCCTCGAGGCGATAGACCTCGTCGGCGTGGTGGTCGAGAAAGCCGGCGCCGGCCATGACCTCAGCCTTGACGAGCGTCGGGGTGATCATCGGGACGAAGCCGGCCTCGATCGCGCGTTGCATCGCGAGGTTGAGCATCGCCATCTCAAGGCGCGCACCGACTCCCTTGAGGAAATAGAAGCGTGAGCCCGACACCTTCGCGCCGCGCTCCATGTCGAGGGCGTCGAGGCCTTCGGCGAGGGTGAGGTGATCCTTGGGCTCGAAGCCCTCGGCCGCGAAATCCCGTGGGGTGCCGACCTCTTCAAGCACGACGTAGTCGTCCTCGCCACCGACCGGGACGCCGTCCTCGATGACGTTGCCGATGCTGCGCTGCAGGGTCGCGAGCTCTTCGGCGGCCTCGTCGGCGGCCGCCTGGTTCGCCTTGACCTGGGTGGAGATCTCCTTGGTGCGCGCGAGGAGCGCCTGCTTCTCGTCGCCCTGCGCTTGGGCGACCTGCTTGCCCATCGACTTCTGCTCGGCGCGCAACTGCTCGAAGGCCGTGAGGCTGTTGCGGCGCTTCTCCTCGGCGGCCAGGACGGCGTCGACGACGGACTCGTCCTCACCCCTGGCGCGCTGTGAGGCGCGCACTCGGTCGGGGTCGTCGCGGAGCAGCTTGAGATCAATCACGCGGCTCAGCCTATCGAGATGCTGACTGCGGGAGACTCCGCGGCCAGTTTCGCGCTCCCGGCAACACTCGCCGACATGGACTACGAGCGACGCGACCACCGTCCCCAACCCGCCCCGCTGGGCGCCCGACCCCGAAGTCCGGGGGCGCGTGCGCTGGTGGGACGGCACCCGATGGACTGGCCACACCGCCGATGTACTGCAGGTGAGTCGCCCTCCCCTTCCGCCGTGGTTCGGCACCGCGACAACGTGCCTGTATGCCGTGTGCGGACTTGCCGCTGTCGCTCTCGTCGGCCTCTTCGCCGTGAGCCTTGCCCTCCCTGCTGGCGACCCCCTCCCTGTCATCCACGTGATCTATCCCCACGCGCTCTTTGGCGAGATCTGGGCGAGTGCCCGCAGGGTCCGGACGGGCCGCACGGGTCAGGCCGCGGCAGTGCTGCTGCTCGCCGGAGTGGTCCGCGTCATCGCCAAGGAACTCCCTAGCCCCTCGGTATCACCAGCGGTATCATGAGGGCATGGCAATGACCCTGCGCCTCACGGACAGCGAGACCGAGAACCTGCGCGCGCGCGCCCAGAGTGAAGGGCGCTCGATGCAAGAGGTGGCGCGCCAGGCGGTGCGCGACTATGTGGCGCGCGAGGACCGCCGCGCCCAACTCGATGATGTCCTGACATCGGAGCTCCCCCGCTACTCCGACGCGCTCAAGCGCCTCGGCGAGTAGTCCGGATGGAGTTGCTGACGCTCGAGGATCTTCTCCACGTCGCCGAGGTGACTCTGGGCAGTTTCGAGGTCCGCGACATCGGCCTTCTGGACGCAGCGGTGTCCCGCCCTCGAGCGAGCGTGTTCGGTGAGGACGCCTATCCGTCGCTGGACCTCAAGGTGGCGGCACTCATCCAGTCCGTCGCGCGCAACCATGCCCTGATCGATGGCAACAAGCGCCTTGCCCTCGCGTCCGCGATCGCCACCTTTGGTCTCAACGGGCGGCGGCTTTCCCTGTCGAACGACGAGGCCTACGACCTCATCATCGAGGTAGCCACCGCCACGATCGTCGACGTCGCCAAGATCGCGGCACGACTGATGACCGAGCCACGCTGACACAGAGTTCGCGCAAGCTCAGGCAGCGAGGTGGAGTTCGAGCGGGAACCAGTAGTCCGGTGGACGTTGCTGCCAAGGTGGCGACCATCCCTCGCCCTGGATTGGTGGGGCGGTGGAGTCGTGGACGCGCCCGGTGGGGGTCGTGATCCGCACCGAATGTGCGCCCGTCCCGTCGAGCCCGGTCGATTCGACCCGGAAATGCCACCCGTCGAGTTCCTTGACGAGGTTGTGCCGTTGACACAACCCAGCCCCGTTGGTGGCGTCAGTGGCCCCGCCGTCGTGGACGGGTTGGGTGTGGTCGGACTGGACTGCTGGGGCATCGCACCATGGGACACGGCAGGTCGGGTCGCGCAGCTCGAGGAAGCGTCGTAGCCCGCCTTCGAACCGGCGGCGCTGCGAGTCCAGGGCGACGAGGTCGCGTCCGGTGGGGTCGGTGAACAGGCGACGCAACCAGAAGAACGAGGCACCCTCACCGGTGCCGTCGCCGGCTGCCCCGCGGGGGTTGTCCAGCAGGTTCGCCAGGTGGGCTCGGGCCTCAGCGCCGGGGATCGGTCCCCAGCCGGGGATGACCGCGACGTCATCAGCTGGAGGCTTGCCGCCGAACGCGGCAGGTAGGAGGGCCTGGTCGGTCATGACCAGGCTGACCTCAACCTGTTGCGGTTGATCCTTGGCCCGACCGGAGAGCAGTTCCAGGGCACGGTCGGTCAGCCAGGCGCCTTTGCCACGGTCATCGGCGCGGGCCGCTGCGGCGGCTGCCTCCCACTGCGCAGCGGGCAGGTCGGGATCAAGGATGTGCCGACGCTTCTCTTCAGCGACCAAAGCAAGGTGGGCTCCGATGACGTCTTTCATCGGACCCAGGATCGACAACCACGCCATCCCGTCGGGGGCTGCCCGCACACTCATCCGCCGGGCCGCGACCGCGCGACTGTTGCGCTTGGCCAACGCCTCAGCATCCAACCTCGCACCAGCACGCCGGGCCGCCCCAGCCAACGCTTTGTCACCCATCGTGGCCAGCTTGCCCGCGAGGCACTTGTCGACCTCGCCGCGGTGCTCACGGCTCAGGCACGCGGTCTCACGCACCATGATCATCGCCCGACGCTCACTGATCTCCCCACGGGTCAGGGCGGCCATCGTCTCCGGCATCTCCGCGACCAACGCCTTCGCGACGCCCACGTGTTGATCCGCGATCGTCGGAGAGCAACGACGCGCCAGCGCGACATCCGCACGCACCGAACGCGAGTCCTCACCCAACGCTTCCCGATCCACCACCGCAGCAGCGGTCAACCGCGCCTGCGCCGCAGCCGCGGCGCCCTTGAGCGCCTCCAGCGCAGAAACGACAGCGATCCGCTCGGCCTCTGGCAAACCCTCGGACTCAACGAGCGCGAGGGAGGACACGACCGAGCGGAACCGGGCCTCAGGTCCGCTGGCTTCTGGTGTCCCCTCCATGCCTCTCATCATACACCTGTTCGACGACAATGCGTGCCTATCCACAGCCCAATTACGCTGCGACACAACTTAATTGATCACTTGGGCGCGCCGGAAGGCCCACCGACAGTCGCGCGCTGACGCCATCTGGAGGGTGGTCTCCCAGTCCACCAGGAGGCACTGACACCCACCTCAGGCAAACCTTGCCGCGCCACCTCGCGCGGACCATCGCCCATCGCCCATCGCCCATCGCCCATAGTTCTCCGGCTCTGGCAAACAACAGGCGGGTTCGTCAGACGGGTGTGTGCTGGAAACAGCCACGCCCGCCCGGTATGCCGTCCGCTCACCCAGAGGGGATGACCTCCAGGACCACTCGTCCCCGGGCATGGCCAGACGCGAGATGGTCCAGGGCCGCGCCTGCCTCCTCGAGCGCAAACGTGCGATCGATGACCGGTCGGATCTTGCCCGCCTCGGCCAGCTCCGCGAGTGCTCGAAGGTCCGCCAGCTTCGGCCGGCCCGCGAACGACGCCTGCGGCAACTGGTCGGTGAACCGTGCTCGCGCCATGAGCCCGAACATCCGCGGGATGCTTCCGAGAACAGCGCGCCCCTCCCTGCCGTACTGGTCATGCCCCACGAGCACATAGGTCCCATCCGACTTCAGGACACGGCGAATCGTGGAGAAGGCATGGTTCCCGGGGATGTCGATGATCACGTCATAGCGCTCGTCGCCCTCTGTGAAGTCCTCGAGGGTGTAGTCGATGACGTGATCGGCACCCACGGCCCGAAGGACGGCCTGCTGGCCCGGACCGTCCACTGCCGTCACGGTCGCACCATCGGCCCGCGCGATCTGGATGGCCAAGGTTCCCACTCCACCCGCGGCACCGTTGACGAGGACGTGATCACCAGCGGCAACCTTCGCTTGGCCACGGACGGATTGCAGCGCGATGATGCCGGCCGTCGGGAGCGTCGTCGCCTCGACATACGTCAGTCCTGACGGCATGGTCATGAGCCGGTCCCGGTGCACGGCGACGAACTCGGCATACGTTGCTCCGTTGACCCACTGCATGCCCGGCAGCGACTCGCCAAACACGTCCTCCCCCACGGCGACCGACGCGACCTCGTCACCGACGGCCATCACCCGCCCAGCAAAGTCACTCCCCGGCACGCGCTGCTTGGGAGCGCGAATCCCCGCACCCATGAGCCGCAGGACGGCCGGTCGTCCGTTGACCACGTGCCACACGTCCGGATGCACGGATGCTGCGTGCACGCGCACGAGAACCTCATCGGCGCCCAGCTGGGGCATCGGCAGCTGCACACACCGCAGCGCCGACGCCGAGCCGTACCGGTCCTGCACCACTGCTCGCACTCTTGCGAGACTAGACCCGGTCAGGACCGGGCGTCGGCGCGTCGGCGGGACTGCTCCGCCCGCTCCTGCCAGGCCATCGCGAACGGGGCCGTGAAGCCGTGCAGATAGACGGACACGACCACCGTGAAGGCGATGACCGACCACAACCACCGGATCTCCGGGAAGTCGGCGTGCGTGCCGGCATACGCGAGATAGAAGAGTGAACCGATCCCGCGAACGCCATAGAACGCAGCCACGACGCGTTCGCGTCGGTCGAAGCCGTGCACTCCACGAAGGTGGCGATGCCCGAGGAAGGACGCCAACCCAGCCACCGGCCGGATGACGAGCAGCAACGCGAGCGAGAGCGCGACTCCCTTCCAGTCGAGGTTGGCGAGCAGCCCATTCGTGAGGGCCATGCCCAAGAGGAGCAGGACAACCAGGGTCAGCAACCGCTCGAGCCGCTCAATGACCTCGTGCATGTCGTGGTGATAGGACTTCGTGCGCTCGAAGCTGCGGATCGTCATGGCGCAGGTGAAGACCGCGAGGAACCCGTAGCCGCCCACGACCTCGGCCACGCCGTAGGCCGCGAGCAGGGCCGCAATCGCGACGAGCGGCTCGCCGGTGGCAGCGAAGCGCACCTGCTCAGAGCGCACGGTGAACGCCAACCGGGCAACTCCCCAGCCCAGAACGAACCCGACAGCGACACCGAGCACGATCTTGCCGATGCCCTCCCAGGCCACCCAGTGAGCGCCCCACTGCGAGAACCCGCCCACCGTCGCGAGCAGGATTGCAGCATGGACGAACGGGAAGGCCAGCCCGTCATTGAGACCAGCCTCGCTCGTCAGGGCGAACCGGACCTCGTCCTCCTCGTCGAGTTCGATCTCGGGATCCTGCACGTCGGCGTCGTTGGGCCCACCCACCTGCACGTCCGACGCAAGGACCGGGTCGGTCGGTGCGAGCGCCGCCCCGAGAAGCAACGCGGCCGGTGCCGCCACCCCGAAGGCTCCCCACGCGAACAGTCCGACCCCCGCGATGCACAGCGGCATGGCGACGCCGAGCAGCCGCCAGGTCGGGGACCAGCTGCGCCATGAACCCGGGTCTCGCAGACTCAGAGGCCGGTCGAGCGCGAGCCCGACACCCATGAGCGAGACCAGGACGGTGAACTCGGTGATGTGCAGGACGGCCTTCGCGTGCCGGACGGGGTCGAGGTCGAGGTCACGGAAACCGGGCAGCATCCCGAGGAGGAGCCCCAGGGTCACGAGCACGATCGGGGCGTTGACCCGGAACCGGTCGAGGAGCGGCGGGAGGATGACGGCGAGGAAGAGCGCGAGCCCGAGGGCGACATAGATCCAGGCAGCGCTCACGCGCGCACGTCCCAAAGGTGGTGGGCGAGGTCGTGCAGGCCGTAGCGGCCCAGGGAGAGGACAGTGAACTCGGCACCGTTGGACCGCAGGCCCCGCCTATCCCATTCGTCACCGGACACGCCGGCATACGCCGCACTGAGCCGGGACGCGGCCACGGGAATCTCGGAGGCGACGACGCTCGGTGACTGCGCGGCATACCGACTCTCGACGGCGGTGGCGTCCTGGTCCCAGTTCGCGAAGCGCGCACCGTCGTCGTCGAGCATGAGCTGCACGCGATCGGCAAAGAGGTCGCAGACATCTCGCACGTGGCAGGCGTATTCGAGCGGTGACCACGTGTTCGGGTCCGTTCGCGTTGCCGTGTCCGGTCGCGCGAGGACAGCCGTCCACGGCGTGGTGTATGCCGTGACAAGACTCGCGATCTCGGCTCCGCCGACCGCTGCGGCGTCGAACCCGCAGTCGGGGCAGGCCCGCTCCAGGGTCCAGGTCCAGTCCTTGTCATGCGGGACGATCTCGCTCATGTCCACAGACTAGGCGGACAGGCGATGGCGCGGGCGTGGCTCTGACCTTGAGGTACGGTCCCTGTCGTGACCGACTCCTGGCCCGCGATCGTCACGATCGTTGCTCTCCTGCTGCTCATCCTCCTCGGGGTGACACTGGCGATCGGACTCAGCCGGTCCCAGGGGCGCCACGCCTCTCCCAAGCGACCGAGTCGGTCCTCGTTCCGCCCGGCGCATGACGAGGACACGCCCTTGCCGCCCAAGAAGCGGGTCGCGGTCATCCTCAACCCCACAAAGTTCGTCGACGTCGTCGCGGCTCACGCCCTGGTGAAACGCACGGTGCTCGAGCATGACGACTGGGACGAGCCGATCATCCGCGAGACGACCCTTGAGGACCCCGGCTTCGGCCAGGCCCGCGAGGCTCTCGCCGAGGGCGTCGACCTCGTCTGCGCCATCGGTGGCGACGGCACGGTGCGCTCTGTGGCCCACGTCCTCACCGGAACGTCCACGCCGATGGGTCTCATCCCGGCGGGGACCGGCAACCTGATGAGTCGCAACCTTGGGCTGCCGATCGACGTCGTGGGCGGACTCGAGGTGGCGCTCACCGGTCGCAATCGCCACATCGACGTGGGGTGGGCGACGCTCGACCCTGATCTCGAGCAGGGCTCGGACGAGGAGCTCGACCCCGATCATGACGGGCCGACCGAACCAGATGTGGGCTCGGACGACGCCGACTCCCCGCCCGACGTGGACGACTCGGACGACGCCCACCACCCGGACTCGGCGGCCAACGAGCACGCCTTCCTCGTCATGGCTGGACTCGGCCTCGACGCGAGCATCATGCACGGCACCACAGAGGAGGCCAAGTCCCGCATCGGGTGGGGCGCCTACTTCGCGACCGGTGCCAAGAACATCCTCGGCGCCCGCTTCGCCACCCGGCTGCGCATCGACGGCGGGAAGCCCATCGCCCACACCGCACGCACCATCGTCGTCGGCAACTGTGGGCGCCTCACCGGCGGCATCACGCTCATGCCCGACGCCGAAGTCGATGACGGCATCCTCGACGTCGTCGCCATCACGCCCAAGGGCATCGTCGGCTGGGCAGGGGTCGCGGTCCACGTCCTCGCGAAGCGCGGTCAGAACCACCCCAAGCTCGAGCGCTACCGCTGCCAGTCAATCCTCGTCTCGCTCGATGAGGACCAGATGGTCGAGGTCGATGGAGATGTCATCGGTCACGCCCGGCGGGTGCTCTTCGAGGTCCGCCCCAAGGCGCTCATCGTCCGCACGCCTGCGCCCGAGAGCTCACTCGACTGACGGATCGGGCCGCTCTCCCGGCGCGTAGTGCTCGAGCAGTCCGTCGACCGTCGCACTCGCCGCGCTGGCACTGGGGGCATAGCCGAGGACGGCGCACACGAACCGATCCCCGTCCAGGGCTCGCAGCCGGAGTTCGGTCAGTGCCCGAACCGTCGCCGTGCGCGGGCCACTGCGCAGCAGAGCGATCTCACCGAAGCCCTCTCCCGGGCCGAGCGTGGCCACGACCGCACCATCCCCCACCACGGCGACCTCACCGGACTCGATGAGGAAGTAGCAGTCGCCGACCTCCCCCTGACGGAACACTGTCTCGTGCGCGGGCACCGTGAGGAGTTCAAGCCCGCGAGCCAGCTGCTCGACCGCCGGGAGCGTCAGGGAGCCGAACATGGGGACGCGACGGAGCAGCTCCGAGTCGCCCTCGAGCACGTCGACGGCCTCGTCGATTCGCCGCAGCCTGCGCCAGGAAAGAACTGCGAGCACCGGACACAGGAGGCCGATGGTGATGAGCGCGGTTCGAGCACCGAACCACTGGCCAACGAGGGACGCGGTCAGGGCGCCAAAGCCGACGGACACCGTGGTGAGGCTCTCCAGCACGCCAAAGACGCGGCCCAGGACGTGATCCGGCGCAAGCCGGGCGACCAGGGTGAAGCCACCGACGTCGACGAGGGCGTTGCCGACGCCGATGAAGGCGAGGAGGCAGAAGGCGACCACGTCCAGGGGGATGAGTCCCACGATGGCGAGGGGCACCCCCCACAGGGCAACTCCCGTGCCGAACCACCTCCCGAGGCGTCGAGACCCCACGAGCAGCGAGGCTGCGAGGGAGCCCAGCACCGCACCCACCCCCACTGAAGTCATCAGCACACCGACTCCGGACTCCCCCGTGTGCAGGAGCTCGAGCGCCATCACAACGGAGAGCACGGTGAGCGCGCCGCGGGTGAACGATTGCGCCGCTCCGAGGCCGACGATGAGGGCCAGGCCAGGGTCGCGCCTGACGGCTCGTGCTCCCTCGACAGCCTCGAGAGCCAGGTTGGGTCGCTTGGGAGCCGGTGGGCGCGGAGGCACGTCGTAGTCGAGGCGCCACACGAGGGCGGCTGCCACAAACGAGGCTGCTGCGGCCACAGCCAAGACGACGTCGACGTCCGCGACTCCGAGCAGCACCGCCGCCACCAACGGTCCGACGAGGGTGGCGATGGAGTCGAGCATCCCGCGAACCACGTTGGCGCTGGCCAGCTCAAAACCGGTGTGGCACAGGGACGGTAGCAGCGCCGAGTGCGCTGGGCGATAGAGCGTGGCAGCAATCGTCGAGAGCACGGCAAACCCATAGATGACGGAGGGTGGGCCACTGAGCGCAGCCACCAGCGCGGCCCCGCCCGTCGCCGCACCACGCACGACCGAGACGACGACGAGGACCCGTTCTCGCCGTCCCCGATCGGCGATGGGCGACAGCAGCGGAGCGAGCACGGCCGCAGGCACCATCCGCAGGAGCCCGACAAGACCGACGGCGACAGCGCCTCCGTCGCGATAGGCGACGATGCCGAGCGCCACGGTGAAGGCCCACTCCGCTGTCCACGCCGCCAGGAAACTCAGCTGGGCACGACGCAGATCCGGGTTGCGGGCATTGCTCGTGAACGCCGCGGCCGCCGATCCAAGCCTGCTTCGGGTCGCACGTGCCCCCATGCTGGCGACCCTAGGACCACCGACCACCTCCCAACAGACCCCGGGGGGACTAGTCCACCTAGCCGCGAGCGCCGCCCTCGGCGGGTGACTGCGGCCCCGGGTCGGGGTTCTTGTCACGCCACTTGCGCTCGAACGGCAGCCGCCAGGTGTGCGGCGCCACGAGCTGGTGGATCTGGTTGGGACCCCATGTGCCCGGGGCATAGGGCCGGACGACCGGCGGGTGGTCCAGCAGTGGCTGACTGATCTCCCAGAGCCGCTCGATGCCGTCGGCCGACGTGAAGAGCGTGTGGTCGCCGCGCACCGCGTCATAGATGAGCCGCTCATAGGCCTCGAGCACGGCGCCCGCCCAGGACGTCTCCTGCATGGCGAACTGCATCGAGAGCTTGTCGAGCTTCATCCCCGGGCCGGGCCGCTTGCCATAGAAGGACAGCGACATCCGCGCCTTGTCAGCGAGATCGAAGGTCAGGTGGTCGGGCCCGTGGTCGCCGACGCCGGAGTCCGGCGGGAACATCGACTGTGGTGGCTCGTTGAACGCGATGGAGATGATGCGCGCGCCCTCGGCCATCCGCTTGCCGGTGCGCAGGAAGAACGGCACGCCGGCCCAGCGCCAGTTGTCGATGTAGCACTTGAGCGCGATGTAGGTCTCAGTGTCGGAGTCATGGGCGACACCTGGCTCCTCGAGGTAGCCGTCGTATTGCCCGCGCACCACGTCGGAGGGGTGGATCGGCTGCATCGACTCGAAGACCTTATTCTTCTCGCGGCTGATCGCGTCGGGCTCGAGCGAGGTCGGAGGCTCCATCGCGGTGAACGCGAGGATCTGGAAGAGGTGGGTGACCACCATGTCGCGATAGGCGCCGGTGCTCTCATAGAAGTCACCGCGAGTCGCCAGGCCCAACGTCTCAGGGACGTCGATCTGCACGTGAGCGATGTTGTTGCGGTGCCAGATCGGCTCGAACAGCCCGTTGGCGAAGCGGAACGCGAGGATGTTCTGCGCGGGCTCCTTGCCCAGGAAGTGGTCGATCCGGAAGACCTGCTCCTCGG
Source organism: Knoellia sp. (assembly GCA_039917755.1). Classification (GTDB taxonomy): domain Bacteria; phylum Actinomycetota; class Actinomycetes; order Actinomycetales; family Dermatophilaceae; genus Knoellia. Next base: position 3,457 of record JBDSIV010000032.1, on the reverse strand, counting down.
CGAAGACCTCGTGCACCTGACGGTTGAGCTCGACGGCGGACGCGTAGTCGGTGCCGAACGGCTTCTCCATGACGATGCGGCTCCGGTCGACCAACCCGGCCTCGCCGATCGTCTGGATCGCCGCGAGCGCAGCCTTGGGTGGGACCGACAGGTAGTGCAGGCGCAGCTCGGTGTCACCGGGCAGCTGTTCCTCGGACGCCCTCACGGCATCGCCCAGCGCCTGCGGACCCGCAGAGTGCGACACATAGTCGAGCCGCTGGGCGAACTCGTGCCACTCCTGCTCGTTGAGGACGCGCGTGGAGAACTCCTTGATCGCCTCGTGCGCGAGGTCGCGGAAGTCGTCGGGGCTCATCTCGTCGAGCGAGGTGCCGACAACGCGCAGATCGTCGAGGAGCCCGGACTGGAACAGGTGCAGCATCCCGGGGATCAGCTTGCGTTTGGCGAGGTCCCCGGTGGCGCCGAAAAGGATGACTGTCGTCGGCGCGGTGGTCTCTGTCATGGGTCCACTGTGGCAGCAAGACGGTCCCGCACAGCGGCATACACGGTGTCGTCGTGGACGAGCGCCAGGTGGCTCACCCCGGGAAGGATGACGACGTCCTCTCGCGCGAAGCGTCGACTCTCGGGGACGTGACGGCCGGCACCGCGAGCGCTTGCTGCCGTGACGATTCCATCGCCGAAGAGTTGAGCGATCTTGCTGTCGATCCTTTTGCCAAGGAGTCCGACAACGGCCTGATGGCGTATGCCGGGGTGCAAAGGAACGTCGACCCGTCGCCTTGTGCGGCCGGCCGGTTCCGGTCCGTCCCACTCCTCGTCGAGGATGTTGCCGCGGCCGAGGTCCTGGATGCCGACACTGCGGACGCCGAGCGCTCGGGCCAGGGGCCGCACGTGGCGAAGGGCGTTGGCAGCTCGAGCGGCTCGGTTGACGGACCGTTCCAGCGGTGCGCCCAGATGGGGCGATCCGAGCGTTACGGTGTCGCTCACGCGGGAGACCCAGGGAGCATCGACGTCGGACTGCGCCAGGGCGCTGTGGATGACGAGGCCACCCATCGAGTGGCCGAGGAGGACGAGGCGCGTGACCGGGACGGGCCAGTGCTCGACGAGCGCGGTGAGCACCCGGTCGAGCTCGCGACCGTTGCGCGAGATGCGCAGGCCCGTGTTGTAGCGGACCGTGACAGGGGTGAGGCCGAGGTCCTCCTGGAGCCGGGGCCCGAAGCGACCCGCGTCCCAGAAGGTCTCGGTGACGATCAGGCCGTGGACGAGGACAACGACCTCGCCGCTCGGTTCGGGGAAGGCGTGCGTGAAGCCGTCCGTGGTCAGGGGAACCGACCGACCACGCAGCCGCACCCCCATCGTGTGCGACAGCGGGGAGCCGGAGTCGTGGAGGCGGTCCCCGAAGAACGCGTTGACGAAGGCGCGAGCCCCGTTGGGTGCGGGATGGTGGACGAGCTCGTCAGCAACTCCCGCGACCCGGTGGACGCCGCGCATCAGTGTCGCCTCAACCCTCGTCGGCTGCTCCGAGTCCTCGCTCATGCCCTGAAGAGTGGCACAGCCCGGTCACGAGAGCCCAAAGAGCTGGGTGCCCCAGTCGTCGTCGTCGCCCAGCCCGGGCGGGCATGCAAAGAGGGCTGAGCCGGTGTGCTCGATGTATTCGTTGAGCTTGTCCGACTTCGCGAGCGCCTGCTGCATGGGGACGAACTGTGTGTGGGCGGCGCGCACGAACGCGATGAAGAACAGTCCGGCATCGAGGTGGCCACTGCCGTCGCTGCCGTCAGTGAAGTTGTAGCCACGACGAAGGATGCGTATGCCGCCGAGCTGGCTTTCGTGGGCGAGGCGGACGTGGCTCGTGGCTGGGATCCGAGGCTGACCCTCGGCGCCCTTGGCGGCGAAGTCGAGTGGTGCGAACTCGTCGCGCTGGTCCGCTGGCTGGGAGAGCGGGGCGCCGACGGCCTTGTCGCGGCCGAAGATGTCCTCCTGCTCCTGCAGGTGGGTGCGGTCCCAGACCTCGACGTGCATGCGAATGCGGCGGGCCACGAGGTAGGAGCCGCCGCTCATCCAGGCCGCGCTGCCGGGCACGTCCGCCGGGTCGACCCACACGTGGGTGTCGAGAGCTGTGGCGTCCTCGGCCTTGATGTTGGCCGTGCCATCCTTGAAACCGAAGAGATTGCGGGCGGTCACCTGGCTCGTCGAGGTCGACGAGGTGCGGCCGAAGCCTAGTTGACTCCACCGCACGGAGATGACCCCGAACCCGATTCGGATGAGGTTGCGGATGGCGTGGACCGCGACCTGGGGGTCATCGGCGCAGGCCTGGAGGCAGAGGTCGCCGCCGGTGCGGGCAGGGTCGAGGTCGTCGCCCCTGAATCCCGGGAGGTCGCGCAGCGCCTCGGGCTTGCGCGCGGCGAGCCCGAACCGACCGTCGAAGAGTGAGGGCCCGTAGCCGATGGTGATCGTGAGGTTCGAGGGCGCCAGGTCGAGGGCCTCACCGGTGTCGGCCGGGGGCTGGTAGGGCCCACCACCGACGACACCACCGGGCGATGCCTCGGCCCCATGGGTCATCCGCTCGGCGGCGCGGGTCCACTCCTTGAGGAGGAGCTTGAGCTCCGCCGGATCCTTGCTGATGACGTCGAGGGCAACGAAGTGCATCCGGTCCTGGGCCGGCGTGACGATGCCCGCCTGGTGCTCCCCACGGAACGGAACGGGTTCGCCCGTTGCGGCGCCAAGATCGGACGAGGACTGGTGTGCCGCAGCAGAACTGGAGCGGCCGGCATACGTCAGGCCCGCGGCAGCGCCCGCGATGGCCACGCCGGCACCCGACGCAAGGACGCTTCGTCGGGTGGCGGCGGGCTCCGGGAAGGTGCTCATTTCGCGGCGACGACTCCGGCGACCTTGGAGACGTCCTCGGCCACGGCGTCGAGGGCGTCGCTCAGGGCGCGAACCTCGATGGGAGTGAGCTCGGTGTACAGCCGATAACCCTCGCCCTTGGCGTGCTTCGCCACGAGGGCGTCGAGGGCGGCGGCGCGCTTGTCATAGGACGCGACGAGGGCCTGATCGCGCTCTTCGAGGACGGGACGGAGAGCGGCGATCGCGCCCTTGGAGCCCTCCCAGTTGGCGGCGAAGTCCCAGAGGTCGGTGTGGCTGTAGCGCTCTTCCTCACCCGTGACCTTGCCGGTGGCCATCTCGTCGAGCAGGGCCTTGGAGCCGTTGGCGAGCTGGAGACCGTTGAACTTCACGTCCTTGGCCTGCGTGACGATCGTCGTGACGTCGGCGAGGAGCTGGTCGGCGATGGCGCTGCTGTCGGCCTGGAGTCCCTTGACCCAGAGGTCCTGCTCGAGACGGTGGTAGCCGGTGAACTTCCTGCCCTCGTCGACGACGTCGGCGCGGCCATCGATCTTGGGGTCGAGGTCACCGAAGGACTCGGCGACGGGCTCGATGCGCTCCCAGTAGGAACGGGCCACCGGAT
>JBDSIV010000031.1:0-11831 GCA_039917755.1 Knoellia sp. | reverse complement strand
TCGTGGGCTATGCCGGCCTGGTCCCGAGCCTCCTGGACACACCGCATGAGCCGGTCTCGCTCCGGATGGTGATCGGGATCGCCGTCCTGCTCGGGTGCTGCGCGGCGGTGGCAGCCGGCGGTCGTGTTGCCCTCACCGGCTGGTCAGCCGCAGAATCCCCCAGGCCCGGCCCCGCCATTCCTGACCTATTGGACGAAAGTGGGCCGCGTTCCCGGGCGAAGCGACGTCCGGGTGAGGCCGAGGGCGATCGAGGCCAGCGCTCCGATGACGGCCGCGATCGCGGCCCCACGGAAGACCCACTCGACCTGGACGACGGCGGCATCGAGCAGCGCCTGGGTGTCGGTCTGGTCCGGCAGCGCAGCGACGGCAGCGTAGTACTGGTGCAGGCCAATGGCCGTGAGCAGCGCCAACCCAACGACCATGCCGATCATCCGGGCGACGACGACCAGAGCACTCGCCGTGCCATGGGCCTCATCGGGTGAGTCGGCCAGCGCGGCGTTGTTGACGGGTGCAAGCGCGAGCCCGATGCCGAGCCCGACCAGCGCCAACACCACGGTGGACGTCCATTCGTCGAGCGACCCACGGCCCCACGTCGACATGATGACAAGCCCGAGGGCCGCCACAGCGAGACCGACCCCACTGACGAGCCCGTCACCGAGCCATCGAAGCGACCAACCACCCACCAGAGCGCCGACCGGCACCGCGATGAGGAAGCGCACGAGCACGAAGGCCGCGACGGTCTCACTTTCGGTGTGCACCAGGCGTGCCAGCAGTGGCACGTCGACGATGACCGCGACGAGGGCGATGCCGACACAGAGGCTCACGAGCAGAGCCCAGCCTCCCCGGCCCACGACGACGCCGCGCGGCACGAGTGGCTGGTCGGCGCGACGGTGGTGCAGCAGATAGAGACCCGCGAGCACAGCCGCGACCGGGAGCAACGCGAATCCGAGCGGGCCCACGATCTCTTTCTCCGGGTTGGACGCGGCGAAGGTCAGGACAATGCAGGCCAAGGAGCCACCGAGCAGCAGTGCGCCCAGGAGGTCGGCCCGACGCAGCATCGACCATGCCCCCCGAACCCACAACGCAACGGCCACGACAGCCAGCACCAGCGCCACCACGCCGATCGGTGTCGCCAGCCGCGAGGTCGACGACCCAAACGGCACGAACGGCACCCCGAGCGACACCGAGGTCACAAGAGACGTCGGCGCAGCCAGGGCCAGCCAGCCCACCACACCGGCCCCGAGCGAGACGGCCACGGGAAGCGCACGGGGGCGGGACGGCATACCCCCTCCGACGACGACCACAGCACCAGCGAGCAGAACACCGAGCAGCGCGTTGAGCCAAAAGATCGCTCGCCAATCGGCCACCGCGAGCACGGCCGCTCCCAGCACCGGCCCCACGACAGAACCGAGCTCCTGCACGGCGCCGACGACACCGAGTGGAGTCCCACGACTGTCTCGGTCCCACAGCTGCGCGACGATCGCCAAAGTCGCGGGCACGAGGCCCCCGCCACCGATGCCCTGGATCACCCGTCCCGCAACCAGCACCGGCAACTCCACCGCGAGCGCCGTGATGGCTGAGCCGACGACGAAGATCGCGAGGCAGCCGAGCAGAACCCGTTGTCTCTCAGTGAGATCCGCAAGCCGGCCGATGAGCGGAAGCACTGCGATGTAGCCGAGGAGGAAGCCGGAGATGATCGGCGTGGCCCGCTGCAGGGCGTCGATGCCGATGCCGACGCCTGACATCATGTCGGTGAGGGCAAGCACGACGACGTAGGTGTCGGCGGCCGCGAGGGCCACCGCGACCGATGCCGTCGCGAGCAGCGCCCTAGGGGCGGGTGATCTCAACCGGCGTCCCGTAGTTCTTGAGGCGGAGCGTGTAGGTGGAGGTCGTCCCGGCGAAGAACGGGCCGGTCATCACGGCGAGCTGGAGCTTGTCGCCCTCCGCGATCCCGTAGGTCACCGTGAACTCGCTCGTGCCATCACCGAGGTTGAACAGGTCCTTGATGCGGGCGCCGGGCAGGGTTCCAGAGAACTGTTGGAGCACCGTGGCCCCATCGCGGACCTTGTCACCAGCCTTCGGGTTCGCCGTCTCGACAAGCATCTGCGAGATGCCCTTGTTGGTGTCGAAGAAGTTCGACGGGTTCGGCGCACCGAGATCGGCGAGGTCTGCCGGGTTGTAGGTCGGCGTGAAGAACTTCATGTAGGCCGCGTCGCCGATGGTGATGACCTCGGCCGAGCCGCTGACCCCCTTGATCGTGGCAGTCACGTTGCCCTTGAACTTCGGCTCGGTGGCGCTGATCACGCCGGTGCCGATCGCTCCGGTGACGCCGTTCTCGGTCTTGGGGACGTCCTTGCTCGACAGCGTGAGGCCGACGAACTTTGCTTCGTCGAAGACCTTCTTGGCCGCGGGAAATGAGGTCTTGGGGTCGGCCTTGGCCTCCGGTGACCCACCACCCGAGCAACCGACGAGCATGGCGACGGCCACGGTGACTGAACCGGCCAGCAGAGCACGTCGTCGCATGACGCACACCTTACTGGCCGGTTGCCCCGGCTCAGTGCAGCGTGAGCCCGTCATCGTGACGGTCGACGGTCACGCTCTGACCGTCGCGGACCTCACCCGCGAGGAGGGCGCGGGCGAGGCGGTCGCCGATCTCCTTCTGGATGAGTCGTCGCAGCGGACGTGCTCCGTATGCCGGGTCGTAGCCCGCTTCTGCGAGCCATTCCCGTGCCGCCTCGGTCACCTCCAGAACGATGCGTCGGTCGCTCAGTCTGGCGCCGAGCGCACGAACCTGGAGTTCGACGATGTGCGCGAGCTCGTCACGACTCAACGGGTCGAAGATGACGACCTCGTCGAGCCGGTTGAGGAACTCGGGCTTGAACGCGGTGCGCACCGCAGCCATCACTGCGTCACGTTTGGCGTCCGGCTCCATCGTCGGGTCGATGAGGAACTGGCTGCCGAGGTTGCTCGTCATGACGAGGATGACGTTGCGGAAGTCGACGGTGCGGCCCTGACCATCGGTGAGCCGGCCGTCGTCGAGCACCTGCAGGAGGATGTCGAAGGTCTCGGGGTGAGCCTTCTCGACCTCATCGAGGAGCACCACCGAGTAGGGGCGGCGGCGCACCGCCTCGGTGAGCTGGCCACCTTCCTCGTGTCCGATGTAGCCGGGAGGGGCGCCGATGAGGCGTGCGACTGCGTGGCGCTCTGAGTACTCGGACATGTCGATGCGGACCATCGCCCGCTCATCGTCGAAGAGGAAGTCCGCGAGCGACTTGGCCAGCTCGGTCTTGCCGACACCTGTGGGCCCGAGGAACAGGAAGCTGCCCGTGGGCCGGTCCGGATCGGCGATGCCGGCGCGACTGCGACGCACCGCGTCGGACACGGCTTGCACGGCGCTGGACTGGCCAATGAGACGAGAGCCGATGATCGACTCCATGGAGAGGAGTTTTTCGGTCTCTCCCTGGAGCAGACGCCCGGCGGGGATGCCGGTCCATGCCGAGATGACCTCAGCGATGTCATCGGCACCGACCCGCTCCTTGACCATGAGGTCGTTCTGGTCGACCCCGGCGGCAGCCTCGGAGTCGGCGGCAGCGAGTTGCTTCTCGAGCTCGGGGATCTCACCGAACTCGATCCGGCTGGCGGTCTCGAAGTCGTAATCGCGTCGCGCCTTCTCGAGGCGGGTGCGTGCCTCATCGACCTGGGCCTTGATGTCACCAACCCGGTTGAGGCCGGACTTCTCCGCATCCCAGCGGGCGTTGAGGGCCGTGAGCTCCTCGGACTTGTCGGCCAGGTCGGAGCGCAGGCGAGCCAGACGCTCCACACTTGCGTCGTCGGTCTCCCGCTCGAGGTGCAGCTCCTCCATCTTGAGACGATCGACGGCGCGACGGAGCTCATCGATCTCGACCGGGCTGGAGTCGATCTCCATGCGCAGCCGGGACGCGGCCTCGTCGACGAGGTCGATCGCCTTGTCGGGCAGCTGTCGGCCGGTGATGTAGCGGTCGGACAGGGAGGCCGCGGCCACGAGGGCGGCGTCCTCGATCTCGACCTTGTGGTGCGCCTCGTAGCGCTCCTTGAGCCCTCGCAGGATTGCGATGGTGTCCTCGACCGAGGGTTCCCCGACGAAGACCTGCTGGAAGCGACGCTCGAGCGCCGCGTCCTTCTCGATGTGCTGGCGGAACTCGTCGAGGGTTGTGGCCCCGACGAGGCGCAACTCGCCGCGGGCCAGCATCGGCTTGAGCATGTTGCCCGCGTCCATCGCAGACTCCCCGGTCGCGCCCGCCCCGACGACCGTGTGGAGCTCATCGATGAAGGTGACGATCTGACCATTGCTGGCCTTGATCTCCGCCAGCACCGCCTTGAGTCGCTCCTCGAACTCACCGCGGTACTTCGCGCCGGCGACCATGGCACCGAGGTCGAGGCTGATGAGGCGCTTGTCGCGCAACGACTCGGGGACGTCTCCGTCGACGATGCGCTGGGCCAGACCCTCGACGACAGCGGTCTTGCCCACCCCGGGCTCGCCGATGAGCACGGGGTTGTTCTTCGTCCGGCGCGAGAGCACCTGGACGACCCGCCGGATCTCGGAGTCACGCCCGATGACGGGGTCGAGCTTGCCGTCACGAGCCTCAGCCGTGAGGTCGGTGCCGTACTTCTCGAGGGACTCGCTGCCACCTTCCTGCGCTTCGGACGTCACCTTGCGGCCGGCGCGCAACTCGTCGAGACGCGCCTCGACCGCGGGGGCCGTGGTGCGTTCGACCCCAGTCAGGGCGCCCTTCTCGACGAAGGCCAGCACCAAGAGGTCGGTGGACAGGTGGGTGTCCCCCTTGGCTGACATGAGCGTGCTCGCGTGCTGGAGCACACCGAGCGCTGCCTGGCTGAGCGAGGGGGTGGCTGCGCTGGAACCGGAGCTCACCGGCATACGAGAAAGCGCGGAGCGCGCAGCGGAGGCGACCGCCTCCGCGGTGGTGCCAGCAGCGTCAAGAAGTGTCGGAGTGGAGGTCTCCGGCTGCTCGGCCAGCACCAGGGCGAGGTGATCGGGGGTGATCTCGGGGTGCCCGGCACTCTGCGCGCTGCGTTGGGCGAGGGCGAGTGCCTCGGCCACCTTGGTCGTCGGATTGAGTTCCATCAGTGCGGTCTCCTGGAAGGGTGCGTGGAATCACGTGTCATCTGCTTCAACGAGCACAGAGTTGAGTTGATTCCGCTCAACCTTGACATCTTCAGCAGGTGGCCGATAGGTCCTCCACCTGGTCGGTGGGCTCGCTCGGGGTGGGACTGTTCCCGGGTTGTGAGGGGGTGAATGTCGCGCTCGGCTTGGGAGTCGTCCCGCTCGGCTTCGGAGTCGTTGGTTCCGCGCTGATCGCGTCCTTCACCAGCGCACGGATCTTGCCGTAGTCAGGGTTGGTCACCCTGACCACCTTGTTGGTGATCGGGAGGCTACGAATGGACCCCGTGCTCTGAAGGGTGCCGACGAGCCCGGCCCACGCTGGCAACTCCGACGTGGGGATGTCGATGGTGACGTTCTTCTTGACGACATTGGCCAGCGCCGGATAGTTCCGTAGCAGCTCGGCCGGGTTCGCCTGGTTGAGGATCGCCCCCGTGACACACCGCTGGCGACGCATGCGGTTGAAGTCGTCGCTCCCGGCGCGCGAACGGGCGTACCAGATGGCGTGGAAGCCGTCGAGATGCTGGAATCCAGGCTCTATCCACTTCTCCGTTCCATGGGCGAAGACGATGCGGCCGTTGACGTTCTTGCAGCTGACACAGACACGTTCAATGACGTTGATGTCAACCCCCCCCATGGCGTTGACGAGCGACTGAAAACCACTCAGGTCGACCACGAGGGTGCGGTCGACTTTGAGGCCCAGGATCTCGCCAATGACGTCGCGCGTCGTCATGAGGCCCGGGTTGTCCACGCCGGCGAAGAGGTCCGGATGGTCCGTGGCGAGCGTCCACATGCCGTTGAGCAGGCATTGGTCGCCGCAGTCATAGCCGTTCGGATAGAGCTTCGACAAAGGGTTGGACTTCGGGATCGGTGCGTGCTCGAGGTTGCGTGGGAGGCTGAAGAGGACCGTATTGCCGGTATGGGTGTCGATGCTTGCCACGATCATCGAATCGGTGCGTACGCCGATCCGGTCACTGCCGGCATCTGAGCCGAGGAGAAGGACGTTGACGCGAGGCTTGTCCGCCCACGCATTGGCGGTGGCCTCGTCGCCGCCCCCCGTGAGGATGGTGATGACGTCGCGCTGGATGGTCAGGTAACGCACGGCCTCGGCGGCTGGTGCCACGACGAGAATGCAACAGAGCGCAGCGAACAGGGTCCGCCAGCCCGAGCCTGGACCTCGCGGAGCGGTCTCCCGGGCGGTGAGCAGGATCCCCGCACACCACACCAGTGCCACGACCACCGTCGCGACGACCAGACCCACGAGAACGCGAGGTCGCACGGCGAGGTCGAGGGCCGCAACGACAAAGCCCTTGCGCCAGGCATAAAAGAGGATCAGAGAACCCAGGAGGAGCGCCCCAAGCATCAGGGCCAGGCCCATCCCACGGCGACGCGTGGGGAGCAGTCCGGCGCCGGGGATGAGGGTGCTCAGCGAGGTGAGACCGTAGAAACGCCCGGAGCCCTCGCGACCGTCGTACTCGTCGAAGTCATCGTTGTCGTAGTCCTCGTCGTGGATGGGCACTCAACCATCATGCCGCCCGAACCCGTGAGTTCACTGAGGCTCTGCACAACTCGCCGCCAGCCGTTGGCGCCCGAGTGGTGCGGGACGAGGGCAGGTCCCGCCGTTCGGCTGCGCCCTAATCTGCCTTGGGGGTGACGTCCAGCCAGTCGAGGGCGCGCTCGATCAGTACCTCCGGAGTCTGGCGGAGATCCAGCACGGTCCCGCTCTCGTCGGGCTCGAGAGCCTCCAAGGTGTCGATCTGCGACTGCAAAAGGCTGGTCGGCATGAAGTGGCCCTCGCGATGGGACATGCGCCCCCTGATGAGTTCCGCCGGTCCATCGAGGTGGAGGAAGTCGACCGACTCCGGTCCGTCACGCAGCACGTCGCGATAGGTGCGCTTGAGCGCCGAGCAGGTGATGACCGTCGACACCCCGTCGTCGGCTCTGGCGTTCATCCACGCGGCGAGCGCGCGCAGCCACGGCCAGCGGTCCTCGTCGGTCAGCGGATGACCAGCCTCCATCTTCGCGATGTTCTCGGGTGAGTGGAACCTATCGCCCTCGGCGAACTCGAAGCCGGTGGCCGTGGCGATGCTTCGGGCGATCGTGGTCTTGCCACTCCCGGACACCCCCATGACGACGACGTGCCTCGTCGGGTCAACAGTCATCAACGCTTCGTCCTCCAGTCGGGTGATGGTCAGGTCACCTTCGCACCGTATGCCGTGGGTCGCCTTCAGCGTGCGATGTCGCCGGAGGGTGTCGGCTCCGGGTCATACCACCCGTCGTGCTCCTCGGCGAGGGCCCGGAACCGGTCGCGCAGACCACCCTCGACGGGGCCGGACTCGTCGGCGACCATCTCCTCACGAAGGTGAACACCCCATTCGTGGTCCTCGGCGTCGTCCTCTCCGGCGTGCGCGACGCGCAGCACCCGGACCTCGGTGAAGCCCTCCTCGGACAGCTCGGCCGCGATCTCGTCGGCGGTCTCGCGGTCCGAAAAGAGAAGCAGGTGCTCACTCATGGAACGCAGTATGCCGTCAGGCCGGGTCCTCATGGCCGCCGACTTCTCGGCCCGGTGTGATGTAGCCGGACTCGTAGGCGAGCACGATTGCCTGGATGCGGTCTCGCAGACCGAGTTTGGCAAGGACGTTGCTCACGTGGGTCTTGAGGGTGGAGTCGCTGAGGAACAGCGTGGCGGCAATCTCGGCATTGGAGGGGCCGAGGGCGAGGAGCCCGAACACCTCGCGCTCCCGTTCGCTGAGTGACCCGATCTGCTGGGCACACGGCCGGGAGCTGGTGAGGAGATGTATCTCTCGACCAGCCTCCGGGGTGACCGTGGTGGACAGGAGGGCGTCCCCGTGGGCGATCGCCCGCACCGCGAAAACAAGTTGCTCGCGCGGGACATCCTTGAGCAGTAAGCCGCTGGCACCGGCGCGCATCGAGTCGCAGACGTTCTCGTCGAGATCGAATGTCGTGAGCACCAAGACCCTGGCGGAGGAGCCTGCAGCCACCAGTCGACGTGTGGCTTCCACTCCGTCCACGTTCGGCATCCGGATGTCCAGCAACACCACATCGGGCTTCGTGCGCGCGACTTCGCGCAGACACGCCGCAACGTCGGCGGCCTCACCGACCACCTCGATGCCGTCCTCAAGGTCGAGGATCAGCCGGAAGCCGGCGCGGACCAGCTCTTGGTCGTCGCAGAGCAGTACCCGGATCTCGGTCTCGAGCGGCAGTCCCGACGCCCGCATCCCTTCCACGAGATGCGGTAGGTCTGGCTCGCGGCAGGCCTCCTCAGCGTCCTCGCACCGGTGTTCTTCCTCCCGGGCGTGATTGCCGCCACGCTCGCCGTTCGCGGTCGGGGCTCGCGTCTGGTCTCCATCGGTGGAGCCCTCGTGGGGATGGGTCTCATTGCGTCCGTCGGGCATGCGGTGGCGTTCTACTCACCGGTGGCCTTCCATGCCAAGGCCGGGATCGACGCCTCAACGATCACCGCCCTGGACAATGCCGCTGAGGCCTATCCCCTGCTGATCGCGCACATCATCGCCTTCATCGCCGGTATGACGATCGGCGTGATCATGTGGTTGATCGGCCTGCGTCGGGCGGGCCGGATCCCGGTCTGGGCAGTCGTCGCTGGTGTGCTGTTCGCGGTGGCGGACAGCTCAGGCAGCGTCGCGCTCGGGCTGGTCGGAGTGCTCGCTGCCCTCGCCGCCTTTGTCCCAGTGGCCCAGTCGCTTCTCGTTGAGGCGCCTGAGGCCGACGTCGTCATCGCACCCAGCGCCAGCGTCAGCACCACCGCGGCGTGACCTCGACTTGGGGCGCATTCGTGCCGTCGTGCGCATCGTTCACCGGTCTGCGGTCGCGCACGAATGCGCAATAAGTCGACAGGAGGTGACGGGTCAGGGGCGCCAGAGGACGAGCGCCTGCGAGGCCGACCCACCACCGGGGCGGCGTCGCGGGCGCTCGCCGAGTCGACTGGCGAAAATCTCGCCGCCCGGGCCGACGGAGAAGACCCGCGCACCACCGGCTGCGGCGATGCGGAGTCGGTTGACCTCGTGGGCCGCCTCGGCCAGCCGCTTCTCCAGAACACTGACCTGGTTCTCGAGTTCGAGGAGGCGGGCAATCCCGGGAAGGCTCACGCCTTCGTCCTGGGACAGTCGCTGCACCTCACGCAGCAGCTCGACGTCACGTGCCGAGTAGCGACGGCCACCGCCGCGCGTGCGTGACGGGGTGACGAGCCCGAGTCGGTCGTACTGACGCAAGGTCTGGGCGTGCATCCCCGCGAGCTCGGCCGCGACCGAAATGACGAAGACGGGTGCCTCGTCATCCGGTCGCGGCAGGCGCTGGCGCGGGGCCATGGTCAGGCCTTGGCCTTGTCAGCGAGCTCGGCCCGTGGATCGACGCCATCAGCCTCGGCCTGCAGGACCTCGATGGCCTCACGAGCCCTGTCCGACAACGCCTCCGGGACCATGACCTGAACCTTGGCGAGGAGGTCACCAGTCGAGCTCTTGCCCACGACACCACGGCCCTTGACACGCAGGACACGACCGGACGGAGTGCCCGGGGCGATGCGCACCTTGACGGTGGCGCCGTCCAGCATGGGCACGGTGATGGTGGCTCCGAGGGCCGCCTCGGCAAACGTCACCGGCAGGTCGAGCGTGAGGTTGTCACCGTCACGCCCGAAGACCGGGTGCTTCTCGACCGAGACCGCAAGCAGGAGATCGCCGGCAGCGGCGCCCGGTTCACCCGGCTGCCCCTTGCCACGGAGCCGAATCTTCTGCCCGTCCTTGACACCGGCAGGGATGCGCGCGGTGATGGTGCGTCCCTCCGCGGTGCGCAACGTCACGGTCGAGCCCTCAACGGCATCGCGGAACGGCAGGGTCGTTGACGCCTGGACGTCGGCACCCTTGCGCGGACCCCGCGGGGCGCCATAGCCGGCATACCCCGGCTGCCCACCGCGTCCAGCGGCACCGCCGGCCGCTCCGCCGAACATCTGCGACAGGAGGTCGTTGATGTCCTCGCCGCCCCCACCGGCGCCACCGGGGTAGCCGCCGTAGGACTGCCCACCACCGGTGTCGAAGCGGACGCGGGAACCGCCGCCACCCCCACCACCAAAGGCACTGAAGATGTCGTCGAAGCCACCGTTGCCGCCAGCGCCACCCGGGCCGCCAGCGGTGAAGCGAGCGCCGCCGTGCGCCATCTGACGCACGGCGTCGTACTCCTCGCGTTGAGTGGCATCGGACAGCACCGCGTTGGCTTCGCCGATGTCCTTGAACTTCCGCTCGGAGGCGTCATCGCCCGGGTTCTTGTCCGGGTGATGCTTGCGCGCCAACTTGCGGTAGGCCTTCTTGATCGCCGCCGCATCCGCGTCCTTGGAGACGCCGAGGATTGCGTAGAAATCCTTCTCGAACCAGTCCTGACTCGCCATCAGCGCCTCCTCTCAGGAATTGTCATGCAGGGTCGGCGACCGCCACCCGCGCAGGGCGGAGGACCTGGTCGCCGGCGCGGTATCCGGGCTGGAGCACCTGGACCACCGTGGTGGTCGTCGCGTCACTCGGCAGCTCGGAGTTGTCGGCGTCCCACGCTGCGTGCATGAGAGCTTCATGGTGCATCGGGTCGAAGGTCTCGCCCACGGCACCGAAACGGGTCAGACCGAACTTGCCGAGGCTGCCCTCGAGCTTGTCGGCGATCGCCGCGAACGGACCGTCGGTGAGGTCGCCGTGCTCGCGCGCCAACTGGATGTCGTCGAGGACCGGCAGGAGGGTCTCGAGGACGTCGCGCACGGCACGCTCCTGGACGGCCGCCCGGTCCCGATCGACCCGACGCTTGTAGTTGACGTATTCGGCGTTGAGTCGCTGGAGGTCATCAAGCCGTGCCGCCGCGAGCGCCGTGTCCGGGTGCTCGTCGTCGACGCTGACGCCCAGGTCGATGGCGTCGATCTGATCCGCCACGGAGGCGGTGGCCCCGGCCGAGACCGGAGCCACCTCCTCACCGTCGTTGGCGGACTCGGTGTTGATCTCCTCGTCCGCTGACGCGTCGGCCGCCGCGGTGTCGTCCGAAGACTCCTCGTCCACAATCTCGCCGTCGAAGATCTCGTCCTCACCCGGCATACGGGAGTCCGTCACTTCTTGTCCTCGGTGCTCTCTGACTCGTCGTCCTCGACCACCTCGGCGTCGACGACGTCCTCGTCCGAGGCAGCGTCGTCGGCCGGAGCCTGCGAACCGTCGCCGGCAGCGTCACCGGCCTGGTCCTGCTCGGCCGCCGCGGCATACATCGCGGCGCCCATCTTCTGGGACTCCTCGTTGAGGGTGTCGATCTTGGCTTGGAGGTCCTCGCGGGAGAGCTCGGACTCGGGCTTGATGGCGTCCTTGAGGGCAACGAGCGCCTCGTCGACGGGCTTGCGCGCGTCGTCGCTGAGCTTGTCACCGGACTCGGCGAGGAACTTCTCGGTCGAAAAGACGAGCGACTCGGCCTGGTTGCGGGTCTCGGTCTCCTCGCGACGCTTCTTGTCCTCGTCGGCGTGGGCCTCGGCGTCCTTGACCATGCGCTCGATCTCCTCCTTGGACAGCGCGCTGCCGCCCGAGATGGTGATCTTCTGCTCCTTGCCGGTGCCGCGGTCCTTGGCCGTCACGTGGACGATGCCGTTGGCGTCGATGTCGAAGGTGACCTCGACCTGCGGGACGCC
>JBDSIV010000030.1:0-20440 GCA_039917755.1 Knoellia sp. | reverse complement strand
ACCCCGGCCACGGAGGCCAAGCCCGAGAAGAAGGTCCTCATCGACAGCGTCCCGTGGCGGACACTGCCCGACAACGACCCCCTGGCGCTTCCACCCGCCGAGCCCGGCGAGCCCGCCATACCTGCCGAGCGCGACTCGTCAGCTGCGGATGGTCCCACCGGCCCGGACAACTGGGGCATGACCGGGCCGCCACCCACCCAGCCACCCCCGACTGATGCAGCGGATCCCGTACCCGAGCCCGTTGCCGAGCCGGCCGCAGCAGCTGCGCCACCGCTGCCGGCGCCGGCGCCGGACGTGACCATGGATCGCAGTTCCTTGTCGCCGGACATTGAGGGACCATCCGACAGCCCGGTCGTGCTCGCCGTGATCTGCCCCGCGGGCCACCACTCGTCTCCGCACGCCAGTGAATGCCGGGTCTGCGGTCGCGACATTCCGACGCAGCAGCCGTTCCAGACGCCCCGACCGCAGTTGGGAAGCCTGCGAGTCTCTGCGGGTGGTCTCGTGCCGCTCGACCGCGGAATCCTTCTCGGCCGGGCACCCAGAGTCAATGCCGACCTACCTCCCAGCAGTCGGCCCCACCTCGTGCGCCTTGCCTCGCAGGACAACGACATCTCCCGCAACCACGCCGAGATCATCCTCGAGGGCTGGCACGTGCTGGTGCGCGACCTCGGCTCGACGAACGGTACGACGGTGACGCTGCCCGGACAGGAGCCGGTGCGGCTGCGTCCCACGGAGGACTTCGGCATCGAGCCCGGGGCCATCCTCACCCTGGCCGACGAGGTCTCCCTCACCTATGAGGTCTCGGAGTGAGCCGAGCTGCACCTGGCTCGGCCCCCGACATCCCCGGTCTGGTCTATCGCCAACCGTTGGGTTCGGGCGGCTACGCCGACGTCTTCCTCTATGAGCAGCAGCAACCTCGGATGCCGGTCGCGGTCAAGGTTCTCAAGCGGGAGGGGTTGACGCCCACGATCCTGCGACAGTTCGTCGACGAGGCCAACACGATGGCCCAGCTCGCGGACCACCCCTACATCGTCCAGGTCTTCCGCAGCGAGCAGCTTGCCGACGGCGGCGCCTACCTCGTCATGAAGTACTACCCCCCGCCCAACCTCGCGACGCGAGCGAAGCGCGAGCGGCTGACGGTCGAGGAAGTCTTGCGCACCGGCATACAACTGTCTTCCGCAGTGGAGACCGCGCACCGCGCGGGCATCATTCACCGCGACATCAAGCCGGCCAACGTGCTCATCAGCCAGTACGGCGCCCCCGGCCTCACTGACTTCGGCATCGCCGGTCGTGCGGTGGGTCAGGAGGAGCACGACGAGGACGTCGGTGTCTCCGTGCCGTGGTCGCCGCCCGAGGTCCTTTATGGCCAGAGCAACGGCGACGCGCGCAGCGATGTCTACTCGCTCGCCGCCACGCTGTGGCACCTCCTCGTCGGGCGCTCGCCGTTCGAGCAGCCCGGTGGAGACAACTCGGCCTACGCCTTAATGCCGCGCATCCGCGCAACACCGGTGCCACCAACGGGACGGGCCGACGTCCCGGTGGGACTGGAGCGTCTGCTCGCCCATGCGATGGCCAAGAAGCCGGACGCCCGTCCGCAGAGCGCCATCGATTTTGCTCGAGGACTCCAGGCCATTGAGCAGGATCAACGCTTTGCCCGCACCCAGATCGTCGTCCTCGACGAGTCTGGGCACTCCACCGTCGCTGACAGCGCAGGACGTGCGGCACCGGAACACACCGACCCTGACCGCACGAGCGTTCGCGCACCCAAGGTCACGTCGGCACAGGGCTATGCGCCGACCCTGACGGCGCCGCGCACCGACGCGCAGGGCGACTCCGACGCCGAGCCCCAGCCGAGGACCATCAGCGGCGGGGCCCTCTTGGGCGGCGTGGGCGTCCTGTTGATCGTCCTCATCGGGGCTCTGGTGTGGGCCATCGGATTCCGCGGTGACAACTCCCCGGGGGATCCAGGCACCAACGCTCCCTCGGCCTCGGTGACCACCGGCGGCGGAGGCCCGATTGTCGACATCCCGCAGCCGCCGTCCATCGACGGCCGAGGTGTCCCCGGTGGCGTCGTCTTCAGCTGGGAATACACCGGCGTGCGCAAGGGCGACTTCTATCGCCTGCGCATCGCCGGCAGCGAGGCCGAGGTACCCAAGGCGAAGGTGACGACTGTGCGCAAGATGCCGCCCTACACCGTCTCGGCCAAGCCCGGGAAGCTCGTCTGCGCACAGGTGGAAGTGGCTCGAGCGGCCGGTTCCTCGTCGACCTACTCGCCCATCAAGTGCGTGACGGGAGGCTGACCAGATGGCAGTGACCGTGGAGTTCTGCGGCGAGGAGTTCCGAGCGCCGGACGACGCCCCCCTCACGATCGGCCGCGTCGCCGACATCGAGATCGACGACAACCCCTACCTGCACCGGGTCTTCCTTCAGGTGCACCGCGAGCACGACCTGTGGTGGCTGAGCAACGTCGGATCGACCCTCACCGCGACCGTCGGTGACCGCCAGGGGCTCTTCCAGGCATGGCTCTCTCCGGGCGCTCGGATTCCGCTGGCCCTCGAGGCGTTCACGGTGTGGTTCACCGCCGGCCCGACGACCTATGACTTCGACATCACCGTCGACGATGCGACCTTCACCTCGATCGTGACCGAGCCCGAACTCGAGCCCGAGGACTCCCCGGGCGAGACGACGGTGGGTCGGGTGTCGATGACGCCTGACCAGAAGCTGCTCGTCGTCGCGCTCTGCGAGAGCTTCCTGCGCACGCCCTCGGCCGGTCAGGGCCAGATCCCGTCCTCTGCCCAGGCGGCGGGTCGGCTGGGCTGGACCACGACGAGGTTCAACCGCAAGCTCGACAACGTCTGCCAGAAACTCGCCGACGCCGGCACCCGTGGGTTGCACGGTGGTCCCGGCAAACTGGCGAGCAACCGCAAGTCGCGTCTGGTGGAGCACGCGCTCTCGACGCGCATGGTCACCGAGGCAGACCTCGCCCTGCTCGAGGACTGATTCCACGCCCGACCCCGGCTGACGCCTGACGCCTGTAGCGGCTCCCTCGACTTCGTGCCCCATTGGGACATCTGCGTATGCCGTCCGCCTTCGATCGTGCGCCCCGCCCCGCCCCTTCCGTCTTCGTGCCCCATTGGGACACGGCTCTGGGTTGTCCACAGGCTCCGTAGCCCACCCGCCTTGTCCACAATCGAGAACATGGGGGTTTCGTCCGTTCACTCCGGCGGCGCAGCGTTGTCTCATGAGCGACTTCGCCGCATTGCCCCAACCGTTTGCCCGCCCCGACGTCGTCGCCGCTGATCTGTCCCCGCGAGCGATGAGTCGGGCTGTGGCCGCCGGGACCCTTTGCGTGGTCAGTCATCGCCTGTATGCCGTCCGCGAAGGTTGGGAGGAACGGCCGGCCTGGGTGCGGCACCGACTCCTCGCCGAGGCAGCCGTTCGCCTGACGAAGAACGCGAGCATCAGTCAGGCGAGCGACGCCGCGCTGCTGGGACTGCCCCATCCGACGTATCCTCCGGCGAGGGTGTCGATGACGCTCATGGAGGATGCTCGGACACTTCGTGCGGACAGTTGGCGTCGCTTCCTCAGGGCGAACACTCCCTACGAACACGTGCAGCTCCGCGAGGGCGTGCCTCGCCTGGCCCCTGCTCGCACCGTCCTTGACTGCACGCGCGAACTCCATCCCCGCGATGCCCTCGCGATTGCCGACGGTGCCCTGCGCGCCGGACTTGTCACGCACGCAGACCTGCTTGCCATGCGTCGACATCAGCGCGGATGGCCCCAGGTGAGGCAGTCCAATGACGTGCTCATGCTGGCCGATGGGCGGCGAGAGAACTGGCTCGAGTCCGTCTCGGCGTGGTCGGTGCATCGATGGGGGCTTCCGGTCGGGATTCCGCAGGTGAACATTGTGGACGGCGAAGGGCATCTGGCGGGACGGGCCGACGTTCTGTGGCCGGATCAGGGCCTCGTTGGGGAAGCCGATGGCGTCCAGAAGTACCTTCTGGACGGTGCGACCTCCGACGCCGTGCAGCATCGGCTCGAGCAGGAGAGGGTTCGCGAGCAGGGATTCGTGCGGCTGGGGCTCGGGGTCGTGCGCTGGAGTCCACGCGAGGCGATCGATGGGGCGCAGGTTTATGCGCGGTTCCGGGCTGCTGCGCGTGGCGACGGGCTCATGGGTGTCACGGCTGAGTTCGTGTGCAGCTGCTGTGACAGGCCGTTCCGCGAGTGTGTAGTTGAGGCCGAACTTGAGCAATGGCGTCGGCTGCTCACCCAGGAGTTCGCGCCAAAGGCGTGGTGACCCCTTGTTTGCCGACCTCCCAATGGGGCACGAAGGTGAAGGTGTGGGCGCGCGGTCGGGGCGGACGGCATACGGCTCATGTCTCAGTGGGGCACGAAGGCGAAGGCGCCGATGTCTCAAAGCCCACGAAGTCGGACGAAACCACGTCTCAAAGGGGCACGAAGGCGACGGGAACGATGTCCCAATGGGGCACGAAGTCGGGGTCGGAAAGTGCCTGTTTCAACTACCCCGCGGGAGTCCACCTGGGTGCAGCCGCTCATTCGGCACCCGGCAGCTCAGCCGGTAGGGTTCGTCACGGCATACATGTGACTTCTTGACGTGTCGAGGGGATCGTAGGTGTGTGGCACCCACGGGGGGTGCATCGACCGTGGGGGCCGGCACGTCTTCCCACGTGGTGTCGCCCCGCCACTGCGATGAGAGGACTCCGACCCATGACGGTCACCGATGACCAGGCCGCGTGGTTCACCACGACCTTCGAGGCGATGGTGAGCAACATCGACAAGGCCGTGCTCGGCAAGAAGCACATCATCCGACTGGCGCTCACCGCCATGCTGTCGGAGGGGCACCTCCTCCTCGAGGACTTCCCGGGGACCGGCAAGACCCAACTCGCGCGCGCTCTGTCCGGCACGGTGCACGGCAGCAACAGCCGCATCCAGTTCACGCCCGACCTCCTGCCCAGCGACGTCACCGGTGTGACGATCTATGACCCCAACACCAAGGTGTTCGAGTTCCACAAGGGTCCGATCTTCGCGACGATCGTCCTCGCCGACGAAATCAACCGGGCGTCCCCCAAGACGCAGTCCGCTCTCCTGGAGGTCATGGAGGAGGGCAAGGTCACCGTCGACGGCACCCGTCACGAGGTGGGTGAGCCGTTCATGGTCATCGCCACCCAGAACCCCATCGAGCAGGCCGGCACCTATCGCCTCCCCGAAGCACAGCTCGACCGCTTCCTCATGAAGACGACCTTGGGCTACCCCGACCACGAGGCGACCGTCCGGGTCCTGCGCGACGCCAAGACCCGCGATCGCACCAAGGCCCTCGAGCCGGTCGTCACCTCGCAGGTTGTCCTCGACATGGCCGAGCTCGCCGATGAGGTGCACGTCGACGACGCGATCCTCGACTACGTCTCCCGCTTGGCCGAGGAGACCCGTCGCCACGTCAGCGTGCGACTCGGGTTGTCCGTGCGTGGCTGCCTTGCGTTCATCCGCTGCGCCAAGACCTGGGCCATCGGTCAGGGACGCACCCACGTCATCCCCGACGACATCAAGATGCTCGCCCACCCCGTCCTCAACCACCGGCTCCTCGTCACCGCCGAGGCCCAGTTCGCGGGCATCAGTGTCAACCAGGTCATCGACCAGATCCTCGGTGAGGTCGCTCCACCCGCTGAGCGAGTCGCCTGACGATGTCCGATCCGCTGGGGCCCGCCGACGAGTCGGCGACGATCCGACGATCCGACCTGCATGCCGGAGCGTCGGACGCCGACGCGACGGCATCGCGGAAGCACGCGTCGCAGACCACGTCCAAGCCGGCGGACAAGCGCACGTCCAAGCGTCCCGCCAAGCGCGCGGCCGCCGGGGCCGGGGCCGGTGCGGCCCCGCCCACGTGGGGTAGCCCCGCCGACTCGCCCGAGGCTGAGGACGCGACGATCTCGCGCTCCTCACTCAAGGTCCGTCCCGCGGCGAAGCAACCGGGCCAGCGATCGTCCGGCGCGACCGGCTCCAGTGGATCGCTGTGGCGCTCCCTCCTCGGCCGGCGCCAGCCCGAGGACGACACCCAGTCGGTGCGCGGCACTGAGGCCTCCACCACCGGCGTCAGCAGCCGCTCCACGCGACGTCGCGCCGAACTTCCCACGATCACCTTGCCCCGGGTCCAGATCCCCTCGGCCATCACCCAGACCGGTGCCCGCCTCCTCGACCTCACCGGCGACCGCATCAGGCCGCTCGCCGACAAGACCGAGCCGGTCTGGCGTCCGATCCATCGCGGTCTGGCGTGGGTGTCACCGCTCGGGTGGACCGTCCTGGCGCTGGGCCTCGTGGCCTGGTTGTTCGCGAGCCGCTTCGCCTGGACCGAGCTGGCGATGATCGCCGTCGCGTGCCTCGTGCTCTTCCTCGCGTGCGTCGCGCTCGCGATCGGTCATGCAAAGGTCGAGATCCGCACCGACGTCGACCCGACCCGCGTCACCGTCGGCGACCCCGCCACCGGTCGCATCGAGGTCCGCAACCTCTCTGGGCGCGGGATGCTCCCGCTGCTCGTCGAGTTGCCCGTCGGACGTTCCGCTGCCCGCTTCACCCTGCCCTCCCTGGGCTCCGGCAAAGCCCACGAGGAGTTGTTCGTCGTCCCGACCGAACGACGGGGCGTCATCCAGGTCGGCCCGGCGACCACGGTGCACGGTGACCCCCTCGGTCTGGTGCGACGCACGATGGAGTGGACTGAGCGAAGCGAGCTGTTCGTCCACCCCGAGACGACCTCACTCGAGTCCCTCGGTGCCGGATTGCTGCGCGACCTCGAGGGCGAGGTGACGCCAGACCTGTCGATGTCCGACCTCGCCTTCCACGCCCTGCGTGAATACCAACCGGGCGATGACCGGCGCTACATCCACTGGCGCTCCAGCGCCAAGCATGGCCGCCTACTCGTGCGACAGTTCCTCGACACCCGCCGCTCCCACCTCGCCCTGGTCGTCGACACCTCACCCGAGGTCTACACCGGCGAGGACGCGGCGGTCGAGCTCGCCATCTCGTGTGCTGCCTCCCTCGCGGTGCGCTCGATTCTCGACGAGCAGGACACCTCGATCATCTGCAACGACCAGCGGATCTCGCGCTCCACCGCGCCCCTGACCCTGGACACGTTGGCCCGGGCCAACGTGGGTCCCATGGACATCTTCGGTTCCACCGGCGACGCCGCAGCGCTGGCACCCGATGCCAGCATCGCGATTCTCGTGACCGGCTCCCACCGCCCGTTCATCCAGGTCCAGCGGGCGCTCGCCCAGTTCGAGGTCGAGGTCATCAAAGTCGCCCTGGTCATCGATCCGGATGCGCGAGTGGGTGTGCGTCGCGCGGGCGGCCTCACGATCCTCACGGTGCGTCAGCTCGCCGACCTGCGCCTGGTGCTCTTCAGTGGGGTACTCGCGTGAGCATCGATGCCACCGTCAGCCGTCGCGTCCGCAAGGAGCGCAACGCCCGAGCCGTTTCCGGTCGCCCTTCACGCTTTGGTATGCCGTCCCGCGAGGCTCTCGTGGACCTTGCCTTCGCGCTTGCTCTCGTCGCGATTGCCCTCGTGGGTTTCCGCACCGGCTTCATCGGTTGGCAGTGGGTCGTGGCCGCGGCAGTCGGTGTCGTCCTGGGCATCCTGGTCGCTCACGTCGCCTCGATCCGGTCGTGGCCGCTCATCCTCACGGCGCTCGTCCTCATGGCCATCCACTTCGTCCTCGGTGGTCCGGTCGCGGTGCGTGGCGACCTCATCGGGGGAGTGTTCCCGAGCCTGGAGACCCTCAAGGACCTGGCCGTCACCCCGGTGAGCGGGTGGAAGGAGTGGCTCACGCTGCTTCCCCCGGTCGATGCCCGAGGCCCCTTGGTCGCCTTGCCCTGGCTCACCGGCCTCCTCGGATCGGCGCTGACCTATGGCGTCGCCCGGCGCTTTGCCAGTGTGGGAGCGGCGGCGCTCACACCGGTTGCCTTGCTCATCGGCAGCATTGCCCTGGGCACTCAGCAGCCGGCGGCAAAACTCGTCCAGGGGGTCCTGTTCGCCCTTGTTCTCATCCTGTGGCTGGTCGCTCGCGCCGCGCGCACGCGTGCCGCCCTCCAGAACGGCGCCGGCCGGCAGGCCCGCACGATCACCGGAGTCGTCCTCCTGGTCGTCGCGGCGCTCGCAGGCTCCTTCCTCGGGCAGTTCCTCCCCGGCACCGATGAGGGTTCCGCGCGTGCCGTGGTCCGCAGCGAGCTGACCCCTCCCTATGACGTCGCCCAGTTTCCCAGCCCACTCGCGGGGTTCCGTCAATACACCGAGCCGAACTCGGCCGAACGCTTCGACGCCGAGATCCTTCAAGTCACCGGGCTGCCTCAGGGCGCACCACTGCGGTTCGCCACCCTCGACAGCTATGACGGCCTCGTGTGGGGAGCCGCCGACCGCGCGAGCGACGGCACACCCTTCCAGCAGGTTGGTTCCCGGATCGCGCCCCGCACCACTGGTGAAGACATCACCGCGACAGTGACCGTGCCCGACGGAGGCTACGACGGCGTGTGGTTGCCGATGGCCGGCTCGACGACCGGGGTGCACTTCACTGGCGCGCGCAGCAACGAACTCGCGGATGCCTTGTGGCTCAACACGTCCACCGAGACGGCGGTGGTGCCCGCGGCCCTGGAGCCCGGAGACACCTACAGCTTTGATGCGGTCCTGGACGCCACCACCTGGTCGGCCACGCTTCCCAAGCAGCTCGACGTCGCCAGCGGCGGACAGATCAGTCAGGACACGAGCTTCCTCGACGCCAAGCTGGACGCCTGGACGGGTCAAGCCGGAGGCCCGTGGGAGAAGTTCGTCTCGGTCGCCAAGACGATGACTCAGGACGGTGCCTACACCGACGGCGGGACGCCCAACTCCTACGAGAAGGTCTATCTCCCCGGTCACGCGCTCAGTCGCCTCAGCCGCTTTGTCGGGTCCACGCAGCTCGCGGGCAACGATGAGCAATATGCCGCGACCCTGGCCCTGGCCGGCAACCGTCTGGGCATTCCGACCCGCGTCGTCATGGGGGCGATCCCGCAGTCCGGCGGTGTCATCAAGGGCAAGGACGTCCACGCCTGGGTCGAGGTCCAAGAGAGCAACGGTCAGTGGCACGCGCTGCTGCCCTCGACGTTCCTGCCCGACCGCAACAAGAAGCCCAACGAGCAGCAGCTCAAGTCCGAGGAGCAGAAGGTCGGCGCCCAGGTGCCCCCACCGGCTGGAGTCAACCCTCCCTCGGTGCTCCAGGGACCGGACCAGGCGCAGAACGCCACCGACATCAAGAAGAAGAAGCGCAACCCGCTCGACATCGGGGCGTGGCCGTTGTGGCTCCAGATCCTCGTCCTTGCACTGGTCCTGCCGATCCTGCTCCTGCTCGGGATCTATGTCGTCATCCGGTGGCTCAAGGCGCGCCGCCGCCGGCTGCACGCCACCACGGGTCCGACCCCGTCACGGGCTGCCTGGGTGTGGCGCGACCTCGTCACCGATGCTCGCAGCCTGGGGGTGGCCATCCCGCGCGTAGCAACGCGCCTCGAGCAGGCTCGTGCCTTCCCTCAGGGTGTTGCTGTCGAACCCCTCGCGACCGGGGCGAACGCAGCGGTCTTCGGTCCGGGTGAGCCCGAGGCCGAGGTCGCGACCGCCCTGCTCGCCGACGCCGGCACCGTGCGTGGCGAGCTGCGCAGCTCGGTGTCGACGTGGCGCAGGCTGCGTTCCGACATCGACATCCGGCCCCTGCTCGAGCGTGACCGGCGCCAGCGCACGATGCCCCGCACGCGTCTCAGCCTGCCCACGCTGCGTCGCACCCGTGGCGCCGAAGGGTCGCTGTGAGTCTGTTCGGCCGGGCGATGTCAGGCATGCTCTCGCCGCGCTCCTCGCGCCGTGGCGGCGGCGGGGGCGGGGGCGGGGGGCGCTCTGAGCTTCGTGGGCGCGCCGGGTTCGGTGCACCGGGCGGACGAGCCCGTGGGCGGATCGCGTCCACCGTGGTGGTGATCCTCGCCGCGGCAACGTTGGGTTATGCAGCGGTGACCAGCCAGGGTGCCACGGTGCACGAGGCCGAGGTCGGAGATGGTGGAGTCTGGATCACCTCGGATGTGCAGGCGAAGTTCGGGCGGCTCAACAAAGCGGCCTCCCAGCTCGATGCGGGGGTGGCTTCTGATGCCGCGCCGGGCTCAGGGATCGACGTCCTTCAGGATGGTGCCGCGGTCATTGCCTGGTCCAAGGCCACGGCCCAGCTGCAGCCCATCGATGTGCGCACGGCGCAGTTTCGTGAGGAGACGGCGACGGCTCCGGCAGTTCCTTCTCGTGAGCCGGGCCGGATCACTCCGACGCTGGTGGATCTGCGGGGCGGCACGGTGGCGGCGGTCGACCCCAAGACGGGCAAGGTCTGGGCCCAGCGCGTCGACACCAGCGAAGGCATCGACAACCTTTCGGGCCTGGGCACCGGGGCCAAGCCTTTGGCCACCGTCGGAGCCGACGCCGTGCTGGCCGTCGGTGAGGATGGCGCGGTCCACGTCGCGTCCGGAGCCAAGGGCACGGTCACGACGATCCGTCCCGGAGGCAGTGCGTTTGCCAAGCCGGTCATCGAGGAGAGCGGCGTCAAGGGGAGCCTGCTCCAGGTGACGGCCCTGGGTTCGTCCTGGGCGATCTATGACCTCGAGCACGACGCCGTTCACAGCAGTGCTCACACCGACGGTGTGCCTGCCGGGTTCGCAACGACCGAGGGCCAGCAGGCCTATGCCGCGCTGCAGCTTCCCGGCCCCTCGGCCGACGCCGTCGCGGTCTCCAGCGGCAACGGACTGCACATGGTCAAGATCGACGGTGGTGCACCCAGTGGTGGCATTGAGGTTTCCGAGCGGATGAACCGCAGTGGAGACGTCCCCCTGCCAGCGCATCCCGTGGTGCTGCGTGGTTGCGTGCACGGTGCGTGGTCCGAGCCGGGCAAGGTCTTCTACGGCGCCAACTGTGGGCGCGAGCAGCCGGTCCCGACAGGCACCCTCGACAACGTCGCCGAAACCCCTCTGCGTGATGGTGTGGCGTTCCGCCTCAACCGTGGCGTCCTCGTCCTCAACGACCTCGACAACGGTTCCGCGTGGGATGTCCAGAACGACAAACAGAAGATCGACAACTGGGACGCGCTCATCCCGCCACCTCAGCGCGACGACAACAACAAGAAGAAGGACAAGAACCTCGTCGACGACGCCGTCGCTCAGCAGCCGCCGACGGCGAAGCCCGACAACCTCACCGTGCGCCCGGGCCGGACGAGCAAGCTCCACGTCCTCGACAACGACACCGACGCCGCCGGGTCGGTCCTGGCGATTGATCCGCGTGACGTGAGTGCGACCTCGAACCCTGACATTCGCCCGTCGGTCTCGGCTGATGGCCAGAGCATCGACGTGGTCGTCCCACCGGGCACCAACGCGCCTTTCGAGTTCACCTACCTCGTGGGCAACGGCAAGGTCAAGGCCAAGGCGCGCGCTGCGGTCAAGGTCAGCATTGCCGCGCAAGGAACCAACAACGCCCCGTTCCTGCGGGAGGGGCAGGCAAAACTGGCCAAGACGGCATACCCCGTTTTGGCCGGCAAGCGCCTCGCGGTCCCGGTCATCGCCGACTGGCGCGACCCCGAGTCCGACCCGGTCATCGCCACCGTCGACGGCGACTCGTTGAGTATCGATGGCCAGGGCCGGCTCGCCTATCTGGCTCCTCCCACGGCTGGCAAGACCATGATCGACTACGTCGCTGAGGACGGCCGCGGCGGTCACACCAAGGGCGCCGTGCCCGTGGAGGTCATCGCCCTGACCGAGACCCGAGCCCGCCCCCCGGTCACCCAGCCCGACGTCATCCGGGGGGTCGTCGGCAAGTCGCTCCAGATCGAACCTCTCGGCAATGACATCGCCGGTGCCGACCCCAGCGACCCCGACGACCGGATGCACCTCGCCGGTGATGTCCGGACGACCGGCGCCCTCACGGTCGACACCAACGTCGACACGGGGGTCGTCACGATCACTCCCACTGCTGCGGGCACCTTCGAACTCTCGTATGCCGCGCAGGTGGGTGGAGGTGTCGCTCCCGGTCGTATCCGGGTGGACGCGATCGAAACGGCTGATCCCGACGCGCCTCCGGTGGCAGTGAGTGACACGGGGACGTTGCGAGACCAGTCACCGACGCTGGTGGATCCGCTGGCCAACGACTACAGCCCGCGTGCCGACGTGCTCGTGACCCAGGGCGCCGTCGGTGCCACAAGTGAGGACTCATGGTTGCAGGCCTCGATCTACCAGGGTCGTTGGATTCGGGTCGTGTCCCTGGAGCCAGCCGGAGCCGCTGCCGATTCCACGCGTCGAGGGACGATCCGATACACCGTGAGTGATGGCTCCACATCAGCGACGGGCGAGGTCAGCGTCACCCAGAAGCCGGCGCTCGACCTCAACCCGGTCGTCGAGGACGACACCGCCATCGTGCGCGAAGGCGATACCGTCGCCGTGCCCGTGCTCGAGAACGACACGATGGCCGACGGCATCCCGCTGCGGATCGACCCCACCAGCGTCACGGTGCTCGGCAAGGGCGCGAAACAGTCCGCGTTCGCCTCGGGCAACGTGATCCGGTTCGTGCCCTGGGCGCAGAACCTCACCACCGAGCAGCTCGTGACCGTCGAATATGCCGCCTATCCAGAAGGTATGCCGGAGCGCGCGCAAACGGGTCGGATCACCATCCGCGTCACTCCCCTTCCGAGCAGGCCCAACCCCAACCAGGTGCCGGTGGCGAGAAGTTTCTCGTCATCGGTGACCGCCGGGGACCCCCTGACGATCACCGTGCCGACGTCCGGCGTCGACCCCGATGGAGACACGGTCGGAGTCACCGGTGTCGTCGGAACCGATGGTGGACCGATCAAACTTCCGCTCGGCCGCGTGGTGTCCACCGGACCCTCGACCATCCGTTACGAGTCCTATCCCACGTCCTCGGGCACAGAGGTCATCCACTACGAGGTCATCGACCGCTTCGGCGCAGTCAGTCGCGCCTTCGTGCGTGTCGGCGTCGTGGCGCCCGGCGACGCGCAACCTCCGGTCGCCATCGCTGACACCGTGACCGCCGCACCGGGCAAGACCGTGACGGTGCCCGTCACCGCCAACGACCTCATCGCGCGTGGAGACACCGTGCAGCTGGAGCACGAAGCGCTCAACCCTGCCTCTGAGAAGTCCCAGTGGAAGGTCAACGAGGAGGAGCAGACCGTCACGACGACCGTGCCCAAGGAGGGCGCGCCGGTCCACGACTTCATCTATGGCATCACCAACGGAGTCTTCGACCCCTCCCGGGCCAGCCTGCTCGTGCGGGGCCAGAAGGACTGGCTCAACCCACCGACAGCCACCGATGACGTGGCCAAGCCCAAGGGTGGCGAAGTCACGACTGCGGTCGACGCGTTGGCCAACGACACCGACATCGACTCCGATCCCGCGACGCTCAAGATCGTCGAGGTGCTCTCGCCGAACGCCACCATCGTGGGCTCCAGGGTCGACGTCAAGATCCTCGACCACCCCTATGCGGCTCCCTACGTCATCGAGGACGAGGACGGTGCGCGGGCGATGGCTGTGATCCACGTTCCTCGAGGTGCGGGCGGCACACCCTTCGTCGTCGAGGGCGCCCTCATTGAGATGGACCAGGACGCGAAAAAGACGGTCAAGCTCAGTGACTACGTGAAGTCGCCTCAGGGCAACACTCTGGGCATCACCTCGGCGAGCACCATCTCCGCGGCTCCCACGGGAAAGCTCGCTCTGACGTCCGAGACTGGCGGCGCGCTCACTCTGACGTCCTCGGGTGGTTATGTCGGTCCGGCGTCAGTGATGTTCGAGGTCACCGACCAGATGACCGACGACCAGAGAGACGTCCACACGGCCTACGTGTCGGTGCCCGTCCAGATCGGGCCCAAGGTCCCGTTGCTGCGGTGTCCAAGGTCGGCCGTGACGATCCTCGCCGGAGGGTTGGCGCGCACCCTCGACATCCCCACTCTGTGTCGTGCCTGGCTGCCGGTCGGGATGACGATGGAGGACGTGACCTTCACGTCCGACTGGGAGCAGGAAGCCCGTGACGTGGAGCTCAGGCGCGGCGGCACGGGTTCGCGCGTCGTCACGCTGTCCGCGGGCGACGGAGCCCCTTCCGGCAAGGGCATGCTGCGCATCGGAGTCCAGGGCTCCGACGTCGCGGGCAAGGTCAACGTCACCGTCGTCGGCAAGCCCTCCGATCAAGCCTCGGTCGCGACCGACCCGATGGCCAACATGCCACCACCGCGTCTGCGTCCGATCGTGATCAACGGGCTGCAGGAGGGCCAGAGTCAGCAGGTCGACGTCCGCTCCTACCTCGACTCCCCGCTCAAGGACGCCAAGTGCTCCGTCGATGCCGCGTCCGTCATGAGTGGGCAGAGCCTCACGGTGACCCGCAACGGGTGCACCATCACGGTGGCTGCCGGACCGAAGCCGAGTCCCACCGGGCGCATCTCGATCAGCGTGTCCGACGCGCCGGGTCGCATCGCCACCGGCGCCGTCAATGTCACCATGCTGGGACGGCCGGACGCTCCGACTGCCGTTGCGGCACAGGCTGACCGCGACGCCGGCGGCCGCGCGCGAGTCAGCTGGTCTGCTCCCGCCTATGACGGTGGCGCCCCGATCCGCACCTACACCGCGAAGTGGGAGGGGTCGAGCGGCTCCCAGGAGTGCGCCGCCTCGCCGTGCACCATCGCGGGTCTCACCAACGGCAAGGACTACTTCTTCACCGTCACAGCGACCAACGTCGTCGGCGAGAGTGAGCCGGGCGGCCCGAGCAACGCCGCCCGCCCCGACACCAAGCCCGGACCCGTGACGGGCGTGACGATGGTTCGTCGGGGCGATGGCTCCCTGACCATCCGGTGGGCCCCGCCCGAGAACAAGGGCTCGGCCGTGTCCAAGTACGTCCTGCGGCTCATCCCCACAGCCGGTGGCACACCCCGCACCGCGCAGGTCGCCGCACCCTCGCTCTCGACCACGGTGACCGGTCTCAACAACATGAGCCAGTACAGCGTCGAGGCGCAGGCCTACAACGAGGCCGGGCCCGGTCCCTTTGGTCCAGCCACGACGATGCAGTCGGCGGGCAAGCCGCCCGCCCCCGCGGGGTTCAAGGCGACCCCTGACGGACCGGGTGCCAACAAGGACCTCGCGGCGATCACCTTGACATGGAACACGACCAGCCCCAACGGTCCACCGATGAAGAACTACACGGTGATGCGTCGCGTCAACGGTGGTGCGTGGACCACGCTCAAGACCGTCCCGGCCGCGAGCACACAGACGACCGACCAGGTCCGGTACGACGGCCGCAAGTATGACTACGTCGTCAACGCGACCAACGGGGCAGACCTCACGTCACCGAACTCGTCAGTGCAGGCCTTCACCTCGATCGGCATTCCGTCCAACCCCTCGGTGGTGGCACAAAATCCGAGCACCAACAACCAGAAGGTTCGTCTCACGGTCAACCTCGGCCAACCTCGTGCTGGCGGTTTCAGTTCCGTTCGTTGGCAGTCGTCGGACGGCCCCTCGGGCACCTTCTCCTGTGGCAGCTGTCCGGCCGGCGGACAGATCGTCATCACGACGAGTGTGCTCCGAACGGTGAATCAGTCGTTCACGGTGACGACCAACAACGGCTCCCACGCGTCGAACCCGGCGCGCAGCAACTCAGTCCAGCCCTATGGCAAGACGCCGACGCCGGTGGCCAACGGTGGGTCCACGTCCGGCAAGACGGTGACGTACAAATGGACCCTTCCCACGAACGGTCGACCCATCAACAGGGTGGTGGTCACGGGCGCCGCATCCCACGACGGTGCGGCCATCACCTCCATCTCGGCCAGCGGCAACTTCGCGCAGGACCTCAGCATCAAAGTCACTGCCTACTCCGCGGGTGGCGCTTCACCGGCCCTGACGATGACACGCCGTACCGACAACCCACCGCAGCCGCAGGTCCTCAACATCCGACAGGGCCCGATGTACACCGACCCCAATGGGGTGGGCAGCTGCAGGACCCAGGGCTGCCCAAAGGTGGTGTTCGACTACCAGGACTTCCCGACCGGTGCCGCCAGCTACGAGTGCCAGTCCGAGGGGGCGGGAAACGTAGGCCCCTACGCCTGGAACGTCTCCTCGGCCAACGGCACGGTGACGGGATGGTGCATCTATGGCCAGGGCGTGGGTCGAGTCAGGATCGTTGCGACGCAAGGCGGTCGCCAGATTCCCTCGGCGTGGTATCCATGGCCGAACTTCCGATGAACGATCCCACGGGCCGACGAGCGGACAGCACCGGGGAGTGCTCCCCATCCCGATCTGGGCGTCGGCGTGGCAAGATTTGGCGGACGAAGGGGAGGCTCACCCACACGGGTGAGTGAGGTCAGGTCATGAAACGCACATCACGTCCAGCCGTGGGGCCACGGCGCGGACGCCGAGGGATCGCCTCCGTCGGTGCTGTCGCCGTCGTTGCCTCAATGCTGACGTATGCCGCCGTGACCAGCCAGGGATCGACCGTCCACGACGCGGACGTGGGCGACGGGGGTGTCTGGGTCTCGTCCTCAGCCCAGGCAAAGTTCGGCCGGATCAACACGCAGGCCCGCCAACTCGATGCCGGTGTCTCCACAGCGTTGGCGGACGGGTCCCAGGTCGACATCCTCCAGGACGGGGCCGCAGTGGTCGGGGTGGCCACGGGCAACACCCTCCTGCCCATTGACGTGCGGACGGCGACGTCCGTGGAGTCAGGTGCCTCTGCTCCGGTGGCGCCAGCGCGCGATGACGGCACCTTCACCCCAGCGACGGTGGACCTGCGCGGAGGCACGATCGCCACGGTCGACCCCAAGACCGGCAAGGTCTGGGCCCAGCGGGTCAACACTCAGGACGGCATCGAGTCCTTGCAGGACATCGGCTCCAGCGCCAAGCCTCTGGCCACCATCGGTGGCAACGCCGCCGTCGCCGTCGACCTCACCGGCAACGTCATCGCTGCCTCCGGGCTCACCGGACGGGTCGTCACCATTGCCCCCCTCGGCACGGCGATGGCAAAGCCGGTCACGGTCACGACGACCGTGCGGGCGGCCCATCTGGATGTCACGTCCGTGGGGGACAGCTGGGTGCTCTATGACCCCACCAAGGACGAGCTCCACGTCGAAGGCCGGGACGAGCCGATCAGTGCCGGTGCAGCGCTCGGCGACGGTCCGGCATACGCCGCTCTCCAACAACCCGGCCCGGCAGCCGACACGGTGGTCATCGCCAACATCGCCGCCGCAAGGCCGGTCAAACTCAGCGGCGGTGACGGGGTCGGCGGGGTCGAGATCCAGGCACAGGGCAACCGCTCCGTCGAGCCCCCATTGCTCGCTCGCCCGGTCGTCCTGCGCGGGTGCCTTCACGCGGCGTGGGCCGAGACCGGCAACGTCTTCTATGGCGCCAACTGTGGTCGCAGCGACGCCGTGGCCGCTGGCACCCTGGCGGGCGGGGGCAGCGGTGTCGTCCGTGATGGGGTCGCCCTGCGCGTCAACCGCGGCAACATCGTGCTCAACGAACTCGACACCGGCGATGTCTGGGACCTCGACTCGACAAAGCAAAAGATCGACAACTGGGATGCGCTCATCCCACCGGCCAAAAAGGACGACAACAGCAAGAAGAAGGACGAGAACCTCGTCGACGACCAGCAGGTGAGCCAGCCGCCCAAGGCGATGCCCGACTCCCTGCGGGTGCGTCCCGGCCGCACGAGCAAGATCCACCCGCTCGACAACGACACTGACGTCAAAGGGTCCATCCTCGCCATCGACCCCAAGGACCTCACGGCACCCAGTGCCACGGACGTGACGGCCACGGTCTCCAGCGACGGGCAGACCGTCGACGTCAACGTGCCCGCGAAACCGTCGGCATCCACGATCACGTTCTCCTACAAGGTGAGCAACGGCAAGGCCAAGGAGAAGACCTCGGCGAGGGTCACGCTCTCCGTCGTCGGTGACGACATCAACACACCCCCTCGACTGCGCGAAGGTCAGGCCGAGCTCGCCAGGACGACCTACCCGGTGGTCTCGGGTGGACGCGTCGCAGCCTCGGTCGTGGGTGACTGGCGTGATGGCGAGAACGACCCGCTGACCGTGGACGCGATCGACCCGAGCACCGTCATCGACGGTCAGAACCGGGTCGGCATCACCGCACCGGTCGAGCCGGGCTCAGCCTCGGTCGCCTACGCCATCAACGACGGCCGACAGAGCACCAAGGGCGAAGTCAACCTCACCGTCCTCGACCTGACCCAGCCCAACGCGGTGCCACCCAAGACACAGCCCGACGTCGTGCGAGCCGTCCTCGGCAAACCGGTGCAGCTCGAGCCGTTGGGCAACGACATCCCGGGCGCCGATCCCGGCGACCCCGACGCGCGCCTGCGGCTCGCGGGCGAGGTGGCGCCCTCCGGTCCGCTTGACGTCGACACCAACCTCACCACAGGGGTTGTCACCATCACGCCCAACGGGCTTGGGACGACCGAGCTGGCCTATGCCGCCCAGTCCGGGGGGACTGTCTCGCCGGGGCGTATCCGGATCGACGCCGTCGAGCCGGCCGACCCCGAGGCACCACCGGTGGCCGTGCCCGACAGCGCGACGCTGCGTGACCAGTCGCCCACGATGGTGGACGTCCTCGCCAACGACTACAGTCCCCGCGCCGACGTCGTCGTCACGCAGAGCGCCACGGTCGACACCGACAACTCCTGGCTGCGTCCAACGATCTATCAGGGCCGGTGGGTGCGGATCGAGGCGCTCGAGCCCTCACCCATCAGCGGCGCAGGCAACCGCCAGGGGTCCGTCCGCTACACGATCAGCGACGGCACCAAGCGCACCACGGGTCAGATCAGCGTCGTGCAGCGGCCGCCCCTGCCCGGGGCTGCGCCAACCGTCGAGGACGACCGCGCGACGGTGCGCGAGGGCGACAGCGTCTCGGTCGGGGTGCTCGACAACGACACGATGGCCGACGGCATCCCGCTCGTCCTCGACCCTGCCAGCGTCAAGGTCCTCAGCGGCGGCCAGAAGCGTGCCTTCGCCTCGGGCAACCTCATCCGCTATGTTCCCGAGCTCTCGGGCCTGACCGCGCCCAAGGACGTCGTCATCGAGTACGCCGCGTATGCCGAGGGCTCGCCAGAGCGTGCCAAGACCGGTCGGTTGACGGTCACCGTCAACCCTTTGCCGACCAGGGCCACGCCCAACCGGGCGCCGATCGCACGGAGCTTCTCCGGGTCGGTGACGGCTGGTGAGTCGGTCACCCTGACGATCCCCTCGACGGGAGTCGACCCCGACGGTGACACGGTGACGTTGCGCGGCATCGTGGGCAAGGACGCCGAAGCCCTCGACCTCACCTTCGGTCGCGTGGTCTCGGTCGGTCCGTCGACCATCCGCTACGAGGGCTACCCGAACGCGGCCGGCACTGAGCTGATCCGCTATGAGGTGCAGGACCGGTTCGGCGCCACCAGCCAGGCCTTCGTGCGTGTCGGGGTGGTCCGCCCCGGCGACCCGCAGCCCCCGGTCGCCGTCGAGGACGAGGTCGTCGCCGCGCCCGGCAAGCGAGTCACCGCCCATGTCCTGCGCAACGACCTCATCGCTCGCGGCGATGCCGTGCGCCTGGAGCACAAGGACCTC
The DNA here is from genome assembly GCA_039917755.1 of Knoellia sp. Lineage (GTDB taxonomy): Bacteria > Actinomycetota > Actinomycetes > Actinomycetales > Dermatophilaceae > Knoellia. The sequence goes on along the minus strand of JBDSIV010000030.1, from coordinate 788 downwards.
AACCCTGCCGACGTCGAGCGCCAGTGGCAGGTCGATGAGGACGCCAACACGATCAGCACCGTCGTGCCGGAGCCGAAGGCTCCGACCCACCAGTTCGTCTACGGCATCGACAACGGCATCTTCGACCCGTCCCGGACCACCGTCCTCGTTCGTGGTCAGAAGGGCTACATCAACCCGCCGATCGCGCAGGACGACGTGGCCAAGGCGCTCCCGGGCGAACCGACCTCGCTCGTGGACGTCCTCGCCAACGACACCGACATCGACTCCGACCCGGCGACCCTCAAGATCGTCGACGTCCTCTCGCCGCAGGGCAAGATCGAGAACGGCAAGGTGCGGGTCACGCTGCTCGACCACCCGCAGACAGTGCCCTACGTCATCGAGGACGTCGACGAGGCCCGTGCCCTCGCCCTGATCTATGTGCCGGCCGGCGACAACGGGGCGCCGTTCGTCGTCGAGGGCACGCTCATCGAGATGGACAAGGACTCGACCAAGACGGTCAAACTTGCCGACCACGTGAAGTCACCGCGCGGCAAGGCGATCGGCATCACGGCCGCCGCGACCGTCTCTGCCTCGCCCGGCGAGTCGCTCTCGGCGCGGGCCAACGGACGCAACGAGGTCGTCCTCACGTCGCGCGGCGGTTACATCGGCCCGGCCGCACTCATGCTCGAGGTGAGCGACCAACAGAGCGCGAACGACAAGGACGCGCGCACGGCCTACGTGTCCATCCCGGTCCAGGTCGGACCCAAGGTTCCGCTGCTGCGCTGCCCCGGCGCGTCCCTCGTGCTGGC
>JBDSIV010000029.1:0-5240 GCA_039917755.1 Knoellia sp. | reverse complement strand
GGAGCGGAGCAGACCCTCACGGTCACCCCGATCCTCAACACGCTGCCCGCCTATGACGACCAGGGTCAGCCGATCCTCGGCGCGGACGGCACACAGAAGGTCGTCGAGACCGGCTACCTCGGCATCGCATCGTCGAGCGTCCTGGGCTACGAGACCCAGCCCGTCACCGCAGTCCCCGGCATCATCGGCGACAACCTCTGGCGCACCGCCGGAGCCATCTTCAAGATCCCACAAAAGATGGTCGGTGTCTGGAACGCCGCCTTCTCCGGCCAGCAGCGTGACGTCGAGAGCCCGATGTCGGTCGTCGGTGTCGGCCGGGTCGCCGGCGAGGTCTCCTCGGGCAAGCTCGACAACTTCGTGGGGGAGTCGTGGGGCGACAAGGTGTGGTTCCTCGTCATGCTCATCGCCTCGTTGAACTTCATGCTTTTTGTCTTCAACCTCATCCCGCTGCTTCCGCTCGATGGCGGCCACGTCGCGGGCGCTCTGTGGGAGGGCGTCAAGAAGAGCTGGGCCAAGGCGCGCGGCAACCCCGACCCCGGTCACGTCGACGTCGCGAAGGCGCTGCCGGTTGCGTATGCCGTGTCGTTGGGCCTGTTGGTCATGTCGGCTCTGCTCATCTATGCGGACCTGGTGAACCCGATCAACCTCGGTGGTTGACGATCAGCGGCTGACAAAGCACCCATGTGGGTGAGTGATACTGGATGACATGACTGTTGGTCTCGGTATGCCGTCCCTGCCCGCCCCCGTGTTGGCGCCGCGTCGCAAGACCCGCAAGATCAAGGTGGGCAAGGTCGAGGTTGGCGGCGACGCACCCATCTCTGTGCAGTCCATGTGCACCACCCAGACGACCGACATCAACGCGACGCTGCAGCAGATCGCTGAACTCACCGCCTCCGGTTGCGACATCGTGCGCGTCGCCTGCCCGACCCAGGATGACGCCGACGCGCTGGCGACGATCGCGCGCAAGTCGCAGATCCCGGTCATCGCCGACATCCACTTCCAGCCCAAATACGTCTATGCCGCGATCGACGCCGGCTGCGCCGCCGTCCGGGTCAACCCGGGCAACATCCGCCAGTTCGACGACCAGGTCAAGCAGATCGCCGCGGCCGCCAAGGACGCCGGTGTCTCCATCCGCATTGGCGTCAATGCGGGTTCGCTCGACAAGCGGATTCTGGAGAAGTACGGCAAGGCCACCGCCGAGGCACTCGTCGAGTCCGCCGTGTGGGAGGCCGGGCTCTTCGAGGAGCACGACTTCCACGACTTCAAGATCTCGGTCAAGCACAACGACCCGGTCGTCATGGTCAAGGCCTACGAGATGCTGTCCGAGCGCGGTGACTGGCCCCTGCACCTCGGCGTCACCGAGGCCGGCCCCGCGTTCCAGGGCACGATCAAGTCGGCGACCGCCTTTGGTGCGCTGCTGTCCAAGGGCATCGGCGACACCATCCGCGTGTCCCTGTCGGCTCCTCCCGTCGAGGAGGTCAAGGTCGGCAACCAGATCCTGCAGTCGCTCAACCTCAAGCCGCGCAAGCTCGAGATCGTGTCGTGCCCATCGTGTGGTCGCGCCCAGGTCGACGTCTACACGCTGGCCGAGCAGGTCACCGCCGGACTCGAGGGTATGACCGTGCCGCTGCGTGTTGCCGTCATGGGTTGCGTCGTCAACGGACCCGGTGAGGCCCGCGAGGCTGATCTGGGTGTCGCCTCCGGCAACGGCAAGGGCCAGATCTTCGTCAAGGGTGAGGTCATCAAAACCGTGCCCGAGAGCCAGATCGTCGAGACCCTTATCGAAGAGGCCATGCGTATCGCCGAAGAGATGGGCGAGCCGATGGACGAGGCCTCTGCTGGCGCACCGAGCGTGACCGTCAGCTGACGAGGTTCGGCGAGCAGGCGGCATACCCACTGGCAGTGAATTGATGCCTGACCGCGGGTGTGAAGCGTGCTCGGCGCTTAGGCTGAGGCCGTGCTTCGCACCCGCACCCCGGTGAGGTCGCTCACCACCTCCGACGTCGACGACACCCTTGAGCTCTGCTCGCGCAATGTCGCGGCGCACGTCTTCGTGGCCGCACGCGTCCTCGAAGCTGCGCAGACGGGGTCGCTCTCGTCGGCCATGGGCGTGCGTGAGGACGGGCGCCTCACCTCCGTGTGCTGGGCCAGCGCCAACGTTGTTCCTGTCGAGACGTCGGCCGAGGCCAGAGTCCTGTATGCCGAACGCATGCGTCGGTGGCGCGGTCGCGTTGCGTCATTGCTGGGTCCGCGAGACGAGGTTGTCGACCTGTGGAACGCGGTCGAGCCCCATTGGGGAGCGCCCCGGGCCGTGCGCACTCACCAGCCGCTGCTCTCGACCTCGACTCCACCCTCAGCCTTGGGAGTCACGTTGGATCGGCGGGTGCGCCCAGCGCGGGCCGATGAGCTCGATCTGGTGCTGCCGGCCGCTGTGCACATGTTCACCGCGGAGATCGGATATGCGCCGTTCACCGGCAACGGGCGCGGCTATCGCGGCTCGCTGGCCGCGCTCATCGCGCAGGGCCACACCTATGTCGTGGTCGAGGACGGCAAGGTCATCTTCAAGACCGACATCGGCTCGCTGGCACTTGGGTGCGCCCAACTCCAAGGGGTGTGGTTGGCGCCGCACCTGCGCGGTCAAGGTCTGGCTGCGCCGATGCTGGCCTCGGTGATGGAGCAGGTGATGGCTGGGCCGGCGCCCATGGTGTCGCTCTATGTCAACGACTTCAACGCTCCGGCGCTCGCGACCTATGAGGGGCTCGGCTTCGCGCCCGTCGGTGACTTCTCCACCGTCCTCCTCTGAGGGGACACGCGGGCTCCGAATGGACACGCGGAAACTTCTGGGGCCGAAGTGTCGATGGTGGCCGTCCTCGGCCGTCATCCGGGTGACCAGCTGTGCAAGACACAACGAAAGAAGGAATCCCCATGCAGTTCCTCATGCTCGTCTGCCAGGATCGCGACGACTCCACGCAGCCGCCCACGCAGGCCGATCGCGACGGCGCGCCCGACGTCGAGCAGTGGTGGCAGGGCGTGAACGACGCGGGGAAGTACGTCATGGGCGAGCGCCTGCGCCCAGTGGCGGAGTCACGCAGCGTGCGGATGCGTGACGGCAAGCTGCTCGTCACGCAGGGACCGTTCACCGAGACCAGTGAACTGATCGCCGGGTTCGACGTGCTCCAGTGCGACTCGATGGAGGAGGCCGTGCAGATCGCGTCCGGCCACTCGATGGCGCACGGAGGTGTCATCGAGGTCCGGCAGATGTGGCCCTTCGAGGGCTGACAGGGGAACATGGCGGTCCGCTCGCGAGTTCACCTGAGCAGATCATCCCACCATCAAGGAGGACCACATGGCACGTGGCGCCATCAAGTTCGCTGCCCTGGCCGGGCTCGCCAAGCAGGCCCGGGGCTACGCCCAGAAGAACCCCGAGTCGGTCTCGTCGACCATCGGCAAGGTCGAGGACGCCGTGGGTCGTCGGGTCGGCCCCAAGTACGCCGCTCACGTCGGCAAGGGTGGCAAGGCCCTCCGCTCGGGCCTCGGCATCTCAACCGCTCAGCCCACCCCTCCCACACCTCCCGCGCCAGAGGTCACCCCGCCCCCGAGCAGCTGAGTACTCCCGATCCTCAGAACTGCGTCAGATACCCCGCGCTTGTGAGGTCGGGCATGCCTGCCGGTGCAGGAGCGCTTGGTTGTGTCGTCGCTACGGATTGCCAGCGCCGCTGCGACAGAGTCTGCGTACGGGGTCATCGGGTGCATCCATCTCACGTGCAGTGGGAAGGAGTGGCCATGGAGATCGATGACGGCCACCATCTGGTGGAGCTGCACCCGACGGATGACGACGCGCTCCGGAGGGGACAGGTGGCTCGCGAGCTCGGGCGCACGGTCCTTGTGCGCGCGTGACATACCCGCGTTCGTGAGGACCGGGGTCTGACACCATGGGCGTATGCCGCAGACGAACCCGCCGCTCGACAAGGCCACCATGGGACTCGCAGCGATGTTCTTGGGTTCGGCGGCGATCCACATCGCCCGTCCCAAGGTCTACGTGCCGATCGTCCCGCACGCGCTCCCGCGCAAGCGCGAGATCGTCTATGCCAGTGGCGTCGCTGAGATCATCTGTGGCCTCGGCCTGCTGCACCCTCGCACCCGCAAGGCCGCTGGCCTGGCCAGTGCAGCGCTACTGGTCGCCGTCCTTCCAGCGAATGTCCAGATGAGCGCTGACCACGCGAAGCGGGCCCAGCGCAAGGGAGACACCGGCTCCAGAGCATTCTTCGCGGGCACCGTGGCACGACTGCCCCTGCAGTGGCCGCTCATCCGTACGGCTCTGCGCGCGAGCGGTCGACTCCGCTGACGCGTCAGCCTCAGTAGGGACCGGTCTGGTAGGTGTCGCCGTAGTACTTTCCCGGGTCGCCCACGCTGTCGAGCAGCGCTCCGTGACGTGAGCGATGTTGGCCCGGGACGGCGAGCAAAGCGGTGAGCCCTCGTCGGCGGAGATGAGGTGTTCGGTGCGGTCTGCGATGGTCATGGCTTCCACTCCAGGTCGGCGTCGGTCAGTGCCGCGTCGAGGATCCCGAGCACGCCAGGCCCCATCCCGTGCAGTTCGGCCACGTCCCCGCGACGCCACTCGCTGAGCTCCTCGAGCGTGGTGATCGACGCCGCCGTGAGGGCTCGACCTGCGGGGGCAGCCGCCTCCGGCAACGGTGTCCCCATGGCTTCGAGAGTTTCGGCGATCCGACGCTGGTATGCCGTGGCCAGGGCTCTGAGGTCAGCGCGGTAGTCCGCGATCCGACAACCCAGCCCGTTGCGCTTGACCAAGATTCCTTCGTCGGCCCAGTGCGATCGGGCCAAGTCGAGGAGCGGCGCCGGCAGGTCTCCAGCGGCGTTGGTCACCCGCCACCACGTCAGGCCGTCGCTGTGTTGACTCATGAACGCGCCCACCTGACGAGGCCCGATCCCGACGATCGTCCCGAGGTCGCCATAGCTCACGACCCGCCCGCGCGGCACCAGCTCCACCAGAGTGAGCACCCTCTCGATCGTCAACTCACTCGCCACGAAGGTCAGCCTAGGCTGGTCGCGCGGTTCAAGACCCACGTGAGCAGAAGCAACAGGGCGGTGAGGCCGGGAAGCACGAGGACCGAGACGGCACGAGCGATGAGGGACGACGAGGTGGGCTCGCCCGGAGCGACGATCTCATCCGGGGCCGTGGACGCGCTGCGCCAGGCGACCCAGGTGCTGACGGCCAGGGA
>JBDSIV010000028.1:0-14687 GCA_039917755.1 Knoellia sp. | reverse complement strand
TGAGGTCTCGGGCAGCCACCAGCACCGGCGTCGTCGGCGCGGTTGGCGGTCGCACCAGCCCCACGAGCAGGAGCACGGCGCCCACGGCGCAGGCCATCGCTGCAGCCCGTCGCACAGCCCACCGTCGCCAGCGGGCGTGTCTCGAGGGTCCAAGGAACTCTGGCCGGCGCAGCGAAGGGAGGCGAGGACGTGGCATGGCCCGACGTTAGATTGGGCACAGCTGCCCCGCGATGACGGTGGGCAATCTGTGGACGAGGCACCCTGCACGACGGCGCCTGTGGACAACGCGGCGTGGTGGACGGCAGACAAAAGGCCGCGTATGCCGTCCAGCAGCGGCCGCTACCGAGCGCGTCATTCGCGGTGGTGGGGTCTGCGCCAGTACCGTCGTGGCGTGAGCGACAACAGTGTGACCCCGCAAGCGTCCGAACAGCACGAGGCTGAGCAGAACACCTTTGCCGACCTCGGTCTCGACGAACGTGTCGTCAAGGCACTCAAGGACGTGGGCTACGAGCGGCCCTCTCCGATCCAGGCCGCGACCATCCCGGCCCTGCTCGAGGGGCGCCACGTCGTCGGCCTCGCGCAGACCGGCACCGGCAAGACGGCGGCCTTTGCACTGCCCATCCTCAGCCGACTCGACCTCAAGCAGAAGTCGCCGCAGGCGCTGGTCCTGGCGCCCACCCGAGAGCTCGCGCTCCAGGTGTGTGAGGCCTTCGAGAAGTACGCGTCGCGGATGCCCGGTGTCCACGTGCTGCCCGTCTATGGCGGCCAGGCCTATGGCGTGCAGCTGAGCGCACTGCGTCGTGGCGTCCACATCGTCGTCGGCACCCCCGGTCGCATCATGGACCATCTCGAGAAGGGCACCCTCGACCTGTCCGAGCTGCGCTTCCTGGTCCTCGACGAGGCCGACGAGATGCTCAAGATGGGCTTCGCCGAGGACGTCGAGACGATCCTCGCGGACACTCCGTCCGACAAGCACGTCGCCCTGTTCTCGGCGACGATGCCCTCGCAGATCCGCCGTATCTCCAAGAAGTACCTCACCGACGCACTCGAGATCACTGTCGAACGCACCACGGAGACCGCGCCGAACATCACCCAGCGCTATCTCTTCGTCTCCTATCCGCAGAAGATCGACGCCCTCACGCGCATCCTCGAGGTCGAGAACTTCGAGGGGATGATCGTCTTCGTCCGCACCAAGAACGAGACCGAGATGCTCGCGGAGAAGCTGCGTGCGCGCGGTTTCTCAGCCACGGCCATCAACGGCGACATCGCGCAGAACCAGCGTGAGCGCACCGTCGCGCAACTCAAGTCCGGCAAGCTCGACATCCTCGTGGCCACCGATGTCGCCGCCCGTGGGCTCGACGTCGAGCGGATCAGCCACGTCGTCAACTACGACATTCCGACCGACACCGAGTCCTATGTGCACCGCATCGGTCGCACGGGTCGTGCAGGTCGCTCCGGCGACGCGATCTCGTTCGTCACGCCCCGCGAGAAGTACCTCCTCAAGGCCATCGAGAGGGCCACCAAGACCACGCTCACCGAGATGCAGCTGCCCAGTGTCGACGACATCAACGCCACGCGTCTGAGCCACTTCGACGACCGCATCACCGCGGCGCTGTCCTCGAACGAGCTCGACGCCTTCCGCGATGTCATCGCCCACTACGTGCGTGAGCACAACGCCCCCGAGGGTGACGTGGCAGCCGCTCTTGCGATCGTGCTTCAGGGTGACGAGCCCATGCTGCTCGGTCCCGACCCAGTGCGGCCGCCGCGGCGCGAGCGCGACTTCGACGGTGCCGGTGCCTCCCGCGGACGCGACCGCGATGACCGGGGTCCGCGACGCGACCGCGATGACCGAGGCTCACACGGATCTCAGGGCGAGCGCGGGGCGCGACGCTCATCATCGGTCCCGATGGCGACCTACAAGATCGAGGTGGGGCGCCGCCACAAGGTCGAGCCGCGCCAGATCGTCGGCGCGCTTGCCAACGAGGGCGGTCTGGGTCGACAGGACTTCGGCCACATCGACATCCGCGCCGACCACTCGCTGGTCGAGCTGCCAGCCACCCTGCCCGCCGGCACCTGGGAACTGCTGCGCGCCACCCGCATCTCGGGTCAGCTGATCAAGCTGAGCGAGTCGAGCGAGCGGGGCGGCCGTCCGGACAAGAAGCCGCACCGCAAGGGTCCGCGCAGCTGAGGGACGCGCTCCTCGGTCAGGCAGGTCAGGCCGAGGCGCCGGAGGTGCTCGAGGACGCCGGCGCGCTGGACGCCGCCGGCGTGGACGAAGAGCTCCCCTTCGATCCCGATTCCGACGAGCTGCTCGTGCTCGCCGTAGCGGTGGAATTGCTCGCCGCAGCCGTGGAGGCGCTCGCCGCCGCCCGCGAGTCGTTGCGATAGAACCCGCCTCCCTTGAAGACGACACCCACCGAGTTGAAGACCTTGCGCAGGGATCCGTGACACTCGGGGCAGACGGACAGCGAGTCCTCGCTGAAGGACTGCACAACCTCGAAACGGTGGTCGCATTCGCGACACGCGTAGGCGTACGTGGGCACTGATTCCTCCTGGGCACTGCGGGGTGAGCGGTTCCAAGGATACGGAACGGACAGGGATGCTCCGGTATGCCGCCCACGCACTGAGCGCTCCCGGCATACCGACTGCGTGCGTCCGCAAAGTTGGCGGGGCAGGAGACCAAGGTTGCGGGCGCAACGCAGTGGTGGGGCACGGCCGGTGCGGTGTGCCGCTCAAGGGGTGGCGGCGCCGTCCACGGTCGACCAGCCGGCGAGGCGGCCACCTTTGCTCACGGCATACAGGCGCTTCTCGACGGTCGCTCGCACGGCGGTGGGAGTGATGATGAGCAGTTGGTCCCGGTGGCGGAACAGTGTCGTCTCTTGCGGCACGAAGGCCACGGTGTCGCGCACGATGAGCGCTACGTTGGCGCCCTGCGGCAGGCGCAGCTCGAAGACCCGGACCCCCGCGATCCGGGACAGAGGCCCCACGGTGACCTCGATGAGGTGGGCGCCGATGTCATCGAACGGGGTGGCCTCCACGGCCAGGTCGAACGAGTGGTGGGCGCGATCAAGCCCGAGCCGGTGAGCCACCCACGGCAGGGTGGGCGCCTGGACGAGAGTGAAGATGATGACGAGGACGAAGACGAGGTTGAAGATCCACTCCACTCCTTGCGTCCCGACGGTGATGGGGACGGTGGCAAGCACGACCGGGACGGCGCCGCGCAGCCCGGCCCACGACAGGAACACCTGGGTCCGCCACCCGAGGCGAAACGGTGCACACGAGATCACCACCGACAGTGGTCGGGCGAGGAGGAGCAGGACGAGGCCAAGGACGAGTGCCGGGACGATCTGTGACGGGAACCCGAACGGGTCCGCGAGCAGGCCGAGCATGACGAACAGGCCGATCTGGGCGAGCCACCCGAGCGCGGTCGAGAAGCCCTGCACGGCGGTGCGGTGCGGCAACGACATGTTCCCGAGGACGAGTGACGCCAAGTAGCAGGCGATGAACCCGGAGGCATGGACGACGTCGGCGGCGGCGTAGGCGACGACCGACATGGACACGACCCCGATGGCGAACAGTGCCGACGAGCCGCCCGCGACGCGAGCCATGAGACGGCCGCCGAGCCATCCGACGGCAAGGCCGACAACAGACCCGACGACGAGTTCAACGATGACAGTGACGGCGATGGAGCGCCAAGAAACCGCCCCACCAGCGGCTGTCTGCGCGGCCAGGGCGGTGACGAGGATGACGACCGGGGCGTCGTTGAAGCCGGACTCCGCTTCGAGCATGCCGCTGACCCGTCGGGGGAGCGGCACCTTGCGCAGGACGGCGAAGACAGCTGCGGCATCGGTGGACGCGAGGATCGCCCCGATGATGAGAGCGGTGTTCCACGACATGCCGAGCACGAAGTGTCCAGCGACCGCGACCACGAGGATCGAAACGATGACACCAACGGTCGCCAGCGCCGCGGCCGGTGCCAGCGCACCCTTGATCGAATCCCACTTCGTCGACACCCCGCCCTCGGTGAGGATGAGGATGAGCGCGGCGTAGCCCAGGACCTGGGTCAGTTCCTCGTCCGAGAAGTTGATGCCCAGACCGCGGTTGCCCAGGGCCAGACCGATGCCGAGATAGATGAGGAGCGAGGGCAATCCCGAGCGGGTGGAGAGGCGCACTGCTGCGATGGCCGTGATGAGCACCAGCGCGCCGACGAGCAGGGCGATCGAGAGGGCGTGCAGGTTGCCGGCCTCGGCCGCAGTCAACGTCTCCCGGGCACTGCTGAGCGCACGCGGAAAATCCAGCGTGTCGGTCACGGCCCGTCCTGTCCGTCGTCGAGGGGGACTGTCCTAGTCTCGCAGGGTGACTTCCCACCGTGTTGCCCGACGGGTGACGTTGAGCGTCATCGGCGTTCTCGCCATTGCTGCTCTTGTTGTCGCCATCGTCGGCGTCTCCCTGGTCCGGCGTTCCTTCCCCCAGACCGAGGGCGAGATCGTCATTCCTGGCCTGAGCAGCAAGGTCAGCGTCCTGCGTGACGACCGGGGAATCCCACAGATCTATGGCGACAGCGTCACTGACATCGCCAAGGCGCAGGGTTATGTCCATGCCCAGGATCGCTTCTTCGAGATGGATCTGCGGCGACACATCACCGCCGGACGCCTGTCCGAACTTGTGGGGGATGCGGGGCTCGAGACCGACAAGGTGATCCGCACGATGGGCTGGCGGCGCATCGCCGAGGCCGAGTTGCCCACCTTGGAGCCGTCGACGCGCACCTACCTCCAGGCCTATGCCGACGGCGTCAACGCCTATTTGCGTGGCCGGTCCCCGTCGCAGGCCTCACTCGAGTACGTCGTTCTCGGCACGAGCGTGAAGAACTACAGCATCGAGGACTGGACGCCGGCCGACTCCATCGCGTGGCTCAAGGCGATGGCCTGGGACCTGCGTGGCGACTACTCCGATGAGCTGGCCCGTGCTCGCCTCTCGACGCGGATCACGCCGGCCCAGATCGCTGAGCTCTATCCGCCCTATGACCTCGCCAACAAGCCGATCCTCTCCCCGCAGGACTGGCAGCCGGTCGCTGCCACCGCCTCATCGTCGGCCGTCCCAGCCGCGCTCGTGGGGGCGCGCGCCCTAGCCAAGTCCACGTCGGCCCAAAGCGCCGCGGTGGCCTCCGACAGCCCTTCAGCACAGCGGGCGTATGCCGCGGTGGGCCGTGCGCTCGCGGCCGTCCCTCAGCTCCTGGGTCGGGGTGACGGCATCGGCTCGAACTCGTGGGTCGTGGGACCGGACAAGTCGGCCACCGGCAAGCCGCTGCTCGCCAACGACCCACACCTCAGCCCGGGACAGCCCGGCATCTGGTACCAAATCGGTCTGCACTGTCGTCAGAAGTCGGACCAGTGTCCCCTCGAGGTCGCCGGGTTCTCGTTCTCCGGCGTGCCGGGCGTCGTCATCGGTCACAACGACCGGATCTCCTGGGGCTTCACCAACCTTGGACCTGACGTCAGCGACTTCTATCTCGAGGAGGTCGACGGCGACACAGTGCGGCGCGGAGACACCTTCGAGCCGCTCACGACTCGTCCCGAAGTCATCAAGGTGGCTGGTGCTGCGGACGAGACGATCACGGTCCGTTCGACGCGGCACGGGCCCCTCATGTCCGATGTGCTCACGGACTTCACCGACGCCGGTGCGCGATCACCGGTGCCGAAGGCCGACGCACCCACTGTCGTGGGCCAGGACTATGCCGTGTCGATGGCGTGGACGGGCCTGCAACAGAGCAAGACCGCTGACGCCATCTTCCAACTGAACCTCGCCCAGAACTTCCAGGAGTTCCGCGACGCGGCCAAGTCGTTTGCCGTTCCCGCCCAGAACCTCATCTATGCCGACGTCGACGGTCACATCGGCTATCAGGCCCCCGGCCAGGTGCCGGTGCGGGCGTCGGCCTTCCCCGGCTCGCCTCCCGGCTACTGGCCCGCACCCGGCTGGGACGAGGCCTACGACTGGCAGGGTGACGTGCCCTTCGAGTCCATGCCCACCTCCCTGGATCCGGCCGAGGGTTTCCTCGTCACCGCCAACCAGGCGGTGACCGCAAGTGCGACGCCGTTCCTCACCACGCAGTGGGACTATGGCTATCGCGCGCAGCGGATTCGCGATCTCATCACGCAGGCAACCCAGGCCGGCGGCAAGGTCACCGCCAAGAAGATGGCCGACATCCAGCTGGACACCCGCAACGAATTTGCGCCGACCCTCGTCAAGGCGCTGCTGGCGGTGCCGCTGCGTGGCCCTGAGAGCTCCGACACCGAGGTCGCCTTCACCCGTGAGGCGCAGGATCTGCTGCGCGACTGGGACTTCACGACGCCGTCGGACGACTCCCGAGCCGGTGCGGCCGCCGCCTTCTACAACTCGGTCTGGGCCAACCTCCTGCGGTTGCTCTTCGACGACGAGGTTCCCGAGGACCTCCAGGCCGATGGGGGGAGCCGCTACTTCGCTGCCGTCGGGCAACTCTTGGCCAACCCCAAGAGTGCGTGGTGGGACAACCGGCAGACCGCCGGCATCACAGAGGGGCGAGACGAGATCCTTCGGCAGGCTCAGGTCGAGGCACGACTCGAACTGACCAAGCGCCTCGGCAAGGACCCCGACGACTGGCGCTGGGGTGCGCTGCACACCCTCGAGCTCACCCATCAGGTGCTCGGTGGGGACACCGTCCCCAGTTATGTCCGGGCCGTCTTCAACCGTGGTGGTCATGAGATGTCGGGCGGGTCCTCGATCGTCAACGCCAACGGCTGGGACGCCAGCGTCGGCTACGACACGAGCTGGGCCCCCTCGATGCGGATGGTGGTCGACCTCGGCAACCTCGACCGCTCCACGTGGATCAACCAGACCGGCGCCAGTGGTCACGCGTTCAACGGCCACTATGACGATCAGACCGACGATTGGGTCCAGGGTCGCCAACACCCGTGGCCGTTCAGCGAGAAGGCCGTGCGCGATGCGACCGACGACGAGTTGATCCTCGTGCCCGAGAAGACGTCCTGAGCGTCAGAACCAGATGACCCCGTCGACGGTCAGGGCGCCGTCGACGGGCTGGTCCAGGTTGTCGTGGGGGAGCCGAACGGAGTGGATCTCGCCCGGGTGGAGGGTGACGAGCACCCGAGCGCTCGAAGATCGGCGGGACAGTGCGCGGTCATAGCTCCCGCCGCCGCGACCCAACCGTGTGCCCACCAGGTCGACCGCGAGGCCGGGTGTGAGGACGAGGCCGGCAGCCGAGATCGTGTCGAGACCCAGCGGCATACATCGATCGTCTGTCGCGTCACACCAGTCAAGATCGTTGTCCGGCAACGTGATCGGAACGACGACCCGTATGCCGTGCGACACGAGTGCAGTGATCGTCGCTGCTGTGGGCGGTTCGGTGCGCAACGACTCGTAGGCCGCGACCGTGTCGCCCTCACGCAGTGCGAGTTGGGCCACGAGGGCGAGGACGTGGTCGGCCAGGACGCGGTCGTCAGAGTCGCGCGCACGCGATGCGACGATCTCGCGTCGGGCCGCGAGCAACCCTGGGCGCACGGCAGCTTTGTCCTGGGCGGTGCGGTCCTGGGTCACGCACCCAGTCTGTCGCAGTGGGCCCAGACGACGCTGCACGGGCGCAGTCTGCTCCCCTAGGGTGACGACATGAGTGATGACAGGCTTCGGCAGAGCACTGACCTGATGCGGGCACGTGAGGTGGACGAGCGCGCGATCGGCGCGTTCAGCCGGTTCTACGCAATGCTCGAGCAGGACGCGACCGGCTACATCCCTGAGGACTCGATCGAACCACTCGGTGACGTCCAGGAACTCGCCGACCTGACCCTGGACGCGGCCAAGGTGCGCGAGGCGCTCTCGACTTCGGTCGTGCTCAAGCTCAACGGCGGACTCGGCACGTCGATGGGAATCAGCGGGCCGAAGTCGGCGCTGCCGGTCCGTGACGGCCTCACCTTCCTCGACATCATCGCCCGCCAGGTGCTCACCGTGCGCGAGGAATACGACGTCGAACTCCCGCTGGTCTTCATGGACTCGTTCCGCACCCGGGCCGAGACGCTCAATGTTCTGGCCGCCCATGACACGCTGGAGGTCGAGGGTTTGCCGCTCAGCTTCACCCAGAGCGCCGAGCCCAAGCTGCGTGCCGACGACCTCGCTCCGGTGTCATGGCCAGAGGCCCCGGAGCTCGAGTGGTGCCCGCCGGGGCATGGTGACGTCTACATAGCCCTCCAGTCCAGTGGGTTGCTGGACACGTTGCGGGAGAGGGGTTATCGCCATCTCTTCCTGTCCAACGCCGACAACCTCGGGGCCGTGTGTGACCCGCGCATCCCGGCGTGGATGGCTGATGAGGGCATCCCCTACGTCGCCGAGGTCTGTGAGCGCACCCGCAACGACCGCAAGGGCGGACACCTTGCGCGCCGTCGTGACGACGGGCGGCTGGTCCTGCGTGACTCGGCCCAGGTGGCACCCGGCGAGGAGGAGTTCTTTGCCGACAACCAGCGGCACGAGTACTTCCACGTCAACAACCTCTGGATCGACCTCGACGCTCTCGCAGCCGAGCTGGCCGAGCGCGCGGGCGTCCTCGAGTTGCCCATCATCGTCAATCGCAAGACGGTCGACCCGACACGCAAGGACTCGACGCCAGTCATCCAGATCGAGTCGTCCATGGGCTCGGCCGTGGAGGTCTTCGAGGGGTCGCAAGCGATCTTTGTGCCGCGCGACCGGTTCCGGCCGGTGAAGACCACCAATGAGCTGCTCCTCTTGCGCTCCGACGTCTATGAGCTCGATGCGGCCAGCCGGGTGGTTTCGCTCATCGAGCACGAGGAGCCCTTCATAGATCTGTCGAGCGAGTTCAGGTTCATCGACGACTTCGAGCGACGCTTCTCCCACGGGGTGCCGTCGATCCGCCAGGCTCAATCGCTCACTGTCGAGGGCGACGTGACCTTTGGGGCCGACGTGTCCTGTGTCGGAGACGTGAGCGTGAAGGCCACCACCGAGCCTCGGTTCATCCCGGACGGCACTCGCCTCGAGGGTGACGCGTGAGGACGGTCGAGGAACACCGGGCGGCTGTCCTCGCCCTCGTTGCGGCTCTGCCCCCTGTGACGGTAGAGCTCTCGCAGTCGTTGGGTCGCGTTCTCGCTGCCGATGTTGTTGCGGCAGTGGACCTTCCGGGCTTCGACAACAGCGGAATGGACGGGTATGCCGTCCGCTCGGAGGATGTTGCTGGCGCGAGTTCCGCGTCGCCCGTGGTTCTGGACGTCGATGGTGACATCGCGGCGGGAGACACCCGTCGACATGCGCTGCGGAAGGGCGCGACGATGCGGATCATGACCGGCGCCCCAGTGCCCGAGGGTGCTGATGCCGTCGTCCCCGTCGAGGAGAGCGACGGCGGAGTGTCGCGGGTGACGCTCCGTCTGGCGGCCGAGGTGGGTCGGCACGTGCGTCGGCAGGGCGAGGACGTCCGCGCCGGAGACGTGGTGCTGCGCGCTGGGGAGCGCGTGACACCCGGCCGGCTGGCCCTCATCGCGGCGGCCAACGTCCCCGACGTCAGGGTTCACCCCCTGCCGCGCGTCCACGTGCTGTCCACGGGGGACGAGCTCGTCCCCGTCGGGCTCCCGCTCGCGCATGGTCAGATCGTCGACTCCAACGGCTCCATGCTCGCCGCCCTCATCCGCGCCGCCGGCGCCGAGCTTGTCGGGGTGGGGCAGCTGAACGACGACGCCGACGCCTGGACCTCCCTGCTCGAGCACATGCCCGGGGATCCCGACCTCATCCTCACGACCGGCGGGGTGTCGATGGGCGCCTTCGACACCGTCAAGGAGGTGCTGTCCGCCACAGGCACGGTCGACTTCGTCAAGGTCGCCATGCGGCCGGGCATGCCGCAAGGGGCCGGGGTCGTCGGTCCGGGAAGGACGCCGATCATCACGTTGCCCGGCAACCCGGTGAGCTCGTTCGTCTCGTTCCATGTCTTCGTGCTGCCGGTGCTCCGCGAGTTGGCCGGCCTCGATCCCGAGATGCCGTTGACGGAAGGTGTTGCGGCACAGGGTTGGTCCTCGATCGCGGGCAAGGTCGAGTTCACCCGGGTGGTCGTCGACGCTGACGGGTCCCGACCATCTGGCGGTCAGGGCTCGCACATGCTCGGCGCGCTGGCGGAGGCGACCCACCTGGCGGTCATCGACGCGGAGACCACGCAGATCCGGCCCGGTGACACTGTCCACCTCATGCCGCTGGTGGGGGAGGATTCATCTCGTGGCCACCGATGACCCCAGCCGCCTGGCTCAGAGCGCGCTGACCCATGTCCGCGCCGATGGCACGGCGCACATGGTCGACGTGTCCGGCAAGGCAATCACCGCGCGTGAGGCCAGTGCCCGAGGCCGGGTGCTGCTCTCGTCAGCCGCGATAGCGGCTCTGCGGGACGGGACCGTCCCCAAGGGTGACGCGCTCGCGGTCGCTCGACTGGCCGGCATACAGGCGGTGAAACGCACACCAGAGCTCATCCCGCTCGCTCACCCCGTCGCCGTGCATGCCGCCAGCGTTGACCTCGATGTGGCCGACGACGGTGTCGACATCGCCGCAACTGTGCGCACCGCCGACCGCACCGGGATCGAGATGGAGGCTCTCACCGCCGTGAGTGTCGCCGCTCTCGCCCTCATCGACATGGTCAAGGCCGTCGACAAGCACGCCCGCATCACCGACGTCCGCGTGACTGCCAAGTCCGGCGGCCGGTCCGGCGACTGGGTGGAGCGGTGAGCGCCGACCTGTCCGGACGCCGCGCCATCGTGGTCACTGCGTCGACCCGAGCTGCGCAGGGCGTCTATCCCGACAAGGGCGGGGCGCTCATCGTCGAGACCCTGCGTGCTTGGGGTGCCGAGGTCGAGGACGCGACAGTCGTTGAGGACGCTGACATTGCCGAGACGCTGGCTGCGGCGCTGGCAACGTATCCCGACCTGCTGCTCACGACGGGTGGCACGGGCATCAGCCCGACCGACGGGACGCCCGAAGCCACCACGCCACTGTTGGACCGTGAGGTCGTCGGTATCGCTGAGGCGATCCGTGGTGCTGGAGTCTCCGCGGGGGTGCCCACCGCCATGCTGTCGCGTGGTGTGGCAGGGGTGTCGGCCCGAACCTTGGTCATCAACCTTCCGGGGTCCACCGGTGGGGTGCGTGACGGCCTTGCCGTGCTGGAGCCGGTGCTTGCCCACGCGCTGAGCCAGCTCGCCGGAGGCGATCACTGATGCGCTGGAACCGTCCGCGACGCGGATGGTCACTGCTGCTCGCCGGCACCACGCCCCAAGGCGTGCCGATCCTGCTCCGGCCGCTGCGGGTCGAGGACCAGCACGAATACCGGTCGGTGCGCGCCCTCAACCGACATTGGCTCGGCCCTTGGGACGCCACCTCGCCCGTGCCTGCGACCGACCCCCGCACCTTCGAGGACCTCGTGGACCTCTATCAGGAGGACGCGCTCGCAGGACGGATGGTCCCCCTCGTCATTGAGACCGAGAGGCGGCTGGTCGGGCAGATCAATGTCAGCAACATCGTCTTGGGTTCGTTCCGTTCGTGCACCGTGGGCTACTGGGTCGCGCAGTCGGTTGCGGGCCAAGGCATCATTCCTACCGCGCTGGCGCTGGTCTCCGACCATGTGATCGGTGAGCTGGGGCTGCACCGGATCGAGATCAACATCCGTCCCGAAAATGCCGCAAGCCTGGCCGTCGTCCGCAAGCTCGGCTTCCGCGATGAGGGCCGGCGTGCCCGGATGCTGCACATTGACGGAGACTGGCGCGATCACTGCTCCTTTGCCCTGACGACAGAGGATCTCGCGGGAAAGAGCGTCATGGACCGTCTGACCCACACGTCACAGCAGTCACGTGAGCGACACACCGTAGAGCGTCCGACTGACTGAGGCTCTGCACGCCTAACGTCGTGCTCGTGCAGCCGAGCAGCCTCATCTTCCTGGTCATCATCGGGATCTGGGCTGCCTATTTCGTCCAATACTGGGTTCGTCGGCGCGAGCACCTAGCCACGATCCGGTCGGTCAACGCCTTCTCCGAGACGATGCGCGTCCTTGAGCGCCGCGCCCCCGTGATGATGGTCGACCATGGCGGACAGGCACCCCGGACCTCAGCCCTCAGCCCCGCCCGGGCAACGCGACCACAGGTCACGGTCAAGCGCGCCCAAGCGCACGTGTCGGCGCCTGTGGTGTCAGCATCACGCATCGCTTCGGCGCAGACCGCCGCACCGCTCGCACCAGGCCCCCGCGCGATGCGCCCCGGGCGCGCCACCCGCGGAGTCGTTGTCCTGGTCGGACTGGCCGGGATGGTCGTCTTTGGGCTGCTCTCGGTCCTCAGCGTCCTCGTGTGGTGGTCCTTCATCGTTCCCCTGGCCATGGCCGCAGTTGGTTTCGTCTGGCTCCGTGCTGGTGTGCGGGCCGAGATCAAGGCCCAGCGAGCCGCGCGTGGCCGGGCCCGTCGCGCCGCCGCGAGCACCGCTGCACCACTGGCCCGCCGCGCTGTCCCAGCCGCTGCTTCTCGCGCGCCCGACGTCGCGCCGCAACCGGCGCACACCGAACCGGTCCACGCCGAGCCGGTCTACGTCGAGCCGGTCTACGTCGAGGCACTTGGCGCCGCACCCTTTGACGTCTCGGCCGAGACCATCGCGGGCGCGTCGGGAGCAGAGGCAGCCGGCGAGCAGCAGCCCGGCGCGCAACAGCCCGGGAAGCAGACACCGCTGGTGGCCCAGCACGAGGTGGCGCTGCCCGAGCTCGACGAGGACGACATCCCCCTCACCTGGGATCCCCGTCCGGTGCCCCGCCCGACCTACACGATGAAGGCCCGTGCAGCCGAGCGTCCGGCACCGGCCGTGGGGCCCGAGTCTCCAGCGCAAGCCGAGCACCCGGCATACGACGAGATTCCAGAGCGCCGCATCGCCGGTCTCTGACTCACCACATGACGAACGCCCCGCGAAGACTCGCGGGGCGTTCGTCATGTGTGGCTAGCGCGACTCTGCGGCTTCCTCGAGGTCTTCCTCCAAGTCAGCCGGCAGTTCTCGGCCGTCGAGGAGGTGGTGACCCACCGCGTTGAGCACGGCCACGAGAGGAACGGCGATGAGCGCTCCCAGGATGCCCGCGGTGACCACGCCGGCGGCGATGCCGAGGATGACGGCGAGCGGATGCACGCGCACTGCCCGACCCAGCAGGAACGGTTGGAGGATGTGGGACTCGAGTTGCTGGACGGCGATGACGCCACCGAGCATGATCAGCGCCTGGATGGGGCCCAGCGCCACGAGGGCGAGCAAGACGGGCACCGCGCCCGAGATGGCGGCACCTATCACGGGGACGAACGCACCAAAGAAGACGAGGACAGCGATACCGGAGGCGAACGGGACGCCCAGGATGACGGCCACGATGCTGATGCCGAGGGCGTCGACGGCGGCTACGAGAATCGTCGCGCGGGTGAAGGCGGACAGCTGACTCCACGCGATGAGACCGGACGAATGGACCCGGTCGCGGGCGGTGCGGGGGAAGAGGCTGACCGCCCAGGCCCAGATGCGTTCGCCGTCGTAGAGGAAGAAGAAGAGCGCGAACATCGCGATGAAGAAGCCGGCTACGAGGTGCGTGACGGTGAGCCCGGCCTGCGCTGCAGTCTCCCCGAGTCCGCCGCTGCCGGAGCTCAGTTGCTCGCGGGCCTTCGAGATCCAGTCATCGACCTGGGTGTCGGTGATCCCGAAGCTCGTGCGAAACCAGCCGCGGATCTCGACAATGCCCTCACCCACTTGGGCGCTGATGTCGTTGAACTGCGATGAGAACTGCGACCCGACGAAGCTCAACGCCCCGCCGATGAAGGCGAGGGTGCCGAGGACGGTGAGACCTGCGGCTGCGCCACGGGGGATCGCGCGCGAGAGGTAGCGGGTCACGGGCATGAGCAGCGCCGCGAGGAGCAGGGCCACGATGAGCGGCACCGTCACTTCGGAGAGGTAGGCGAAGAGCCAGAGCGCCCCCAGCACCGCCGCCGCGACGATGATCAGCCGCCAGGACCATTCGCTGGCGGTCCGCACTCCCATGGGGACCTGCCAGGCGGCTGGCTGGTGTGTCGGATCCGAGTCGATCTCGGGTGGGGCGGGGGTGGGTGCCTGCTCCGGGGTCGGTGCAGGCATCCCCAGTCGCGGCAGGTCCGCGGGGTCGGCGCGGCCGACCCGGTCGGACGGCATACGAAGTCGCATGTCGTTGAGGGTATGCCGGGCTCGTCCGGTTTCGTGAGCGGCCTCGCCCGGTGTTATCGTGATGCCCGCTCAAGGGGCTGTGGCGCAGTTGGTAGCGCGTCTCGTTCGCAATGAGAAGGCCAGGGGTTCGAATCCCCTCAGCTCCACCCGGTTGAAACCCCGCGTGACCTGCACTGATGTGCTCGGTTGGGCGGGGTTTTGTCGTGGTCAATGCGACTCGACCTGCTCATGCCGATCTGCTCGTGCGTACCAATGAGCCACACGAGACCCTTCCCCGACGCTGAGGTGCGTTCGCCAGCGCGTTGGCTGACGAGCGCTACGGCATACAGGCCGAAGTCTCCTCCTTCCTCCTGCGCCTCCTCAATCTGATGGACCAACACCTGGCCAAGCCTTGGGGCGGGGCAAGGGACATGCAGTCCTCTCGTGGTCCCCGCCAATAGCGAGGTGGCTCGTGCTCAGTGCTGGCGGGT
>JBDSIV010000027.1:0-20948 GCA_039917755.1 Knoellia sp. | reverse complement strand
GCGTCGTTCGACACCGTCTTCACGGCATACGGAGTCGTGCCGTTCGTTGCCGACAGCGCGGCCGTGATGGCCGAGGTGGCTCGGGTGCTCCGGCCGGGAGGACGTTTCGTCTTCTCGACGACCCACCCGATCCGGTGGGCCTTTCCTGACGACCCCACCGAGTCCGGGCTGACGGCACGGCTCAGCTATTTCGACCGCACGCCCTATGTGGAGTCCGACGGGTCGGGGCGTGCGACATATGTCGAACACCACCGGACCATGGGCGACCGCATCCGCGAGATCGTCGCGGGTGGTCTCGTCGTCGAGGACGTCGTCGAGCCGGAGTGGCCGCTGGACAACACCGCGACCTGGGGTGGTTGGTCGCCGACGCGCGGCATGGTCATCCCTGGAACGGCGATCTTCGTCTGCCGCCGCCCGCCGCGGACCTGAACAAACGTCAGGCGCCTGACCAGGGGTGCACCTCGCGGAACCACGCGATGGTGCGAGCGAGTCCCTCGTCCATGTTGACCTTGGGCTCCCACTGGAGGACCTCGCGAGCGAGGGTCGTGTCGGGCTGGCGCACCGTGGGGTCGTCGACCGGACGATCGATGTACACGATCTGCGACGACGACTGCGTCAGGTCGATGACCTTGTGGGCCAGGTCGAGCATCGAAATCTCGTGCGGGTTGCCGATGTTGATCGGCCCTTGGTGGGCGCCATCGGCCATGCGCAGGATGGCCTCGACAAGGTCGTCGACGTAACAGACAGAGCGGGTCTGCGACCCGTCGCCCGCGACCGTGACCGGCTCCCCCGCGAGTGACTGACGGATGAAGTTGGGGATGGCTCGACCGTCGTTGGGCCGCATCCTTGGCCCGAAGGTGTTGAAGATGCGCACGATGCCCGTGTTGACCTGGTGAGTGTTGCGGTAGGCCAGGGTCAGCGCCTCCGCGTAGCGCTTGGCCTCGTCGTACACCCCACGCGGACCGACCGGGTTGACGTGACCCCAGTAGGTCTCGGGCTGCGGGTGGACATGCGGGTCGCCATAGACCTCAGAGGTCGACGCCAGGATGATGCGGGCACCCTTGTCTCGTGCCAGACCGAGTGCATGAAGGGTCCCGATCGAACCGACCTTGAGTGTCTCGATCGGCAGCTTGAGGTAGTCGATCGGTGACGCCGGGCTGGCGAAGTGGAGCACGAGGTCGACGGTCCCGCCGACGTGGACGAAGTCCGTCACGTCGGACCGGATCAGCTGGAACCCGGGCTCCTCGAGGAGGTGGGCGACGTTCGCCGGATTGCCGGTGAGGAAGTTGTCGAGACAAACGACGTCGTCACCGCGATTGATGAGCGCCTCACAGAGGTGCGAGCCAAGGAACCCAGCGCCGCCGGTGACGACAACGCGCACGTCAGGTTTTGCGCAGGTCTAGACGACTGCGCGTGGGTCCGTCGCCTTCGTCTCCGCCTGTGCCGTCACCGAAGACGTCGAGCGTGCTCGTTTCGGTGTAGCCGTGACCGTTGTCGTCGCCGCCTCGTGTGACCAGGGGCTCGCCCTCGCCGTCGGCCCGACGAGCGCCGTTCCAGAGGAAGAAGCCCGCGGCAGCCGCGAGTAGGCCCAGCAGACCCGCGATGAGGGGAAGCTTGTCGATGAGGCCCAGCTTGGAGTCATTGGCCTTGGCGTCCGCGATGTTGGCCGCGATGGTCTTGTCGGTGAAGCCGAAGTCGAGGTCCAGCACGGTGGTGCCGTTGTCGAGCTTGCGCACCTGCTGCTCGGTCTGCTTCTGGAGCGCGCCGGTGCGCGGGTCGACGTACATCGTCTTGGTCGACGAGTAGGTGCCCTGGATGTCCTTGGCAATCTCCGCAGGCTCGTCGGACACGGCGGTGACGAACTTGTAGGTGTTCCAGCCGTTGACCTTCTCCTCACCCTTGAACTCCGCATCAACCGCGCGCTGGAGAACTCCGTCCCAGAACGGGTAGGTCTTCTTCTCCACACCGAAGGGGAACTTGTTGATCAGGCCCTCATGCGGTGTGGCGTCCCCAATGTACTTCTTGTCGTTGACGGCCATGCCGGTCGTGCGGTTCGTCGCGAAACGGTCTGTCGTCGCCGTGACCAGACGCTTGTTGGGGTCGGTGTCGTCGACACAGTCGGGCGAGTCACCGTTGGGGTCGGTGATCAAACAGGTGAAGGTGTCGAAGACGACGACCTCGCCGTCTGACTTCTTACCGTCGGCCACAGTGTGGCTCAGCGCTTTGACCGGGGCACTTCCGCCGGACGGAAGGACCGCAGCGGTGCCGCTGAGACGGGTATTGGAATCCGTGTCCAAGGGCGTCTTCTTCACCTGAC
The DNA here is from genome assembly GCA_039917755.1 of Knoellia sp. Lineage (GTDB taxonomy): Bacteria > Actinomycetota > Actinomycetes > Actinomycetales > Dermatophilaceae > Knoellia. The sequence goes on along the minus strand of JBDSIV010000027.1, from coordinate 18,631 downwards.
CCGGAACGTAGAGCAGGGCCAACAATGCAGTGGTGACGAGGAAGCCGGCGAGGCCCATCAGGACCAGACCGATAATTCTGCGCATGTGCGGGACACCTTTGTCTCAAGTGGAACATGGAGCGAGTTGGGGTGACCCTACCAGTCGGTATCTCGTGGGTGAGCCAACTTGAAGCGTGGCGCGAGTCTCCTCCCATAGGGTGCGCACATGAGCACGTTGTCGGGGTCACACAGGGGAGCAGGAGCACTGACCCTGAACCCCGCCTTGGACGGTTTGCGCGCGGTAGCTGCTGGGTTGGTGGTCCTGACACACGCTGCCTTCCTCACGGGCTTCGGCTCCACTGGTGGACTTGTGGGACGCCTTTGGGGCCGTGGTGACTTCGGAGTCGGCATCTTCTTTGCCCTGTCGGGCTTCCTCCTGTACCGCGGCTTGATGTCCAAAGACGCGAACGGGAGTCTGGACGTTCTTGGGTACGCCCTTCGTCGAGGTGCGCGAGTCCTTCCCGCCTATTGGGTGACCCTCGCCGCCGTCGTCGTCTTCGCGAACCCCCCGCTACGTGACTGGCTGCTCCACGCCTCACTCCTCCAGATCTATGTCTCCGACGCGTGGATCTCGTCGTTCGGGCAGTCCTGGAGCCTGGCCACCGAGATCTCGTTCTATGCGGCGCTGCCCCTCATCGTGATTGCCCTCAGACCCCTGCGCCGACGACACGCCGTTTTGCCACTGCTGCTGCTTGTGATTCTTGCTCTCGTCACGACCTTGACTGCGGGACTGGGAGCGGGCGAGGTGTTCGGTCAGGACATTCAGTTCCATATGTGGCTCCATGCACGCGCACCGCAGTTTCTCGTGGGGATGATCTGCGCCGAAGCCCTGGGTGTTCCGTGGTCGGCGATCTCACGACGACTCTTGTCCTGGGGCGCAGATCCGGTGATGTGTCTGGCTGTGGCCGGTGGGGCCTACCTCCTCGGGACCACGCCCATCGCAGGAGCGCTCACCGTCGATACTGCTTCGGCGGGTGAGCTCATTGGGCGAACCGCGCTCTGCACGTTGGTGTCCTTTGCCCTGTTGCTTCCCTTGACCCACGGTGACTCAAGTGCCTATCGCACAGCGCTGTCCCAGCACCTGGTGCGGTGGTTGGGCCGAGTGAGTTACGGGATATTCCTGTGGCACCTGCCGGTGTTCACAGCCCTGTATGCCGTCACAGGAGTTGCCCTGTTCTCTGGCGCCCTCCTCCCGCTGTTGGCCGTGGGCCTGCCGGCAACCCTGGTGCTGGCCGCGATGAGCCACCACTGGATCGAGGTCCCAGCTTCAGCTCTGGTCGGACGTGTTCTGAGTCGCCAACGCGATGACAAACGCGGCGAGCACCAACAGTCTGACCGCACCCTCAACATTTGAGCCGCCAACTCTGCCGGGCGCAGCCCAGGCCTGGGTCAGTGCGGCGGCGAGCGCAAGGCTCACCACGCCGACCAATCGGATACGACGCGGCACCTTCGATGAGACCGCCACACAGCCGGCGACAACGCCAACGGCCGCACCCGCGGGACCAGCGATCAGGCCACTGACGAGAGCTGCGCCAACGACGCTGAGCCACGGGCGCCATCTGTCGAAGATCCGGGGTGAAGCCCGAACAGTGACCCTATGACCGCGATCCGGCCAAGCGGCAAGCAGAATCAGGCCTCCGGCCAAGAGAGCGCCGACGAGCAGGCCCCACCGGTAGGGCCGGTCGGGCGCGAACTCGATCGCGAGTTTCCCCGACGCCCCGGCAGGCACGACGAACCCTTGACGCCGGCCGTCCAGAACCTGCGGTTCCAGCTGGGATCCTCCCAGCCGCGCCACCCATCCGTCGTTGGCGTTCTCCGCCATCACGAGCACACGATCTTGGCCCGCGCTCGGGGCGAGGTCGGCGCGAAGAAGCGTGGGACTCACTCGTTGGTAGGTGACGGCGACGGGCGCGGCTCTCGGACTCGGCTCGAGTGGAGAGATCACGGCGCTGCGGGGTGCCAGCCCCTTCCACGGACTCACGCTGACTCGGTGCGTCGTCGCATCCGAGATCGCGACCGGAGCACAGGACTGCCACGTGAATTTGGCCAGCCCGAACAGTCCCGCGCGGATCCCCTGGGCCGAGGTGGGCACCAGTTTCCCATCGACCATGACCCGTGGGCCGCTGCCACAACCAGACCGCAGCTGCGCGGCGGGAGGAGCGAAGGGGTGTCCGATGATCTCGACCTCTTCGAGCTCCAGGGAGCCCAGACCTGCTCGGCCGCGGCCCGGCACGGTGACGAAGGTCAGGGTGACATTCCGCCCCGTCGTCGGTGGGATGGTCAGCACGCCGTGCTCGGGGAGACGACGTGTGGTCTCGTACCCGTCGATGTCGATGACCACCGCCGGCGCGGCCTTCTTGGCCCAATCCTGGCGAGTCTGCAGTCGGATGCCCTCGACGAGGGTGGGCTTGTCCAACGTCAGGGTCACTGAGGGTGACTCGTCGACGGGCGAGGGACTCCACGCCGTGCGCTTGTCCGAGTCCACGACACTGCCGGGGAGAGCGGCCGGCGCGTAGCCACGCTGGCTGCTGGCGCTCACCTCGACGCCGGGAACCCGCAGAAGTCCCTGAGGAGGTCGCAACGGGTCAACGGCGAGGGTTCCCTTCAGGTTTCGCTCCCCCGCAGCCAGACCGGTGACCTCTCGCACCATCGTGCCGGTGGACTCGGGGTCAACGAGTTGCCCGGAGTAGCAGGTGAACTCACGTGCCAGCACGGAGCAGCCATCCCGGCCGGGGAGACCTGCCCCAAGGACGGCCGTGTCGGCGGAGCCGATGGCGGTTTCTGGTGTGGTGACGATCTCCGTCGCGGTCACACCTGGGAGCGTCACCTCGGACAGGCCAGTGACAACCGTGCCCGGCTTCCCTCTGGTGGTGTCACGGATCCTGATGCTGACCGTGCGCGTGGAGCCCGGTGGGAGCCGAACCGTCGTGGGTGATGGTGATTGCGTGAGGCGCGCAGCGACAGACCCCCGGTCCGTGGTCACAGTGACGTCCGTGGCCACGCCGAGCCCCTTGCCAAAGCGAACCTCGTCCGCATAGGGCGCAAGCGTGATCTGACGCAGGTCGGTGGGCGCCTCAAGATCGACAGTCAGCTCCGGAGCTGCGTCCCAGATCGTTGCCCAAGGGGTGCGCTCGTTGCGGTCGACGGCGGCGAACGGCCTGAGCGCGGGCTGGAGACCGGCGACCGAGAAGTCCTCGGCAATGGACGACGAGGCCCACACAGCACGAATCCCGTCATAGGCAACAAGGGATCTCCGATCGACCTCGGGCCACGGGAGGTAGTCCCGCGCCCCTTGGGCTGCTTGAGCATCAAGGCCACTGGTGGCGTCTTGGCCTCGCGGCGCACCGAACCAACGGGCGCGCGCCCGGAAGCCGTCGGTCACCATGGTGTGGACCGGCACCACATATCGGGTGCGATCTCCGTCAAAGATCACAGGGCGACCATCCAGCCCCGCTTCGTCGAGGCGAGCGAGGTCCTCAGAGGCGCCAGTTGCGCCGACGACGTCGCTGGCGTCCCACAGATCCAGCTCGGGTGCGATGGGTCCGGCGAGCGTGTAGACCTCGATGGGGTAGACCCGCTCCCCCGTCCCATCGAGCCAGGTCTTCCCAAAACCCTTGGTGAAGCTGATGTCAGGCGTGTTGAGGACAGCTGACCGCGCGAGGGCCACCGGCGGCTGCCCCGCTTCCGAGGCGAGGTCGTTGCGCAGCACGAGATGCTTGACGCCGGATTCCCGAAGCATCGCGGCCGCACCACCGAGTGAACCCCCGGCCTGCAGCCTGGTTTCGACTTCGTCGAGCAGACGGATCGTGCCGGCCGGGGCAAGCGGGACAGCATCGCGCACGGCATACGAAGCGGTCGTCAAGGCCCGCAGAGGCTCGTCCAACGTGCGCCCCCAGACGTACTCACCGAAGTTGGCGGCGGGCACGATCAGTGATCGTCCGTCGTCATGGGTGTCGAGCCACTGGCCCAGCTCACTCCACTGCGGTGCCATTTTGTCGAAGCTTCCTCGCGGGGCGATGGCTCCTCCGAAGCCCGGCGCCGCGGCCCCGACGACGAACAGGATCGATGCTGTGAGGGCGGCGCCCCTCAACCACTCACGTCGAGGGCGCCAGGCTGCAACCTGAGAGAGCAGGTGCGCCAAGCCGATGACCAGGGGCAGCCGGATCAACAGGTCGGCCTTGTGCACGTTGCGCAGGGGGGCAAGCGGACCGTCGAGCGCGTCCTGAACGAGCTGAGCAGCTGGTGAGGAGAACGGACCCTCGTGGGGCAAGGAGATGACCAGCACGCCGACCGCCACGCAGGTGACAAGGAAGGCGCGGTGCGGGAGGCGACGCATCCCGAGACCGGCAAGGCCGAGTGCCATCACCGCTGTGGTCGTGATGATGCTCGTGCGAGAGGAGACGAGCTGGTAGCCCGCCGGCCACCACGCTCCACTTGAGGTGACCAGGTGGCCCAGCCACGCGGTCGTGCCGCGCAGGACGTCAAGCAGGGTGATCTGTGAGGAGACGGTGTGGGCGTTCTCGATCCAGTCGAGGAACGGCGGTGAGTGACGTCCCAGGACGAGGAGGGGAACCAGCCACCAGCTCGTGGCTGCCACCACGCACCCGCCCCACAGCCATGTGACCGGTTGCTTCCACCAGGTGCGGCGGGTGAGGAGCCAGATGGCGGATGGCAGCACCGCGAAGGCCGTGGCCGTGGCGTTGACCCCGCCGCAAAAGAGAATGGCCAGGGCGCTCAGGGCCGCACCCTTGCGCACCCCCAGCCGCCCACGGTCGACGAGGACCAATGGCCACAGGATCGCAGGCGCGAGCAGGTGGGGTTGCGCTTCCGAGGACAGGCCACCAATCGTGCTCAAAACGCGCGGTGCGAGCACGTAGGCGAGGGCCGCGATGATCCGCACACGAGGGCTGGCAATGTCCATTGCACGAAGCAGACCGAGCACGGCGATGAAGCCGGCGGTGAGGAGGGTCGCCCACCAGAACCGTTGCACCACCCACATCGGCAGAATCTCGGAGCCAACCGCAAAGAAGGGGCCCATCGGGAAGAGATAGCCGTAGGCCTGGTTCTGCAGTCCACCCCACGTCACCTGAGGGTCCCACAGATGCAGCGCCCCGCTGAGAAAACCCCACGGGTCGACATAGAGGTCGTTCTTGGTGTCCTCCGCGATGAGACCCGGGGTCACCGACCAAGCCACGGCCCACACGACAAACAGACCCGCCCACGTGACCCCCGAAATGCGAGCAGCTCGCCTCATGTACGGCGCAGAACCATCATCAGGTTCCACGAAAGCACTTCACGCACACCCGGCAGGCTGAGCACGCCATCGGCCCAGTCAGGGTGATAGCGCGGAGCCGCTTCGATCAGCCAGGCATCGGGGTGATGCCGCGCCCATCTGAGACCTCCTGCCACAGAGGTCGCATGCATCGTCCGGCCAAAGACGTTCTTCGGCGGGTGCCCATGCTTTCGCTCGTAGCGCTTTGCGGCGTACCTCCCACCCAACCAGTGCCACGGCGAGGTCTCATGCCCTCCCCATGGCGATGCCCAAGCGGTGTATGAGATGAAAACGAGCCCCCCGGGACGGACGATTCGAAGCATCTCATCTCCGACGATGCCCGGCGTGAGCACGTGTTCCATCACGTTGTTGCACAACACCATGTCCACGCTGTTGTCCGCGATCGGTAGTCGCTCTCCCCTGCCCACCACACCACCCTTTGAGGGCGCCAGCTGAAGCGCGCCTCTCTCAAGGTCCACAGCCACATACTTGGCCCCTCGCCGAACGAACTCGGTACCGAACTGCTCCGAGCCGGCGCCGACGTCAAGGATGAGACGGCCCTCGATGGGCTCATGCCGGGTCAACAGATTGATCGTGTCGTTGGCCAAGTCGGTGTAGAACCGATCCGGCTCGGACTGCTCAACCAGGAACGAACGGAACAGATCTACCGACCGTCGTACTGTCCGGTATCTTCGGGTCGGCGTGCGGTGCATGTCTGAATGCTAGTCATCATCCGTCACGCCTCGCTGGGCACACCGAAGTGGCGGTCCTGGACCGCCCGCGAAGGGATTCCGTTGACACTCCGCATCCTCATGTTCAACTGGCGGGACATGCAGCACCCCGAGGCAGGTGGCGCCGAGAAGTACCTCGTGACGGTGGCCGAGGGACTCGCCGCGCGCGGTCATGAGGTGATCTTTCGGACGGCGGCCTACCCCGGAGCTGTGACAGATGAAGTGGTTCAGGGGGTGCGCTACGTCCGCAAGGGTGGACGGCTCGGGATCTATCCACGAGCACTCATGGCCAACCTCACTCGACGCTACGATGCCGATGTGGTGATCGACGTCCAGAACGGTGTCCCCTACCTCAGTCCGCTGACGAGGCGCCGCCCTGTGATCAATCTTGTGCACCACGTGCACAAGGAGCAGTGGCCTGTGTTCTTCGGTTCGTCCGTGGCAAAGGTCGGGTGGTGGCTTGAGTCCCGCGTCGCACCCCGCGTCTACAGCCGTACCAGCTACGTCGCGGTGAGTGACGCGACGCGGCATGAACTGAGCGGGCTCGGCGTATCCCCCGACCGCGTCGCGGTGATTCACAACGGGACCGACGCGACCCCGCTGGACGGGACACCGCGATCGGCGCACCCATCCCTCATGGTTCTCGGGCGCCTCGCTCCACAGAAGCGGGTCGAAATTGCCCTCGAAACCACCGCTCGGCTCTTGCTCGAGGTCCCGAACCTGACGCTTGACGTCGTTGGCTCAGGCCACTGGGAGCCCCACCTTCGCGCGAGAGTTGCTGAGCTCGGCATCGGCGAACACGTCACCTTCCACGGCCATGTGTCCGAGCACGAGAAGCATCAACTTCTTGCCCGCGCCTGGGTTCACCTTCTCCCCAGCCTCAAAGAGGGCTGGGGCCTGGTGGTCGTCGAGGCGGGCGTACACGGCACCCCGACCGTGGCGTTCACAGAGGCTGGCGGGCCGACAAACTCCATTGTGCAGGGCAAAACGGGCATCTTGGTCGACCACGGCCCGAGGGAGTTCACGCAGGCAGTGAGGGACCTGCTCCTCGATGAGGACAAGCGCGCTCGCATGAGCGCAGAGGTGGCAACGTGGGTGGCCCAGTTCCACTGGGACGAGTCCGTCGACCGCTGGGAGCGAACGCTGCTCGAGGCCGCCGGTCAGGGATGACACTGCCACCGCGCAGGCTCGCAACTCACGAGCCGCCCTCCTCGGTCAGGGCATTCGGAAGGCCGGCCCCATCGGGTGCCGGCCTTCGTCAGTTTGTGGGACGCCGCAGATCAGGGGGCGTCGTAGTTGACTACCTGCTCGCTCTTGGCGGCCGAGTTCGCCGACGGTGTCACGGCAGAGACGCCGCCAATAACGGCAACGAGTGCCAGGACGACGCCAGCGATCGTCGATCCGATGGCAGCAGCGGTAGTCATCATGCACGAAAGATTAGCAGACCCGTCGGTAACCTACGGCGCACTTGCATGACGACACTCCCTGTGACGAACACGACACCGGTGAGGAGCGAGATCAGCCAACCCGTCTTCGCCGCTGGAGTGCTCACAGACTCGCGGGCGGGGCCACCGACGTCGACGACAAGTAGGTGCGGATCATCCGCGACCACCACTCCAGCCGCCCTGACGGCCGCAGTGTCGACCTCAAGCCCACTCCCCAGTTCTGCTGCGATGTAGCGCACCCCCGCCCGACGCAGCGCCTCGACCGGCGGGGTACCTGCCGCCACGTCGCGCGAAACGCGGGCCGATCGCACACTCTCACCACTGACCCTCCCCACGGCGAGGGGCAACGAGTCATCGAACAGCACAGTCTGATCGATGATGCGCGGACCTAGGGTCAGCGAGACCCTGTGGTCGTTCCAGTCGTATCGCCTGTACTGGCTCCAGGGCAGGATCCCCACTTCTCCCGGCGCGAGCTCCGACAGGTGGGTCGCTGTGGTTCGATATCCGGCCGGGACCTCCACGGCGTCCAGCCGACCGCCGATCCCCCAGATCATCTGTGGCGACAGAAGAACGATCAGACCTGTGACCACGGCGACAGCTGGACCCAGGAGCTGACGTGACACGGCCCGGGTTAGGCGATCGACCGCGAGACCGACACCGAGCGCGAGCGCGAGGACCCAGATGGCCAATAGCTTCTGGCTGTCCCTCAGTGTGCCGCCACCGACAAGGTTTGTGACGACCCACGACCAAGGATCGCGGGTCACGGATGCTGCGCTCAACCCGACCACGCAGACCCCGATCACGATGGGCACGGCCAACAACCAGAGTTGCCCTCGTCTGAGTTCAACCACGAGGCAACCGACCGCCACGAGCGAGAGGACTGCCGCGATTACGGCAACGAGCAGGACGTCCCTCGCTGCGGGATGGGCGGCGCCGTTCCAGAAGCCGCCTCCGCTGAGCAGCGATCCCCAGACACCCAATGGCGTGTCCGGCCGTGGCTCGAAGGCCTCGGCGCTCGCGCTGGAGACGGGGGCACCGTTGACCAGTGACGGCAACATCCAAACAGCCGACACGCCCAGCGTTGCGCCTCCCGAGAGGGCCAAGGCTCGGATCGCCGGGCCCGTGTGCCGGATCGCCGCCGCGAGGAGGAGAGGGAAGACGCCACACGCGACGATAAGGATCGCGTTCACCCCTCCTCCTCCGGCGACGCACAAAGCGAGCGCAACGGCATACCCACGTCCCTTGCCACGCACGCTCCGCAAGGCGGCGCGCAAGGCCCACGGAAGCACTGCAAGGCCGAGAACGACGACCCATTGCCCAATGACGAGGCGTTCGGAGACGAACGGGTTCCAGACCGCAGCCACAGCGCATACACACCGGGCGGGCAGACCGACGTGCGGGGCGATCTCGACTAGTAGAACGACTGCGCCGAGGGCCAGCCCGACCAAGATCGCGACGAGGACGAGCGATTGAGCAAGGCCCCCGCCAAGGACTTTCCCAAGGAGCACCATGACCGCATCACTGGGCACGGCTCGAGGGGCCGGAGTATCCCGCCCCAGAACAAACGGGGTCCATCGCGGGTCCGGAGACCATGGCATGTCATAGGCGATGACCACTCCAGGGCCCAGAGCCGGTCCGAGAATCAGAAATGACTGGACGACGGAGACCGCCACTGGCAACCCGCGACGAAGTGCGCTCGGGTTCACGTGGCGCGGGCGGCCTTGGCTGCACCCAATGCGTACGCCACACCCTCTGCCACGCGCAGACCGCCCAGAGCAACGGCGTGGACCGGATCTCCGGCCAAGATGGGCAAGCCTCGCCAGTATGCCCGCGCCGTAGCGATTCCCTGCGCACGAATGGCACCTGGTTGAGCACTGTTGTATGCCGGAAGTGACTGCCCGTAGTAGTAACGCTTGCGCATGACGCCCCGAAGAGTGAGTCGTCCCTCGTCGTGCAATATCGGCGTCTCGATGTGTGTCATGGGTTCTGCCGAGCGCAAGAGCCGCATGCGCAGATCCGCGTCCTCTTGTCCTGCGACGGTGACGACAAAGCCTCCATGCTCAGCGAAGAAATCACGCTTGATCAGGCGCGGTGCCTCTATCATCTCCTCGCCTACGTAGCATCTGCGTTCAAGTGTGCGGCAGGCTGTCACGAAGCCATCTCCCACCGTGACCTCCGGGATGAAGACAGCCGTGCTCCCTCTCATCTCTGCCGCCGTCACCGCGTCCTCGATAACTCGGGGTGTGAGCACCATGTCGGCGTCAATCCACAGGATGTATTTACCCGACGCCTTCTCGATCCCGAGGTTACGTTGCGCGCTCCGCTCGGGGCCGGCCTGAATGGCGATGTCCGCGAACTGCTGCCCGATCTCGAACGTTCGGTCGTCGCTGAAGTTGTCGATGACCAGGAGTTCGGTGGCGTCCCAGCTCTGGCTGACAATGGAGCGCAGGCAGCGCTCCATGGTTCGTTCCACGTTCTTGGTGGGCACCACTACGGACACCGTGGCACGCGGGGCGGATTCGTTGGATGGCGACACACGCGCAAACTACACTGTGCCGACGGCCGCATCCGGCCAACCAAGAACCCGAGGGGACGCGATGGTCGACGATCCTCGACGTGCCGCGACCGACCCCCTGGGGACGACGCACCCCCACCGAATTCTTGGATACATGCCTGCACTCGACGGTCTGCGGGCCCTTGCCGTTGCGGCGGTGGTCCTGTACCACTTGAACGTCCCGCAACTGCCCGGCGGCTATCTCGGCGTCGACGTCTTCTTTGTCGTTTCCGGCTTTTTGATAACCGCCCTGCTGCTCGCGGAACTCGACCGCTGGGGGTCTGTCGATCTAGCCGCCTTCTGGATTCGCCGTGCGAGACGGCTGCTTCCCGCTCTGTTCGTTGTCATGGGTGCGGTCGTGGCGTACGCGCAGTTCCTCGCTCAACCAGCCCAGCGTGCCCAACTTCGTGGCGACGGCTTGGCGACCTTGCTTTACTACTCGAACTGGCGGTTCATCTACGCCGGTGAGTCGTACTTTGCCCAGTACGGGGATCCGTCGCCTCTGAGACATACATGGTCGCTCGCCATTGAAGAACAGTGGTATTTCGTTCTCCCGCTTCTGATGACAGGTCTAGCGGCGCTTGGCCTCTTCAGGCGACGAGCTTTGGCGGTGTCCTTCGGGGCGGGCGCCGTCCTCAGCGCCGCATGGGCCGCCCATCTCTACAACCCTGACGTCGACCCCTCGCGGGTGTACTACGGGACGGATACTCGCGTACAAGGGCTCCTCACTGGCGCGTGCCTCGCAGCAGTGTTGGGACACCGCGCATGGGGAGCGCGCGCAGCCGTTCCAACCACGCCGAGCCAGTACCTAAAAGTCGGTCCCTGGACCGTCCGGCTCGGAGGGCCGCTCTTGATCCAGCACCTCGCGATGCTTGGAGCTGTGATATTGGCTGCGGCAATGGCCTTACTCCCGGAATCGTCGTCCTGGCTCTACCAGGGCGGGTTTCTTGTCGTGGCCATCGCGTCAGCAGCCATCATCATGGCGATCCGTGGCCCCGGACCATTGACAACACTGCTTTCGCTGCCTCCGCTGAGATGGCTGGGCCGGATCTCGTACGGCGTATACCTCTGGCACTGGCCGATCATCGTCATTTTATCGCCCGAGCGGACCGGTCTACAGGGGATCACACTCGGACTCTTTCGGATCGCGATGACTCTCGGCATCAGCGAGCTGAGTTACCGATTCGTTGAGCTTCCTGTGCGGCGAGGCAGGCTGCGAGCACTCTCAGCGCGGCGTGTACTCCGACCGCGGATCGTCGCCGTCGTCGTCCCAGTGGCCCTCATCGTCGCCCTCGTTGTCGCGACGCCACCGGATCCCAGTGCAAGCAAGACGGTCAACGGCCTGAGTGTCACCAAACAGGTCGCGCCAAAGGAAAACACTCGCGTCCTGCTTGTCGGCGACTCAACTGCATTCACGCTGGCGACGTCTTGGTCTGCGGCACTCACTCCGGGGGTGACTGTGACATCCAGCACTCGTCTCGGGTGTGGTTTTGCACGGGGCGGGCGCCTTATCGGCAACCAGCGCTACCCCGAGGAGGAAAAGTGCAGTCAGTGGCCCACTGACTGGGCCAACGCAGTCAAGGAGTCAAGCCCCGACATTGTGTTACTCATGGCCGGCGCCTGGGAGACAGTCGACCACGTCGTAGACGGCCAGGTCCTGACGGTTGGCTCCGATGCATATGGCGCCTACATCGCCAAGGAACTCGACGAAGCCAACGCTGTTTTGAGTTCACGAGGTGCCCGCCTGGGCCTCGTTGACGCACCGTGCTATCAAGAGCCAGACGGTGGCATGTACGGGTCCGACCTGCGTCGACAACGAAACGACCCGACCCGACTCGCTTGGCTTAACGCCCAGTATCAAAAGTACGCCGACGCACGTCCGGACAATGTCTCCGTCATACATCTGGAGTCTCTGCTTTGCGACCAGCAAGGAAAGCCTCTCTCCGCGGTTGAGGGTCGGCTGGCCACGAGCATTCGAGAGGACGGAGTCCACTACACAGACGAAGGAGCCAAAGTCGTCTGGAAGTGGTTGGCAACTCAGCTGAGTGCGTCGCAGGACTCTGCTCCTTCGCAGACCGCGTACTTTCTCGGTGACTCAGTTCCATACCGTCTTCGGGAAGCGAGTGATGGACGGCATGGGGGCGTTACCTTGGACGGCGCCACTCTTTTGGGATGTGGACTCGTCACCTCGCCACGGGTTGTTGCTGGGCGCGTGGAAGCGACGCCACCCGAGTGCTCCGACTGGTCGAAGGTTTGGCCCAAACAGGCTCGACAAGCAACATACGACGTTGGCGTGCTCTGGCCTGGGATTGGCGAGTTGTTCGATCATCGCGTGGACGGAAAGACGCTGACCTTTGCGTCCGCGCGCTATCGCCAGTACCTCAGGGCCGAGTACAAAAGGGCATTCGATACGCTGTCCGCCGATGATCGACCCGTCGTGATGGTCACCATGCCGTGCCATGACGTCCCTGACGGGGACGGTCGCGAAGCACCCGTCATCAACGACCCGAAGCGCGTGGCGTGGGTGAACGAGGTCGCCAAGGAGGTCGCCAAGGAAAATGGATTTGGGGTGGTAGATCTGGACGCCCACCTCTGCGAACACGGTTACAACAACAGGTCAGGGACAGTGACCTTGCGCGAGGACGGTCTTCACTTCACACCCGAGGGCGCCAGTGTGATCCTTGATTGGCTCCTGCCGGAGATCTTTCGACAGGCCGGGTTGAGGACTCCCTGACGTTTCGGCCTCAGACTGACAGATCGACGTACGACCACTCGCAACGGGATCAGTTGATCTGTTCCAACTCGGTGCGTCGGTTGACGCCGAACGAGACAAATCCACCGATCGCGACTATCAGACCTGACGTCACCAGCCACCCGACTTTGAGCTGCTGGTTACGGTTCAGGTATCCGCACGCAGATTTGGGGAAGGCTTCTGTCGGTGGGTTCAGGGCTGATCCGCAGAGGAACGGAAAGCCCTCCTTCCCAGGGACCTCCAGTCCTACAAAGAGACTGAAGGCAGCCGCAGCAACGAGGAGTGCAGCCACGGTGAGGCTGGCTTTCAGCCCCCGACTTAGGCTCAGAACAATCCGCTCTTGGTGACGGTTATCGGCGCGCGTCGGCGTTTCCTCTTCACTCATGGTGCCGAACTGTATCCGGTGTCAATCCGCCCTGGACTGAGGGTGAGCCAAGGCTCGCTGCCAGCACGAGGAGCCAAGCCCACGTCGCCGCCAGAACTGGACTAACTGTGTCCCCCCGGATGAGGTCGAAACTGGGCACTGACGGCCACCCCCCTCTAACGGCCCAGATGACGAACGGTAGCGCGAACGCCAAAACGGCGGCGGCGGCCGCTAGCCGCGGCGCAACGGCTTCATCAGGTCTACGGATCCCGCATCCAGCCCTTCTCACCGTCGTGAGCAGGATAGGAATCAAGATGAGCAGCGACCACGGGCAGGTTGTCAGGGCGGCGACCATGACAAGGCCGCACGTCAACCAGGACCGCCGCTTCCCCCCGGACCGTGCGCAGGCAGCACCCCGCAGGTTATGCGTGGATTCGCCTTGCGAAGCCGCCGCTCCTTGACATCGCGCCGATCCACCGCGGCCAAGCATCCAAACGAACAGGACGATGAGAGCAGCTCCGGCACTGAACCACTGGGCCGCAATCAACAGGCCGACGTGGGGATAGCGGATAGTCAGAGTTGTGGCCTTCCCTTCGGGAACAAACCAGCCGGCCGCGTAGCCATCCACACCGTTGATCGCCGTGAGATGGATCCCATCTGCAACAGCAGTCCAACCCAAATCCGCAAGGCCTAGCGACAACGTGGTCGGGGCAGTGCGGTCGGGTATGCCCAAACGCAGCGTCATGCCGTGGTCGCGCCATTGAACGGAAGTACCGAGGTCACGGTCGGGCGCTGCTGGCACATGCTGCGCGTCGTAGAGCGTCAGGTAGTCCACCGTCAGGCCGGCGGTCGTGTTCAGCTCATGGACCCCTGGCCCCGTTGCCAAGGTCCTCTGTTGCGCGCAGGGAATGGTTTGCGCAAACCCTGAACGAAAGAAGGCCTCGACGTTCTTGATTCCTACACGGACAGGAACACCGTCCCAGGTTGCGATCTCTAGACAGTTCGAACGCAGGGAACGTGGCACAGGCGTGACGCCCTGAACCGACAGGGAAGAAATTCCCACCTGCCTGTTGGGTGAGTCCGTGGCGACTACGGTCAACCGAACGGTCCTGGCTGACTGCGTGGGCACCTTGATTGACTGGACCCGATCTTCTAGGTCGTAGGTTCCCACCACACGACCGTCGAGGGACACTTCGACCTTGGTGATGAGGCCATCGCTGCCTGTCTGTTTGATGTTCACGGACGAGACGTCGCGCCTGGACCCGAGGTCAAGTTCCAACCAATCACTAGTTCCACTGGCAGGCTCCCATGCGGTGCCTTCGTCCACATCCAGAACCAGCGACGGTCGGCTCAGCGGCGACGCGTTCCGACGACTGGATGCTGTAGCCCGGACATCCCACTCAGTGCCCGCCAGTCGATCCGCCACCGTGTCGGCGATTCCTCCTGCTCGAATTGTCGCAATGGGCAGGAAGGTTCGTTGATCCGGCAGTGTCACCGTGCGACGTAGCGACTTTTCTTCGTCGTCGGTGTCGACACCAGACAAACCTTGGTAGCGACGGAGGACCACGTCGAGCGGGGTCAGCGCCAGCAGCTCATGATCAGGTTGACTCAAGTCACTGGAGAGTGAGTCGAGGGTCAGTGGTGTCCTGACACGCGGGATCACGGCCACTCCCACAATCGCAACCTCTGCGAGGCCAACACCGTTAATCCCATCTCCGTAAGTTCTCGTCACTTCAACCGTGAGCCGATCCGCTCGGCCGCCCCCGAGGTCGATCTCAACGTGAGTGGCACCTGCTGACACATTCACATCGCGCTGCGCCGTTCCTGCGTAGATGCGCAAGCCTGCGATCTGGACAGGGGTGGTCTGCGCCAGCGTCAGCCGAACCTTGGAGATCGGATGTGGCTGATCAAGGTCAACCCACCAGCGCTGTCCCACAGCGTTGCCGAAGTCACCTGCGATCCAAGCGGTTCGGTCATCTCCGTCGACGGCAGCGGCGGGCGAGTCATGAGCGGTAGGACCGAAGACCGATCCGTTCGATGTCGCACCCACACCGTCGGCACCCGTGTATGCGCGAACTGTGTGATCGTCCGTTCGATCCGACACCGTCCGGGGCGAGAACGGGGCCTCCGTCGCGGTTAAGAGCGGTGTGGTGGGCACACCGATCCGCCCTACCGACACCCCACGTTGTTCAGCACCGTCCGTGATCTCGATGCGAGTGCCCTGACGGATGAGTCGCGTGAGGCCCTTCCCGTCCAAGGTACTGGCGAGATGAATGGCTCGATCGGTGGGAAGAAGCCCGGCTCGAAGGAGGAACGGCAACGAGCTGGGGTCCCCGACAAGTGTCGTGGTGCCGGTGGCGGACCTCAGGGTAGGCCGATGCGAGGCCGACCGAACGTCATAGACCAATAACGCCGCCTCCGGTGCCGTCGTGTCGCGTGGGTCGGCCCAAGCGGAGGGGTATTGACCAAACTTGGCTACACGAAGCAGGCCCGGGTCAGAGTCCAGCTGTCTCTGCAGGCTCCCCGGGCTGATGCCTCCGGTCGTCGTGGTATCAATGTCCGCCCGGAGTACCACCCTGCCGACGCCTAGATAGGTCGCCGCCGATGACACGAGGTCTTCGGGAGCGTCCCCCCGCGCCAGGGAGTTGTCGACGCCGGCCAGGAAGTCGGTGGCTGCTGGGGTGCTATTGGGCACCGTGGACCGACGAACGGTGCGCCCCTTGATCAAACCCAACAAGACGTCATCCGGACCCGAATAACCCCAGCGGTAAGCCGTCTGGTCAGTGCCCGGCAGAAACCAAGTGCCTCGATCCGGAGGTTGTTGGTTGAGAGAGTTCGCTGCTGCTTTCCAGTACGACGGAATTTCCATGGTCTCCGGATTGGCGGTTCCAGCGACTGCGGGGTAGGCGAGTGTGGTCACCACCAGACCTCCCGCAGTGAGAGCGACCACGCTGACGCGACGCTGCCAGAATCGACCTCCATTACGCGATCTGTGCGCGATGGCCGCATGAACAGCCACGACACCTGCGCCAGCAAGAACTGCGGTGGCCAAGGCGACTGTGCTCCCGGACTTGACTGTCGTGCGCAGCACCAAGAGCGGGGGAAACGCCTCGAAGGATTGGGCCAAAACCCTCCCGAATGGGCTTGATGCCTCGATCGGGTGCAAGCCGACCATGAAACTTCCTCCGACGGCGATGAGCACGGCTGGGATGCAAGCACGCCGACCTAGACGTGCGGTGCCGATTGCCGCGAGAAACAGGGGAACCACGGTTACGGCGATGACCAAAGGATTGGTGGCGTAGGCGGAGAACCCAGGCTGCCACGGTCCCCCGCTGTCGCCTCCATACATTGGCCAGAGGCCCAAACCGCGCACGACCTCCGACCAGGACGACGTTGCCGCAATCGCATTCATGGACTCGGTGGTGCCTACGATCGCCTGCCCAGATCCGCGCGCCAGCAGGGCAGGGGCCAACCAGTACGCGCTTATTGCGCCGAAACCGACGGCCAACACGACAGCTCGCACGAAGACCGACCTGCGCGCCCCCCGGGCAGCCATCAGCGCGGCTACCGTCACCACGACGACGGGAAGCAGGAGCATGAGCGACACCGAGCCAGCGTTGATTCCCGTCATCGCACCGAAGAAGGCGACTGCTGCTGCCAAGTCCCTGCTGGACCAGGTCGGGCGCAAGGCTCGGCCAACCGACACGAGCAACCAGGGGAGCACTGCATGAGGGATAGCAATGGGCAATGTAGAACCGGCGACCATGGCGAAGGGGCCCAAGACATACACCGTTGCGGCGACCACCCACCCGAGACGTTCGTTCACTCCGACCGCCCGGGCCGCGCGGCCCGCTCCGACGAAAGCCAGAAGTCCGAGCGCCACCTTCAAAAGCCGTTGGAGTAGCCATGCAGGTTCTACGAAGAAGTGAAGAGCGGACACGACAGCGGCCACCGGCAGGATGCCACCGTTGAAGTTTGGGCTGCCTAGATACGGGTCAGGCGCTAACGCGGAGAGTGCCCCCCGGAGCGTGCCTGTGGGGTCGAGGTACAGCTCTGGCTTGGTGTCCGACACCAATGCGCCCCAGTTGGAGCGGAACGCCAGCGCGCCTAGGAGGCAGAGTGCCAAGGCGTAGACGAAGACGTTGGGTCGGGTGCCGCTCGCGCGCGAGACAGGCGAACGAGCCCACTGTGAGAGAGTCACCTCAGCCTCTCCTCATCATGTCGCAAATGCGCCTTTGCCGTGCCAAACCTAACCGAGGCGCCCTCTCACTCTCGGAAGGTGGTGGCTCCGCGATGGACTCGCGACCAGGGCCACTGGCCGGGCTGCTGTCACGCGGGGGTGGTACGGCCTTGGTGGGCGCCGGCACCCTGGTGGCAAACATCTTCGGATACGGGCTGTTTCTCGTCCTCAACCGCGAACTCAACGCGGATGATCTGGGCGCGGTCGCTTCACTGCTCAACCTCGTCATCATCGCCGGTGTCGCTGCCCTGTCCACCCAGCTGGTCAGTGCGTGGCGCGTTGCTCTGCACCGTCCCGATGCTCAGGCCACGGCCCTTCGCACGGGCGCGTTCGTGGGACTCGTCGTCACGGTGGTCGTTGCCCTCCTCGCCCCCGCGATCGTCCCACTCCTTCACCTCGACGGCCCTCTGCCGGTACTCCTCGTCGCAGCATCGATGCTTCCGACGTGCATCACGGCCGCCGTTCAGGGAAGCCTGCAGGGTGCCGAACGCTTCGTTGCCCTTGGGCTCCTGTATGCCGTAGCGTCGGTTCTGCGCACGGCCGGCGGCGTACTCGCGGCATGGCTTGGGTGGGGTGTTACCGGGGTCATCGCCCTGACCACCGTCGCGGCCTGGGTTGTCGCGATCGGAGCCGTGTTCCTCATCCGTGACCACCTTGGTCGGGCACTGCACTCCGACGTGCCCACGCAGGTGCGCCGTGTCCTCGCAGGTATGGCCGGGACGTCCGCCCTGCTCGTCGCCTCCACGATCGACACCCCCGTCGCCCGCCACGTCCTATCGGGTGACGACTCCGGCGCCTATGCCGTCCTCAGCCTTTTCGCGAAGGCTGCCTTCTGGGGTCCGGCCTTCTTGGCAACAGTTCTCTTCCCCCACATGTCCCGCACCAAGGGTTCGCGCCCACTGTTCCTTGCCCTCGGTGGCACGGCTGCCATCGTGGCGGTCGGCATCGCGGGCTCCGCACTGCTCTCAGACCCGCTCGTGCGCATCGTGGGTGGGCAGGCCTACTCCCACCTGGGCGACCTCGTGCCGGTCTTCACCGCATTGGGCGGCGCGTGGGCACTAACTCAGGTTCTCGTCTTTTGGGGTGCCGCACGAGGCCGACACGTCGTCGGCTACCTCGTCTGGCTGGCAGTGGCGCTCGCGACCGCCGTCGTCGTGCTCTGGCGGCACGACACCGTCGCCGAGGTCGCAACGACATTCATGATCGCTTCGTTCCTCGTGGCGGTCCTCGGCGT
>JBDSIV010000026.1:0-14390 GCA_039917755.1 Knoellia sp. | reverse complement strand
GCCGGGGTCCGTTCTTGTCGATGGCACGCTCGGGATGGGCGGCCACGCCGAGGCGTTCCTCGAGGCGTGCCCCGAAGCCACCGTCATCGGCATCGACCGTGACGAGGAGGCGCTGGCGCTCGCGGGGGAACGGCTCGCCCGCTTCGGGAACCGCTTCCGTGGCGTGCACGCCGTCTATGACGAGATCGGTGAGGTCGTCGCCGACCTCGGTCTGCGCCAGGTGCAGGCGGTCCTCTTCGATCTCGGTGTCTCCTCGCTCCAGCTCGACGAGGCCGACCGCGGTTTCGCCTACGCCCAGGACGCTCCGCTCGACATGCGGATGGACCAGGGCAGCGGCATCACCGCAGCCGAGGTCCTCAACACCTATGCACCGGCAGATCTGCTGCGGGTCCTTCGCGACTACGGCGAGGAGCGATTCTCCAAGCGCATCGTCTCGGCCGTGATGCGCGAACGCGAGATCGAGCCGTTCACTCGCTCGGCCCGCCTTGTTGACCTCCTGCGTCAGGCCGTCCCCGCGGCGTCGCAACGGACCGGTGGCCACCCGGCCAAGCGCACCTTCCAGGCCCTGCGCATCGAGGTCAACGACGAGCTCGGTGCCTGGCAGCGGGCAGTTGTCGGCGCGATCGACGTGCTTGCCGTAGGTGGGCGCATGGCCGTTCTTTCCTATCACTCGCTCGAGGACCGCATCACCAAGCGGGCACTGGTCGCCGGTGCGACCTCGAGCACCCCTCCCGGTATCCCGGTCGAGCTCCCCGAGCACGCGGCATACCTCCGTCTGCTCACCCGAGGGGCCGAAGAGCCCTCACCGTCCGAGCAGTCCACGAACCCCCGATCCGCGTCAGCACGACTGCGAGTCGCCGAACGTATCCGCCCCACGAAGGGAGCCCGGCGATGACCACGACCGCCGCCCGTCCACTCAACCGCTCCGCTCCGCGGCCGACCTCGCGCACTGCGCGGCCCAGGCCGCTGCGGGTGGTTCGGGAGCAGCCGCAGTACGGACAGCCGGCGTTCGTCGCTGCCTGTCTGGCGCTGCTCGTCGCCGGTCTGCTCGGCGTGCTCATGCTCAACACGGCCATGGCCAAGGGCTCGTTCGTCCTCGGTGACCTCCAGGCCACGTCGAACCAGTTGGCCGACTCCGAAGAGGCCCTCAACCACGCGATCGACGCCCAGAGCGCACCCGATGTTCTCGCCAAGCAGGCGCTGGCCATGGGCATGGTCCCGTCGACCACGGCAGCGTTCCTGCGTCTCAGTGACGGCAAGATCCTCGGCGTGGCGGAGGCTGCCGACGCGAAGAAGGAATTTACTGTTGCTACGCAAGGCAACTCAGCCGCCGCGGCAGCCCGCCCAGCCACCACCCCCACGACCACGGTCAAGACGGTGGGCACCGTCACGACGACGACGGTGACGACGGTCAAGGGAGGCAACATCGAGATCACGACCACGAGCGTCGACTCGCGCACCGGTGTGACCAGCACGACGACGTCGACCAATACGCCGGCTGCGGTGACGCCTCCGGCGTCCAACGCGACCCCTGCTCCCAGCGCGTCCACGCCCGGCGCCTCAACGCCGAGCGCGACCCCCGGCGCATCGACACCGCCCACTTCAGGCACTTCACCGAGCCCGGCGGCTCGTCCCTCCGCCACCGCGACGCCGTGACCCCCAGAACGCCCCGCACGCCACCGACGCCTCGGGGCCGTGACCCGCGCCGCGCCGCGGCCGCACGTCCCAAGGGCGCCACCCGCCAGACGCCCGCGCCCAGGACGGGTGGCAAGGCTGCGCCGCTGCCTCGCCCGGTCAAGGCGCGCCCCGCGACGCGTCGCCCCGCGGCACGTCGGCCTGCGACCAAGACGCCGGGCAACCCGCGCCGCCGCATGCGCGGTCTGACGGTGGGCGTGCTCTTCGTCTTCAGCATCTTTGCGGCCCAACTACTGCGCATCCAGGGTTTTGACTCGTCGGCGGTGGCGGCGCAGGCACTTGAGCAGCGCACCGAGAAGGTCTCCATCCCCGCTTTGCGCGGCAAGATCACCTCCTCAAACGGTGTGGTGCTCGCGTCGAGCCGTGCCCGTGACACGGTCGTCGCGGACCCGACGGCCGTGTGCACCTACCAGCAGAAGGACCGCAAGAAGTGTGACCCGGCGACCAGTGGTGTCGCCGTCGACCTGGCGGCCAAGGCGCTTGCACCCCTGCTCGGACGGACCGTCGAGGACCTTCGTCCCAAACTCGGCGGTGCTGGCCGCTACCAGATCCTCGACCGCAAGGTGAGCCCGTTGACGTGGCGCAAGATCGCCTCTCTGGGCATCCCGGGCATCTACAAGGACTCCGTCGAGGCCGTTCCGGAACGGGTCTACCCCCAGGGCCCCAACGCAGCCTCGCTCGTCGGTTTCGTCACCAATGATGGCAAGGCAGGTGGCGGCCTCGAATCGATGATGGACACGGCGCTCAAGGGCACCGCCGGGCATTCAGTCTTTGAGAAGGCCCCTGACGGCTCCAAGATTCCGGGCGGGCGCCAGGGCGGAGTCAAGGCCGTCGACGGCCAGGACGTCACCCTCACGGTGAACTCCAACATCCAGTGGTACGCCCAGAACGCCATTGCTCAACAGATGGCCAAGATGGGTGGACAGTCCGGCACAGCGGTCGTCATGAACGCCAAGACCGGAGCCGTCCTCGCCCTCGCGTCCTATCCGACCTATGACCCCAACGACGTCGGCCGCACCAAGGGGAGTTTGACCAACAAGGCTCTGAGTGACGTGTTCGAGCCCGGCTCCACCGCCAAGGTCATGACCGTCGCGGCAGCGCTCGAGGACAAGAAGGTCACGCCCAACCAGCCGGTCGTCATCCCCAACCGGCTCCAGCGCTTCGACGCGTCCTTCAAGGACAGCCACGACCACCCGACCATCACCCGCACCGTCGCGGGGACACTCGCGGAGTCGAGCAACATCGGGACGATCCTCATCAGCGAGACCCTGGAGGCCAAGCGTCTCGAGGAGTATTTCCGCAAATTCGGCCTGGGGTCGCGATCCGGCCTCGGATTCCCCGGTGAGTCAAAGGGTCTGCTCGCGCCTTCAGAGAAGTGGAGTGGCACGCAGCGCGCCACCGTCGCGTTCGGTCAGGGCCTCTCCGTCACGGCAATCCAGGCCGCGTCGGTCTTCCAGACCATTGCCAACGGTGGTCTGCGCATGACGCCCAAACTCATCGAGGGCACGACGCACGCCGACGGCACCTTCGCGAAGGCGGCGACCAAGCCCGGCACCCGGGTCATCTCGCAGGACACCGCGAGCAAGGTCAACGCGATGATGGAAGGTGTGGTGTCCAAGGAGGGCACCGCCCCTCAGGCACAGATTCCCGGCTACCGCGTCGCGGGCAAGACGGGCACCGCCGACTACTACGACGCCAAACTTCGTCGCTACAGCGGCAAGACGGCCAGCTTCATCGGCTATGCCCCCGCCGACGACCCCGAGATCGTGGTGGCCGTCATCATCCAGCGGCCCAGCGCCAGCATCTTCGGTGGCACCGTCTCCGGCCCGGTCTTCCACGACGTCATGACCTACGCACTGCAAGAGCTCAAGATCCCACCGACGGGCACGCCCACAGCGCCGATCAAGATCGAGGTCACCTCCGAGGAAGCCGCGGCCGACCCGACGACACTGCGCGACAAGCCGCTCGGCAGCGACAAGTAGTCTGACTGGTCGTGTCTGCACCTCGACCCGCCTCCCTGACCAGCTCGAGCCTTCGTGACCTCGCGCTGCTCGTAGCTGCACCCACCGACGACCTCCACGACGCCGATGACGTCAAGGTCAATGGGGTGACGCTCGACTCTCGCGCTGTGCGCCCCGGTGACCTGTATGCCGCCTTGCCCGGCGCTCGTGCGCACGGTGCCGACTTCGGGGCGCAGGTCGCCGACGCCGGAGCGGCCGGTGTCCTCACCGACGCCGATGGAGTCGCCCGACTTCGCGCTGCGGGTGTTGAGTTGCCCGTGATCACGGTTGACGCGCCGCGTTCGGTCCTGGGGGCAATCTCCGCGCACATCTATGGAACGACCGACCTCAACCTCACGATGGTCGGGATCACGGGCACCAATGGCAAGACGACCACTGCCTACCTCATGGCCAGCGCTCTCGAGGTTCTCGGTCACCGCACCGGGCTCATCGGTACGGTCGAGACGCGCATCGGTGACGAGCGCATCAAGAGTGTGCGGACCACCCCTGAGACGACCGATCTCCACGCCATCCTGGCGGTCATGGACGAGCGTGACACCGACACCTGCGTCATGGAGGTGTCGAGTCATGCGCTGAGCCAGCATCGGGTCGACGGCGTCGTCTATGACCTGTCGTTGTTCACCAACCTCTCGCAGGACCACCTCGACTTCCATGCCGACATGGAGGACTACTTCGCCGCAAAGGCCCAGCTGTTCACGCCCGAGCGCTCGACCCGGGCGCTCGTGTGCGTCGACGACGTCTGGGGACGCAGGCTCGCCGACGAGTCCGCGGTGCCCGTGACGACCCTCACCACGCTCGAGGACCAGAAGGCCGACTGGGTCGTCATCGTCAACGCGGCTGAGCCGTCCCGGTTCGCCTTGCGCGGCAGCAACATTGAGCTCGACCTGCGTTCCGCCCTTCCGGGGGACTTCAACGTCGCCAACACGGCGATGGCCGCGGTCGCGCTGCTGTTGCTGGGTGAGGACACCGACGCCGTCGGCCGCGCCATCCACACGGACCCCCATGTCCCCGGTCGCATGGAGAAAGTCACACTCACCCAAGCGGCTGACGTGGAGAGCGGACTGCTCGCCGTCGTCGACTATGCCCACACCCCCGATGCCGTCGAGGCTGCCCTGGCTGCCCTGCGGCCCACCACCTCGGGCCGTCTCGTCGTCGTGCTCGGAGCCGGGGGCGATCGCGATCGCGGCAAGCGGCACGGCATGGGCCGGGCCGCAGCAGCGTTGGCTGATGTCGTCGTCGTCACGGACGACAACCCGCGCAGCGAGGACCCGGCCGTCATCCGAGCTGCCGTGGTGGAGGGGGCGCGCACTGTGGACACCAGTGCCGTGATCGTCGAGGTCGGTGGGCGGCGTGACGCCATCCGCGAGGCCGTGCGACTCGCCCGCGAGGGTGGCCCAGGATCGGTCATTGCCGTGGTCGGCAAGGGGCACGAGACGGGCCAAGAGGTTGCTGGTGAGGTGCAGCCGTTCGACGACCGCGACGAGCTGCGTGCCGCGCTCGATGCCGAGGTGGCGTCGTGATTGCGCTCTCGCTGGCGGAGATCGCCGCTGTCACCGGCGGGACGCTCAGGGGCGGCCCCTTCGACACCGCCTGGGGGGACACCATCCTTGTCACGGGTGCTGTCGTCACCGACTCCCGCGAAGCGGAGCAGGGCAGTCTCTATGTGGCTCGGATCGGCGAATCCATGGACGGTCACCAGTTCGTGGCCGCCGCCCGCGACAACGGAGCGGTCGCCGCTTTGACGAGTCGCCCGGTCGAGGAGTTGCCCTGTGTCGTCGTCGACGACGTACAGGCCGCGTTCGTCGCCATCTCGCGGGCCGTCCTCGACCGCGCCACCAACCTCACCGTCATCGGCATCACCGGCTCCTCCGGCAAGACGAGCACCAAGGACCTCTTGGGCACCGTCCTGGGTGCGGCCGCTCCGACGATCGCCCCGGTCGGCTCCTACAACTCCGAGGTGGGGGTGCCGCTCACCGTCACCCGGGTCACCGACGCAACCCGCTTCCTCGTCGTCGAGATGGGCGCTCGGGGGATCGGCCACATCGACTACCTCACCACCATCGCACCCCCACGGATCGGGGTCGTCCTCAACGTCGGCACCGCCCACGTCGGTGAGTTCGGTTCTCGCGAGGCCATTGGACGCGCCAAGGCCGAGTTGGTCCAGGCCCTCCCCACGGATGGAGTGGCCGTCCTCAACGCCGACGACCCGGTCGTGCGCGCCATGGCGGAGCGCACAGCGGCCCGCGTCGTCCTTGTCGGTGAGGCCACCGACGCCACCGTCCGGGCAGCCGACGTCACGGTCGGCACGGACGGACGCGCCACCTTCCGCGCCATCACCCCGGAGGGGGAGGCCACCATCTCGCTCCGGCTCGTGGGTCGTCACCATGTCGGCAATGCGCTGGCCGTCCTCGCGGTCGCCCTGGAATGCGGCATACCCCTGGCCGAGGCGGCCACGTCGATCGCCGACGCCGGCATCGTCAGCCGCTGGCGCATGGACGTCACCGAGCGCCCCGACGGCGTGACGATCGTCAACGACGCCTACAACGCCAACCCAGACTCGATGCGAGCCGCCCTGTCGGCGCTGGAGTCGATGGGGCAGGCCCGGCGCACCTGGGCCGTTCTGGGCTCCATGCTCGAGCTTGGCGACGAGTCCGAGCGCGACCACGTCGAGGTCGGTGAGGAAGCCCAACGGCGTGGTGTCGCCGAACTTCTCGTGGTCGGGGAGACGGCCCGGTCGATGGCCGACATCACGCCGGTCGCTGGCACCCGGATCCGGTGGGTCAGCGACGCCGATGCGGCCGAATCACTGCTGCGCGCAGAAGTCGCCTCGCCCGACGTCGTGTTGTTCAAGTCGAGCCGCGATGCGGGTCTACGGTGGCTCGGAGACAAACTCGCCACTGATCCGACACCGCCCGACCCGACCGATGATGACCGCACCACCGAGGAGGACCCCCCGTGAAGGCCGTGCTCGTGGCTGCGGTGGTCAGCCTCATCGTGGCGCTGCTTGGCACTCCGATGTACATCAAGTTCCTCGTCAAGCGCGGCTACGGCCAGTTCATCCGCGACGACGGTCCGACCTCGCACCACACCAAGCGCGGAACGCCCACCATGGGTGGTGCCGTCATCGTCGGGGCCACGTTGGCTGCCTATGCGATGGCGCACCTCGCCTTCTGGACCAGCCCGTCGTGGAGCGGCGTCCTCGTGCTGTTCCTCATGGCCGGGCTCGGGCTCGTGGGCTTCCTCGACGACTACATCAAGATCAGCAAGCAGCGCAGCCTAGGCCTGCGGTCCAAGCAGAAGCTTCTCGGCCAGACCCTCGTGTCAGTGATCTTCGCCGTTCTCGCGCTGCAGTTCCCCAACGACAAGGGGCGCACGCCGGCCTCGACAAAGATCTCGTTCGTACGCGACACCAACCTTGATCTGGCCTTCGCGGGGACGATCGTCGGGGTGCTGCTCTTCATCGTCTTCGCCAACTTCATCATCGCCGGCACGAGCAACGGCGTGAACCTCACCGACGGGCTCGACGGGCTCGCCACCGGCGCCTCGGTGATGACCTTCGCGGCCTACGTCCTCATCTGCATCTGGCAGTTCAACCAGAACTGCCAGACCAACCCCGGCATCAAGTGCTACGAAGTTCGCGACCCCCACGACATCGCGATCGTTGCGGCGGCGGCCATGGGTGCCTGCTTCGGCTTCCTCTGGTGGAACGGCTCGCCAGCCAAGATCTTCATGGGGGACACGGGCTCCCTCGCCCTCGGAGGACTGCTCGCGGGACTGGCCATCGTCACCCGCACCGAGTTCCTCGTCGTCATTCTCGGCGGCCTCTTCGTCACCATCACCCTGTCGGTGATCATCCAGGTGGCGTCGTTCAAGTCGACCGGCAAACGCGTCTTCCGCATGGCCCCGTTACAACACCACTTCGAGTTGCTCGGCTGGCATGAAGTCACGATCGTCATCCGCTTCTGGATCATCGCCGGTCTCTTCGTGGCGCTCGGTCTCGGACTGTTCTATGCCGAATGGGTCGTGGGCGCGGCATGACCACTGGCACTGACCGGCTCGAGGCGCTCACGCACCGCGAAGCCGACTGGGCCGGGCTGCGCGTCCTCGTCGCGGGCCTGGGCGTCAGTGGCTTCGCAGCCGCAGACGCCCTGCTGGACAAAGGCGCTCACGTCGTCGTCGTCGACGGATCCACCCCCGAGCCCGACTCCGAGATGGCCGAGCGAGCCCGGATCCTTGAGATCCTTGATGCCGAGTTGCGGTTCGGTCCAGACCACGTCTCCCGTATGCCGTCCGAGCAGGTCGACCTTGTCGTCACCTCCCCGGGATGGGCACCGACCCAACCGTTGCTTGCGGCTGCCGCCGATGCTGGAGTTGCCATCTGGGGCGAGGTCGAACTTGCGTGGCGGATGCGCCCCCTCGAGGGTGCCGCGCCCTGGCTCACGGTCACCGGCACCAATGGCAAGACCACGACCGTGCAGATGCTCACCTCGATCCTGCGGGCGGCGGGCAAGCGCGCGATCAGCGCCGGCAATGTCGGCACGCCGATCCTCGAGGCGATCATGGACCCGGAGCCGTTCGACGCGATCGCCGTCGAGCTGTCGAGCTTCCAGTTGCACTGGTCGGACTCGATCCGACCCCAGGCCTCGGTCTGTCTCAACGTCGCGCCCGACCACGTCGACTGGCACGGCAGCTATGACGACTACCTTGCCGCCAAGGGCAAGGTCTACCAGGGCACCGAGATCGCCTGCATCTACAACGTCGACGACCCTCAGACCGAGCGCCTCGTCGAGGAAGCCGATGTCCAGGAGGGCTGCCGCGCCATTGGCTTCACCTTGGGCACGCCTGCTCCCTCGATGCTCGGCGTCGTCGGCGACGTGCTCGCCGACCGGGCCTTCGTCGAGCAGCGCCGTCACGCTGCCGCCGAGCTCGCCTCGATCGAGGACCTGCGCGGCGAGGCCCCCGATGTGGCTCCCCACCTCGTGGCCAACGCCCTGGCCGCAGCCGCTCTGGCCCGCGCCCACGGTGTCGAACCGGCGGCGGTGCGCGCCGGACTTCAGGCCTTCCGTCCAGAGCCTCACCGCATCGCCCACGTCGCGACCATCGACGGGGTGCGTTATGTCGATGACTCCAAGGCGACCAATCCGCATGCAGCGACAGCCTCACTCACGGCATACGAGCGGGTCGTCTGGATTGCCGGGGGACTTCTCAAAGGTGCCGATGTCGACGATCTGGTGCGCGCCGCCGCACCGCGGCTGCGCGCCGCCGTACTCATCGGGCGCGACCGCGCCGCCATTGCCGAGGCGCTCGCCCGACACGCGCCCGACCTCCCCGTGATCGACGTCGCCGAGACGGACACTGGGACCATGGATCGCGTCGTGTTGCAGGCCTCGTCACTCGCCCAGCCGGGCGATGTCGTGCTGCTCGCGCCGGCAGCGGCCTCCATGGACATGTTCGTCAACTACGGCGCACGCGGAGACGCCTTCGCCGAGGCGGTGCTCCGACGCGCTGCCTCGGGGGAGTGAGCCAGTGAGCACGACGACCCGCTCCGTCAAAAGCCCCTCCGCGTCCAGGAAGGCCCAGAAGCCCACGGTTTCAGGCAAGAGTGATCGGGCGCTGGGGTTCGTTCCCGAGTGGCTCGACCGTCTCGATCGGCCCGTCACGACCTACTACGTGCTGGTCGGAGTGGCGAGCGTGCTCGTCAGTTTTGGCCTGATCATGGTCTTGTCCGCCTCGGCGGTCACCTCACTCAGTGAGACCAAATCTGGATCTGCCTACGCGATCTTCTTCAGCCAACTCCAGTTCGCTGTCATCGGCATGATCGCGCTTCTCGTGGCCTCCCGGCTGTCGGTCGCGACCTGGAAGAAGTTGGCGCTGCCCGTCCTGGTCGTGGGGCTCATCCTGCAGCTCCTCGTCTTCACCCCTCTCGGCGTCGGGGTCAAGGGCAACCGCAACTGGCTCGACTTCGGAGTCATGACAATGCAGCCCTCCGAGTTGCTCAAGGTCGGACTCGCCCTGAGCGGTGGACTGGTCCTCTCGGCCAAGCGCAAACGCCTCGCCAAGGTCAGCCACGCGCTCGTGCCCTATGTCTTCCCGATCGCCCTGCTGGCCATCGGACTGGTGCTGCTGGGGCATGACCTGGGCACGGTGCTCATCATGGCGGCGATCGTGGGTGGCGTCCTGTTCACCGCGGGGGTGCCCGGCCGATGGTTCGCCCTGTCGGCGGCGGGTTTCGCGGCGGTGGCCGTGGCGTTCGTCGTCACCAGTCCCAACCGCCTTGGTCGCTTTGATGTCTGGCTCGGTCGTGACACCGACCAGTTCGGGGCTGCCCGTCAGTCCATCCACGGCCGCTACGCCCTGGCCGACGGTGGCTGGATCGGGCTCGGCCTCGGTGGCTCCCGTGAGAAGTGGTCCTGGCTCTCGGAACCGCACAACGACTTCATCTTTGCGATCATCGGAGAGGAGCTCGGGCTTCCCGGCACACTGATGGTTCTCACACTCTTCATAATCCTCACCCTCACCTGTTACCGACTCGTCATGCGCACCTCCGACTTCTTCGTGCGCGTCGCCACGGCCGGCATCATGAGCTGGATCATCGTCCAGGCGATGATCAACGTGGGCGCCGTCATCGGCCTGCTGCCCGTGATCGGGGTGCCGCTGCCGTTTGTTTCCTCTGGCGGATCATCGCTCGTGACAACGATGCTCGCCCTGGGCATCCTGCTGTCGTTCGCTCGCGCCGAACCGGGCTGCGCCAAGGCTCTGGCTGCGCGCCCATCGCTCGTCAAGCGTTCGTTCGCGGTGTTGCCCAAGCGTGGGTCTCGCTCATGAGTGGGCCGGCCTTGTCGCCCTCCTCCGCTGGACGGGTCGGATCTGTCGTCCTGGCTGGAGGTGGCACGGCCGGGCACGTCTCTCCGCTGCTTGCTCTTGCCGACTGTCTGCGCCGACGCGAGCCCGATGTCCGCATCACGGCCCTCGGCACGGCCGAGGGTCTCGAGGCCCGGCTCGTGCCGGCGCGCGGCTACGACCTCGAGGTCGTCCCCAAGGTCCCCATGCCCCGCAAGCCCTCGGCAGCGTTGCTTCGGCTCCCAGGCTCCCTGCGCCGCGCGATCCAGGCCGCCGATGATGCGATCGGCGCCGCTGACGCGCGCGTCGTCGTGGGCTTTGGGGGCTACGTCTCGACGCCGGCCTACCTCGCCGCCCGGCGACGCGGCATACCCGTCGTCGTCCATGAGCAAAACGCCCGACCCGGCTTGGCCAACAAAGTGGGGGCGCGCTTCGCCACGCACGTTGCTGTCACCTTCCCGGACACCCCGCTGCATGGCGCCACCGTGACGGGTATGCCGCTGCGGCGCGAGATCGCGCTCCTCGACCGCAAGGCGCGTCGCGCAGAAGCGTTGGCGCACTTCGGACTCGACTCGCAGTGGCCCACGGTGCTCGTCACCGGTGGGTCCCTGGGTGCCCAACGCATCAACGATGCTTTTCGTGCATCCGTGGACGCGCTGCGTGTTGCTGGTGTGCAGGTCCTGCATGTGACGGGGGTGGGCAAGGAGTTCGCCGTGTCGGACGGGGACGGTGCAGGCGCTCCCTATGTCGTCGTGCCCTACGCGGACCGCATGGAGTTGGCCTACGCCGCAGCCGACATCGTCGTGGCTCGCTCGGGCGCCAACACGGTGTGTGAGCTGACCGCTGTCGGCCTGCCGGCGGCCTACGTCCCGCTGCCCATCGGCAACGGGGAGCAACGGCTCAACGCCCGCGCCGTCGTGGCGGCCGGTGGTGGCCTTCTCGTCGATGACGCCGACCTCACGACATCGTGGGTTGAAGGCACGCTCGTCCCGCTGCTGCGCGACGCCCCCGGTTTGGCGGAGATGGCTGCGGCCTCGGCCTCCGTGGGGGAGCGCGGAGGAGACGAGCTGCTGGCCGACCTCGTGGTCGACGCCGCGTCCAGAAGGGGTTGATCGTGCAGGCACGCAACACCCGGTTCGACTTCACCCAAGAGGTCCCCGGGCTCGACACCCTGGGTCGCGTCCACTTCATCGCCATCGGTGGTTCCGGCATGTCTGCCGTTGCCAGGATCATGCTCGCACGAGGGGTCGCGGTGAGCGGGTCGGATGCCAAGGACAGTGCAGTTCTCTCAGCGCTGCGCGAGCAGGGAGCGCAGGTGTTTGTCGGTCACGACGCCGCTCATGTCGAGGGCGTCGACACCGTCGTCATCTCGTCGGCGATTCCCGAGTCCAACGTTGAGCTTGCTGCCGCCCGTGAGGCTGGATGCCTTGTGCTGCACCGCTCCCAGGGGCTAGCTGCCACCATGCAGGACTCTCGGCGTGCTGCGGTGGCTGGCGCCAATGGCAAGACCACGACCACGTCCATGCTCACCGTCGCCCTCCAGGCCGCGGGCCTCAACCCGTCGTTTGCCTCGGGTGGTGAACTCACCGGTCAAGGCACCAACGCCGCCTGGACCGGCAGTGACGTGTTCGTCGTCGAGGCGGACGAGAGTGACGGGTCCTTCTTGGCCTATGGGCCCGAGGTCGCGATCGTCACCAACGTCCAGCCCGACCACCTCGACTTCTATGGCACCTTCGACCACGTCGAGCTGGCCTATGCCACGTTCGCTGCATCGATCGAGCCGGGCGGGTTGCTCGTTGCGTGCGCCGACGATGCCGGAAGCGCCCGTCTCGTCGCCCGAGCCATGGAGTCGGGAACGCGGGTCCTCACCTATGGCTTCGATGAGGGCGCCGATCTCACACTCAGTGCTCACCGGGCCGACGACGAAGGCATCGGAACGGCAACGGTGCTGCACCTTCCCGAGGGAGGTCGGGCGACGATGCGGCTCGCGACCCCTGGGGCACACAACGCCCTCAACGCGGCCGCGGCCTACCTCGCTGCAAC
The DNA here is from genome assembly GCA_039917755.1 of Knoellia sp. GTDB lineage: Bacteria > Actinomycetota > Actinomycetes > Actinomycetales > Dermatophilaceae > Knoellia. Next base: position 1,791 of record JBDSIV010000026.1, on the reverse strand, counting down.
GGCGGGGTTCGGTGCCGATGGGGCTCTCGTCCTGGAGGGACTCGCTGCCTTTGACGGAGCCCGACGACGGTTTGACGTCCGTGGAGAAGTTGACGGTGTCACGGTGGTCGACGACTACGCCCACAACGCGGGGAAGGTCGCGGCCGTCGTCCACACGGCTGCTGACATCGTGGCCCGACGGGGTGGCCGCCTCCACGTCGCGTTCCAGCCACACCTCTACTCGCGCACCCGCGACTTCGCTCAGGGTTTTGCGGCTGGTTTGGCGCCGGCCGACTCCGTGATCCTGCTCGACGTCTACGGGGCCAGGGAGCAACCGATGGAGGGCATCACGAGCGAGCTCATTGCCGCTCCCTTGCGTTCGCTGCCGGGGGAGCGGACCGTCGTTGTCGGTGGCACCTTTGACGATGCCGCCGTGGCTCTGGCGAGGTCTGCGACCGCAGGGGATCTGATCCTCACCGTGGGCGCAGGCGACGTCACCGAACTGGCCGAGCTCGTGCTGCAGGCCCTGGTGCAGAGGTGAATGCCATGGGTGTGTCCTCACGCGACCTGGCGTCGGCGGATTCGCGGTTCCGCGAGCGTGCCCTCCAGCGCCGCCGTCAGCCGTGGCGGCGGGCCCTGTGGATCCTGGGTTCCCTTGTTGTCGTTGCGGGCCTCGTGTGGGTGGCGTATTGGAGCCCGGTGCTGGCGGTGCGCCAGGTCCAGGTCGTGGGGGTGAGTGGTGCCGAGAAGGCCGCGGTGGCCGCTCTGGTCAACGTGGACAAGGGCACGCCCTTGGCGCGCGTTGATCTGGGCGCGGTCGAGGAGCGGGTTCGCAGCCGGCCCACCATCGCCGAAGTCTCCGCCGAACGCGGTTGGCCCGGCACCCTGCGGGTTCGCACGGTGGCCCGACAGCCTGCCCTCGTGCTCAAAAACCCTCAGGGTCAACTTGAGGTAGTGGATTCAACAGGTGTGTCCTACCAAACCGTGAAGACCGCGCCGGCCGGCGTTCCGCTGGTGACAGCGGCCTCGAGCAAGGGCACGACCAAGGAGGCGCTCGAGGCTGCCCTCTCGGTCATCGACACGCTCCCCGTCGACCTCGCGAAGCGCGTCACTGCCATTCAGGTGAGCACGGCCAATCTCGTCTCCTTCACCCTCGATGACGTCCAGGTGGTCTGGGGTGGCGCGGACGAGGTCGATCGCAAGCTGGAGATCCTCACCGCCCTGCTCACGACGCACCCCGACGTCATCGACGTGAGTGCTCCCGACACTCCCGTCACGCGTGGCGGTCCTTCCCCATCGCCCTCCCCAGGCTGACCCACGACCTCGCCCCAATTTTTGCTCCCCCTGACCCACGACCTCGCCCCAATTTTTGCTCCCCATGACGGAGAGTGAAGGGTCCGGAGGGCGAATCACCCTCCGGACCCTCACAGTTCCCTCATGGGGAGCAAAAATTGGGGCGCGCGGTGTGTGGGGCCGGGTGAGGTGAGCTGGGGTGTGACGGATGGGGGTGATGTGACCCATGTGGCGCCGGTGAGGAAGAATCGCCGGACCGGGTCGCGACACGCCCACCGCCTCGTTGCATGACACCTCGCCGACGCCTAGCGTCAGGTCAACGGTTCGTGATCAAACTGTGACTCTTGACCTGACGTCGAGAGTTCAGAAGCAAGGTGGGATCACGGTCCGGACCGCCGTCGCAGCCTGCACGTCGTATTCAGCTCGAGCACTCAGCAATCTCAGGAGAGGCCCCACCGTGGCAACACCCCAGAACTACTTGGCCGTCATCAAGGTCGTCGGCATCGGTGGAGGTGGTGT
>JBDSIV010000025.1:0-6591 GCA_039917755.1 Knoellia sp. | reverse complement strand
CCCGGCCGGATCCTACGACAACGGCTCGTTCGTCGTCATGAACCAGGTCTTCCCCTTCCTGCTGAACACCCCGTACGGCAGCCCCGACGTCGAGCCCGACATCGCCGAGTCCGCCGACTTCACCGGCCCGAAGGAGTACACGGTCAAGCTGAAGCCGGGCCTGAAGTGGGCCAACGGCCACGACCTGACCTCCTCCGACGTCAAGTTCACGTTCGACCGCCAGCTCGCCATCTTCGGCAGCGGCGCCGACGACGGCAACGGCCCGGGCTCACTGCTGTACAACCTGGCAAGCGTCGCCGCCCCTGACGACACCACCGTCGTGTTCACCCTCAAGACCGCGGACGACCAGGTCTTCCCGCAGATCCTCTCCAGCCCCGCGGGCCCGATCGTCGACGAGGAGGTCTTCGCCGCTGATGCCCTGACATCCGACGCGGACATCGTCTCCGGCAAGGCGTTCGCCGGACCGTACGTCATCACGAGCTTCGACCAGAACAACCTCGTCTCCTACGAGGCCAACCCCGACTACAAGGGGCTGCTCGGCCCGGCGAAGAGCGCCAAGGTGAACGTCAAGTACTACGCCGAGGCCTCCAACCTCAAGCTGGAGATCCAGGAGGGCAACATCGACGTCGCGTTCCGGAGCCTCTCAGCCACCGACATCGCGGACCTGCGGAAGAATGATTCCGTGAAGGTCGTCGACGGTCCCGGCGGCGAGATCCGCTACATCGTCTTCAACTTCGACACCCAGCCCTTCGGCACGAAGACCACCGAGGCGGACCCGGCCAAGGCCCTGGCCGTGCGTCAGGCCGTGGCCGACGTGATCAACCGGGAAGAAATCTCGGACCAGGTCTACAAGGGCACCTACACCCCGCTGTACTCCTACGTGCCGGCCGGCCTGACCGGCGCCACCGAGGTCCTCAAGGACCTGTACGGCGACGGCTCAGGCGGCCCCGACGTCGACAAGGCAACCAAGGCCCTCGCCGATGCGGGCGTCACCACCCCTGTCGCCCTCAAGCTCCAGTACTCCAACGACCACTACGGTCCGTCCTCGGGTGACGAGTACGCGCTGATCAAGGACCAACTGGAGTCCAGCAAACTGTTCACGGTGGACCTGCAGACCACCGAGTGGGTGCAGTACTCCAAGGACCGCACCTCCGACGTGTATCCCCTCTTCCAGTTGGGCTGGTTCCCGGACTACTCCGACGCCGACAACTACCTGACGCCGTTCTTCCTCACGAAGAACTTCCTGGGGAACCACTACGACAACAGTGCGGTCAACGACAAGATCCTGAAGCAGGCCAGCACGCCCGACAAGGCCGCTCGCACGGCGCTCATCGAAGAGATCCAGGCCGACGTCGCCGCCGACCTCTCCACCGTCCCCTATCTGCAGGGAGCACAGGTTGCCGTGGTGGGAACCTCCGTGAAGGGCGCTGAGGACACCCTCGACGCCTCCTTCAAGTTCCGCTACGGAGCGCTCAGCAAGGGCTGATCACACCCGATCGGGCAGCAACACATCAGTCAAGGATCACGGACCACGGGCCCCTCGCCAGGCGAAGGGCCCGCGGTCCGTGTTCCCCCTGTGGAACCGATGCAAGAAAGCGGACACATGACGGCCACGATTGATCCGGAGACCGGCACCACGCCGGTCCCCAAGAAGAGCCGCGACCGTGGTGGCAGCCTGGGCCGCTACATCGTCGTCCGGGCGCTGCTCATCATCCCCACCGTCTTCATCCTCGTCACCACCGTGTTCATGCTGATGCGCGCCACGGGCGACCCGATCACCGCGGCCCAGGGCGGGCGGCTGCCGGCCGACCAGCTGGCGGAGCGGATCGCCCAGGCCGGCTACGACCGGCCACTGATCACGCAGTACCTCGACTACCTCGGCGACGTCGTCCGCGGCGACTTCGGCACCACGCTGAGCGACCGTCGGCCCGTGACAGAGGTGCTGACCACCTTTGGCGCCGCGACCCTCGAACTCGCCTTCTACGCATTGCTCCTCGCGCTGCTGATCGGCATCCCGCTGGGCCGCCTGGCCGCCTACCACCGGGACAAGGCCCCAGACGCGGTGCTGCGGGTGCTGGCCATCCTCGCCTACGCCACCCCCGTCTTCTTCGCGGGACTCCTCCTCAAGCTGGTGTTCTCCGTCTGGCTGAAGGTGCTGCCGGTGGCCGGCCGGGCCAGTACCGGCGCGGAAATCAACATGCAGGTCCTGGACCATCCCACCGGCATCTACATCATCGACGCACTCCAGACGGGCGATCCCGGTGTGGTCATCGACGTCCTGCAGCACGCCGTCCTGCCAGCACTGACGCTGGGGCTGCTCACCGCGGGCGTGTTCCTCCGGCTCGTGCGGACCAACGTCATCGGCACCCTGGGCAGCGGCTACGTCGAGGCCGCGCGCTCCCGCGGGGTGAAGGAGAGCCGCCTGCTCAAGACCCACGCCTACCGTCCCGCCCTCATCCCCATCATCACGGTGATGGGACTGCAGATCGCACTGCTGCTCGGCGGCGCCGTCCTGACCGAAACCACGTTCGAGTGGAAGGGTCTCGGGTTCCAGTTGGCCGCGTACCTGCAGGCACGGGACTTCGTCGCTGTCCAGGGCATAGTCGCCGTGCTCGCCGTGATCGTTGCGGTGACGAACTTCCTGGTCGACATCCTCGCCGCGCTCATCGACCCGAGGGTGAGGTACTGATGTCCACGCCACAGACGGACTCCCCCGCCGTCGCACCCGCTGCGCGTGGCCCCCGCTGGCACCGCCTGCCGATCGTCTCGCAGCTGCGCCAGAGCGTTGGTCTCCAACGCGGGATGCTCATCGCCGGGCTCGTGCTCTCCGGCATCTTCCTGCTCACCGCCCTCTTCGCTCCGGTGCTTGCGCCCTACAGCTTCGCCCAGCTGCGGGATGCCGACGGTACGTTCGGTGCCCAGCAACCACCCTCGGCCACCCACCTGCTGGGGACGACCGTCGGCGGCTACGACGTGCTCTCCCGTGTGATCTGGGGCTCACGCACGGCATTCCTCGTGATCGTGACCGCAATCGTGTTGTCGATCGTGGTGGGCGTCCTCCTCGGACTGGTATCCGGCTACCTGGGCGGGTGGCTGGACAGCGTGCTGGTGGTGCTGGCGGACGCGATCTACGCGTTCCCCTCCCTACTGCTCGCGATCGTCATGGCAATTGTCATCAGCGGCGGGCAATCCGGGCTGTGGCCGGGTGTGTTGGCCGCTGCAATCTCCATCACCGTGATCTTCATCCCCCAGTACTTCCGGGTGGTGCGCTCCGAGGTGGTGCGCATCAAGGCGGAGGCCTTCGTGGAGTCCGCCCGCGTTATCGGTGCACCCACCATCCGCATCATGGGTCGCCACGTGCTGCGCAACTCCACGCGCACCCTCCCCCTCATCGTCACCCTCAACGCGTCCGAGGCAATCCTCACCCTCGCCGGGCTCGGGTTCCTCGGCTTCGGCATCGAACCGTCCTCCGCGGCCGAATGGGGCTACGACCTCAACAAGGCACTCTCCGACGTGACCAGCGGCATCTGGTGGACCTCCCTGTTCCCGGGGCTCGCCATCGTGCTGGTCGTGCTGGGGCTCACCCTCGTCGGGGAGAGCCTCAATGACCTGGCCGACCCGCGGCTGCGCACCCGGCGCGCCGCGGACCAGGAACCGCCGGAGGACCTTGGCGTCACCACCTTCTATCCCACCGATGGAGGGGCAACACGATGAAAGACGTCGTCGACATCCAGGACCTGGGGATTTCCTTCTCCACCGACGCCGGCACGGTCGTCGCCGTGGACGGGGTCACCCTGTCGGTCCATCCCGGTGAGGTGCTCGCCATCGTCGGGGAGTCCGGCAGTGGCAAGACAGTGACCGCCAAGAGCATCCTCGGTCTGCTGCCCGAGACGGCGAGCACTTGCGGCGCGGTGATCCTGCGACACAAGGACGGTTCGGACGAGAACGACGTGTTCCAGGTGTCCCGGGCCAAGCTCCGCCATCTGCGCGGACGGGACGCCGCGATGGTGTTCCAGGAGCCCTCGACGGCACTGAACCCCGTCTATCCCGTCGGGTGGCAGATCATCGAGGGGCTCAGGGCCCACGGCAAGCACACCCGCGCCGAAGCACGAGTCCAGGCGATCGACATCCTGCGCCGTGTGGGCATCCCCGACCCCGAGGTCCGCGTGGACCACTACCCGCACCAGTTCTCCGGCGGCCAGAAGCAGCGCATCGTCATCGCCCAAGCACTCGTGCTGGATCCGGGCGTGATCATCGCCGACGAGCCCACCACGGCGCTGGACGTCACCGTCCAGGCCGAGATCCTCGACCTGCTGCGCCGCTGCCGCGACGAGTTCGGCACCTCCATCGTGCTCATCACCCACAACATGGGTGTCGTGGCGGACCTGGCGGACAGGGTGGCCGTGATGTTCCAGGGCCGGATCATCGAGCAGGCCGACGTCGAGACGCTGTTCTCCTCCCCTCGCGAGCCGTACACGAAGCAGCTGCTCGCGGCTGTGCCACGCGTCGGCCAGGGCCTGGCCGGGGCTCGCGATCGTGCTGCGCGTCGCCAGGAGAACTGGGCCGAACAGACGCCAGTGGTCGAGGCGAAGGACCTGCGGATCGTCTACCCCGGCCGTTTTCGCCAACCTGATTTCGTCGCAGTGGACTCCGTCAGTTTCCGTATCCGCCCCGGCGAGGTGCTCGGCCTGGTGGGAGAGTCAGGGAGCGGGAAGACGACCATCGGTCGTGGAATCGCTGGGCTGACGAAGGTCACCGGCGGATCCCTGCTCGTCCACGGCATCGAAATGAACGGCGTGCGGGAGCGGCACTTCCGGCCGGTCCGCCCCCGCATCGGCTTCGTGTTCCAGGACCCGGCAACGAGCTTCAACCCGCTTCTCTCGATCGCCGAGTGCGTCGCCGAGCCCCTGATCGTCCACGGCGAGGCCGGGTCCGCGGCTGAGGCCCGCGGCCGGGTGGACGAGCTCCTTGAAGCCGTCCAGCTGCCCAAGGCTTTCGGCGACCGCTTCCCACACGAACTCTCCGGCGGACAGCGTCAACGAGCGAGCCTCGCCCGCGCCATCGCCCTTCAACCCGAGTTGCTGATCGCCGATGAGCCCACCTCGGCCCTGGATGTGTCCGTCCAGGCCAAGGTGCTCGATCTCTTCGACGAGCTGCAGCGCGAGCTGGGATTTGCCGCCCTCTTCATCAGTCACGACCTCGCGGTGGTTGACATGCTGGCCGACAGGATCGTCGTGCTCTACCACGGCAAAGTGGTCGAGGAGGGGACGGGTGACGAGGTGCTGGGCTCGCCGCGCGACCCCTACACCCAGCGGCTGCTCGCCTCCCTGCCTGTGCCTGACCCCATCGAACAAGCGAAACGTCGTGCCCGATGGGATGAACTGCGAGCGGCCGACGTGTCGTGAACACAGCCCCGGGGAACCACAGCCCCCGAATTGAGGTAGTACAGGGTGACTCGGCGAAGCTCTTGCCACGGGGAGCGGCAGATGTGGCGCCGGCTCAGAGCTCGTCGCGCCAGGAGTGCTGCGGATCGAAGCCGAGCAGGCGTCGAGCCTTGTCGATGCCGAGCAGCGTTTCGTTCTCACCGAGATCGCCCTTGATGGGTGTCCCCGGGAACACCTCTGCCACGAGCTCGGCGTTGGGCCGCGACATGACGGTGTCGGCGGCGGCGATGATGAAGTTGTCGAACCCGGCGGGCGTCACCTCGAGCGCGCGCTCGATCGACTGGGCCCCGTCGCGCGCATCGATGTAGCCCCAGAGGTTCCATTTGCGCATCGTCGCGTCGGCGTCGAATGACGGGAACTCCGCGTAGTCCTCGGGCCACATGACGTTGGAGAAGCGCAGTGCGGTGATCGACAGGTCCGGGTGCCAACGCACCAGCTCGCGCGCCAACTGCTCCTCGAGCGTCTTCACAATCGAGTACACCGACTCGGGACGCGGAGCGTATTCCTCATCCACGGGGATGTAGGGGGGTGGAACGTCGAACGGCAGCCCGAGTACGGTCTCACTGGATGCGTAGACTATGCGCCGGATACCGGTCCGCACGGCCGCCCAGAACACGTTGAACGTGCTCGTCATGTTGTTGTGGAACGTGGCTGCGTCGGTGAGGAGCCCGGGGGCAGGAATCGCGCCAAGATGAACGACCGCGTCGAACCCGTGAGAACGGTCCACACCTCCGAGCGCGTCAATGACCTGGCCGTAGTCCGTCAGCTCCACACGGACGAATCCGGGCCCCCGCTCGCCAACGACGTCCAAACCCACAACATCGTGACCATGTTCGCGGAGCTCGCGTGCGACGACGGAGCCAAGTTTGCCGGAGGAGCCGGTGAGAGCGATGCGCATGTTCCCACTCTGTCACGCCGCCCCGTCGACACTGACCTCCGTCGGTCGTCACATCGCAAACCGGCACCACCCCGGCAACGCGCCCACAAGGGCATCGACCCCACACCGGGCAGTCGGCCCAAGGGGCATGAACCGATAGACCACGGTATGACTCCGGGCGGGCCCGTGGCGCAATAGGGTGTGGCCAACCTCACCGATCGGAGACACATGTCCCAGCATCGACGATGGCGTACCGCAGCAGCGTCGCTC